>CAURYQ010000003.1:0-92035 GCA_963529135.1 uncultured Pseudomonas sp. | reverse complement strand
TTTCAGCTGCGCAGCTGAGATCCTGGGGCTGCTGCGCAGCCCATCGCGGCACGAGGCCGCTCCCACCCCACGGCACGAGGCCGCCCACAGAACAGTTACCAGCTATAACTCACCCGCGCCGTCACCTCACGCCCTGGGTTGTAATAATCGGCCGTCCCCGAGCCCACCACGTGCTGCTCATCGAACAGGTTGCTCACGTTCACCGCCAGGTCGGTGCCCTTGGCGATCTGGTACTTGAACGCCGCATCGAACAACGTGGTGCCATCGGTCTTCTTGGTGTTGGCCGCGTCCATGTAGTAAGTCCCCACATACCGTGCACCCAGCCCAACACTCACGTCGGTTTCCGGGATGTCGTAGTACGTCCACAATGACGCCGAATGCTTGGGCGCGGTGGCGAAGGCGTTGCCCTTGAGCGAGGAGCCGTCATACAGCGAGCCGCGTTTCACGTCGGTGTCCATGTACGAATAAGCACCGATCACGCTGATATCGGTCGTGACCTGGGCCTTGGCCTCCAGGTCCAGGCCGCGGGCGTGGGACTCGCCAACGGTTTGCTGTTCGATGATGCCACTGGGCAGTACCACGGCGATGGTGACGTTTTCCTGAGTCAGGTCATAGACCGCCGCCGAGAACATCGCGTCCATGCCGATGGGTGAGTACTTCACGCCCACTTCGTATTGCTTGCCGGTTTGCGGGGTCACGCCCACCTGCGGCGGCGACACCGACTCCACCATGCTCACATAGGTCGACACCTCGTCGTTCACGATGTAGGTCAGCGCCGCGCGATACGAGGTTTCCGACAGGTCGTCGCTCTGCTTGGCGGCACCGCCCACGTACTCGGTGCTGGACAGATCCATGGAGTCGTTGCGCACACCCGCAGTGGCGATGACGCGGTCGTAGAACGACAGGTTCTGCTGCATGAACACGGCCTTGGTGGTCACGTCCTGCTTCTTGCGGCTGTAGGGTTCGATGCCACGCGGCACGCCGGTGAACACTGGGTTGGCGATGTCGATCGGGGTGGCCAGGCTGTAGACCGAACGCTGCTTGGTGGAGGAATCGAGGTACTCCACCCCGACCAGGGTGCTGCTGTCGATGTGCTCGAACTGCGCATCGTATTGCAGCATCAGGTTGCCGTTGAGCTGGTCGGCGTCGCTGTCGGTGCCGAACACGTAGCGCGGGATGGTCGTGCCCACCCGCGAAGGGCTGTCGCTCAAGTAGGCATAACCGAAGTCGTCGGTCAGCTCGCTGTAGCGCAGGTTACCGCGCAGTACGAAGCCGTTGTCGAAGTCGTGGGTGATGTTGCCGGAGAGGCTGGTGCGCTCGACGTCATGGAAGTTGTAGCCCGGCTCGCCGAAGAACTTGCTGCGGTCATACTCCTTGTCCAGCGGGTAGCCGCCGCTGTTGGGCGAGCTGTTGGTCTTCAGGTAGTCCAGCACCACGGTGGCCGAGGTGAAGTCGGTCGGCGCCCAGGTCAGGCCACCCATCACCAGGCGACTGTCGTCGCGGGAATGATCGTACTCGCGGTCGCTGTCCTGCAGCTTGGCCGTGAAGCGTCCCGCCACGGTGCCGCCTTCATTGAGCACATCGCCGACATCGATGCCGGTTTCGGCATGGTCGTACGAGCCATAGGTCACGTAGCCCTGGCCGAAACGCTCAAACCGCGGCTGCTTGGTCACGAAGTTAACCGAGCCGCCCGGGTCGGCCGGGCCGAACAGGGTGGAGTTGGCGCCGCGGATGATTTCGATACGTTCGTAGGCGTAAGGGTCTTCGCGCACACCGCGCATGGAACTGAGCGTCAGGCCATCGCGGTAGGTGGTGGCCTGGAAGCCGCGAATCTGGAAGTAATCGTTACGGTCATCCGAGCCGTAGAAGTCGCTGATCACCCCTGGGGTGTACTGAAGCGCTTCTTCGGTGGTGCTGACGCTGCGCTGCTCCATTTCCTTGCGGGTCACCACCGACACCGACGCCGGGGTGTTGAGGATACTGGTGGCTACCTTGCCGCCCACCCACAGTTCCTTGGCCACAACCGAGTTGGTGTCGTCGTCGGCGCTGGCCTTGACCTTGGCATTGATGATCACCGGGGCCAGGCGGTAATCCTCCGTGGCGCCCAGCTCCAGCGGGCCGGCCGGCTTGGGCTGGGGCAGCAGCAGGTAGGCGTTGGGGCCTTGCTGTTCCGACTGCAGGCCACTGCCCTGCAACAACGAGGACAAGGCCGCCGAGGTACCCAGCGTGCCCTGGACGCCCGACGTCGTCTGGTTGGCCACGGTTCGCGCGTCGTACGACAGGCTGATGCCGGCTTCCCGGGCAAAACGATCGAGCGCTGGCGCCAGCGGGCCTGCCGGAATGTTCCACTGCTTGAGCGGGCTGCTTCTGTCGGTAGCCGCAGGCTGGGCCAGGGCTGGCAGAACATGGCTGCCTACTACTAGCCCGAGCAGGGCGCCACGCAGGGCTCGGTTCAGGGGGTGGCGCGGTGAAACCGGGGTAGAACTCATTCTCTCGCTCCGTAGCGTGTCGGCGGACGGCCTGTATTCCGGCCTTCCCTACCTGCCGAACGAGAATGAGAAAACACCTCATTTATTTTCAGATTAATTAACTTCGATTGTAGGTTGCCTCCTACGCCTTACGGATAGCCTGCTTCACTTTGCGCAGCAGCTCACCCATGCGGAAGGGCTTGATCAGCATGTCCATGCCATCGCCGAGAAACGCCTGCCGGTCCAGCGCGGCATCGGCATACCCGGTCATGAACAGCACGGGCAGGTCGGGCCTGTAGCCACGGGCAAGGTCAGCCAGCTCCCGGCCGCTGAGCGCTGGCAGGCCAACGTCGGTCAGCATCAGGTCCAGGCTCGGGTCGTCGCGCAGGTACTCCAGTGCCTGGTCGGTGGTCGAGGCCAGTGTGCAGTGGTAGCCGGCATCGGCTAGCGCTTCGGCCACCGACAGCCGCACCGACGCCATGTCCTCGACGATCAGCACATGCTCGCCGTTACCTTGCAGGTCGAGCCCACGCTCGCGCACCACGGGCACGGCTGCCTGTGCGCTGGCCGGCAGCATCAGCGCCACTTCAGTGCCCTGCCCCATCACGCTGCTGAGCATCACGTGGCCGCTGGACTGGCGGGCGAAGCCGTAGATGGTCGACAGCCCAAGCCCGGTGCCCTGGCCAACGGGCTTGGTGGTGAAGAAGGGGTCGAACACCTTGTCCAGCAGCGCAGGCTCGATCCCGGTGCCGTTGTCACGCACGCTCACCATCACATAGGGACCATCGGCCAGGTTGGGGTTTTCCTGGGACCAGATGGCGGCCGTGTCGAGCCAGATCCTGCCGCCCTTGGGCAAAGCATCGCGGGCGTTGATCACCAGGTTGAGCACCGCGCTTTCCAGCTGCACCGGGTCGACCAGCGCAATGACAGGCTGCGTGGAGAGGTTCAAGGTCAGCGTGATGCGCTCGCCGATGGTGCGGGTGAGCAGTTCTTCGAGCGAGCGCACGTGGCGGTTGACGTCCACCGGCCGGGTATCCAGCGGCTGCTGGCGGGCAAAGGCCAGCAGGCGATGGGTCAGCGACGCCGCGCTGGTGGCCGAGCTGAGCGCAGCTTCGGCGTAGCGCGGCACCTTGTCGACGCGGTTCTCGGCCACCCGTTTGCAGATCAGTTCCAGGCTGGTGATGATGCCGGTCAGCAAGTTGTTGAAGTCGTGAGCGATGCCCCCGGTCAAGCTGCCGAGTGCTTCCATTTTCTGCAACTGCAGCAACTGGGCCTCGGTGCGTTCGCGCACGGCCACTTCATGGGCCAGCTGGCTGGTGGCGTCATCCAGCCGCGCCAGGTGCGAGCGCTCGCGGTGACGGTGTTCGGTGATGTCTTCGACGAACACCAGACACAAACCCGGCGCCTGGTACGGCGAGAGCTGCCAGTCGGTTTCGCGCACATGGCCGTGCACCTGCATGCTCAAGGTGCCCTGCCAGCGCTCGCCGGCCAGCAAGTGCTCGCGCAGGCTGGCCAGCGCCGCTTCCTGCCCGTCGGCGAAGCATTCTTGAAGGTGCTCGGGATGGCGGTTGTCCTGAATCAGGTAGCTGAAGGCCTGGTTGCATTCGTGCACCTTCAGTTGGGCATCCATGACGGCGATCGGCGCCGACACGCTGGTGAAGATTTCACGAAAGCGTGCCTCGCTCTGGCGCAGCGCCCGTTCGGTGTCGCGTACACGCAGCAAGGTGCGCAAGGTGGCCAGCAATACGTCCGGGTCGACCGGGTGAATCAGGTAGGCGTCGGCGCCGGCGTTCAGGCCGGTGATGATGTCGCCGCTCTGGATCGAGGCGGCCGAGACGTGAATCACCGGCAACAGGGCCGTGCGTGGGTCCTGACGCAGCAGCCGGACGATGTCGAAACCGCTCATGTCCGGCAGGTTCACGTCGAGAATCAGGGCATCGATCTGGCTGTCCTGGATCAGCGCCAGGCCCTCGCCGCCCGTACCGGCTTCGAGTACCTGGTAGCCATGCACCGCCAGGCGCCTGCGCATGGCATAGCGGGTGGCGACGTTGTCATCGACGATCAGCAGGCGCACGTCAGCATTCATTGAGGGCTCTCCGAGGCGAGGGCAAGCGGGATCACCACGAAGAAGCACGAACCCACGCCCGGCTCGCTCTCCACGCCCACGTGACCACCCAACAGTTCTGCAAACCGCTTGCACAGCGACAGGCCCAGGCCCGTACCGCGCAAGCGCTTCTGCAGCGGCGAGTCGACCTGTGCGAAGTCTTCGAACAGGGTACCCAGCAGCTCAGGCGCGATGCCGATACCCGTATCGCTCACGGCGAAACGGATACTGTCTGCGCCTTCCAGGCGGGCGGAAATACGCACTTCGCCCTGGGAGGTGAACTTCAAGGCATTGGAGATGAAGTTACGCAGGATCTGCGCCAGTTTCTTATCATCGGTGTACAGCCGCGGCAGGCCCGCATGTTCTTCGAAGATCAGGTCCACGGCCGAGGCATCGACAATGGGCCTGAACATGCCCCGCAGCGCCGCGAACAGGTCGAGCATGTCGAACCAGGCAGGCGAAATGGTGATGCGCCCGGCTTCGATCTTGGCCAGGTCGAGCAAGTCGTCGACCATGTCGGACAACTCACGGGTGGCAGTGCTGATGAAAGTGACCTGACGGTGCTGCTCAGGCGACAACGGCCCGTCGAGTTCATCGGTGAGCAGGCCGGTGATGCTCAGGATCGAGCCCAGCGGCGTGCGGAACTCATGGCTCATGTAGGACAGAAAACGGCTCTTGAGATCCGAAGCCTGGCGCAGGTGCTCGGCCTGGATGTCCAGCTCGGCATACAGCGCCAACACCCCTTGGTTGGTTTCATCCAGCTCGGCGCGCAGGGCCTCGTTTTCAGCTTGCAAGCGGGCTATGAGTGCGGCGTCAGACATTCGGCAGCTCCAGGTCGATGACAAGTACGGTGACATCGTCCCGACCTCGGCAAAAGTCACGGTGCAAAACGGCAGCGATCACTGCCGGATGGCGATGCACCAGCCCAGGGTAGTCATTGAGGTTCCACCGGGACTGCAGGCCATCGCTGTACATGATCAACACATTTCCGTTCAGGTCAGCGTAGTCGAACACTTGGGTTTTTCTGAATTGTCCGCCGACGATGCCAGGCATCGAAGCCAAGCCTCGGGATTGCGCGCCATTGGCCAGGCTTGCACCGATGTTGCCAACGCCGGTAAAGCTCAGTCGTGCATTGCACGCGTCATACTGCGCCAAGGCCACGGCGCCACCCCGGGTGCCCGCCATTGCCTGGTGCATGGCCAACAGCTGCTGCTGAGGGCTGGCGAACGGTGCCTGGGCGAACACCGCAGCGCCCGCTTGAGCCGCGGCTTCGGCTTCGCTGCCATGCCCCAGCCCGTCGATCACCAGGGCGCTCATCCGTTGCCCGTCGAAGGCCAGGTGCCAGGTGTCACCGCAGCACGGGTCGCCATTGAGTGCATGCTGACTGACGCCAAAGCGATGGTCAGCGCCCTGATCCGCCTGTGCATGCAAGCGCGCCAGCACCACGGCCCCACGGGTATCGGCGTGCACGTCGAACACTTGAGCCACGCGTGCAATGGCGCCCATGCCGATACCTTGCGTGCCAGCCGACGAATAGCCGTCGACCAGGCAGGACTGGGTATCGAAGCCTTGGGCGCGATCGATGGTCAGCACTTCGATGCCAAACCTGCCGTCGCCGCGTGGCAGCGCCCGCAGGTGCAACTCGCCATGCCCGGCGTGCTTGAGCACGTTGGTGCACAGTTCGGTCACCACCAATGCCACACGCCCAGCGTCTGACTCGTCAAAGCCATGGGACTCGGCCAGTTTCTGCGCCACTCGCCGGCCATGGCCGATGTCGGTAGGGTCAGCCAGAGCTACGACGCAGGTCTGGCTGGCAGCGATGCTCAAACCCATCGTGTGATCGTCACGCGGGTGCCTTGGCCAGGCGCGGTGTCCAATTCGAACTCATCCACCAGCCGCCGCGCGCCGGTCAGGCCCAGGCCCATGCCACCGCCCGAGGTCCAGCCATCGGTCAACGCCAGGTTGATGTCAGGGATGCCAGGCCCCTCGTCACGAAAATGCAGGCGCAGGCCCACGCGACCGAAGTCCTCCAGCACCTGCCAATCCATGTCGCCGCCATGGCCGTATACCACGGTGTTGCGGGCCAGTTCGCTGACGGCGGTGACCAGCTTGGTCAAGTCGACCAGGCGCATACCGCATTCGCCCGCCAACTTGCGGGCAAGCTGGCGGGCGAGCACCACATCCTGCTCGATGCGCACCGGCAGGCTGCCGCTGTTGCGCACGTTCATTTGCGGCTCACACGCTGACGCAGCACCTGCATGCCGCGTTCCACGTTCAGGGCCGTACTGACACCGGGCAACGTCAGGCCCAGTTCCACCAAGGTAATGGCCACGGCCGGCTGCATGCCGACCAGCATGGTTTCGGCGTCCATGATGCGTGACAGCCCCGAGATGCTGGCGATCATGCGCCCGATGAAGGAGTCGACCATGTCCAGCGCCGAGATGTCGATGAGTACGCCGCGGGCGGAGGTGCTGCTGATGCGGTCGGTGAGGTCTTCCTGCAGGGTGAGGGCCAGTTGGTCGTGCATGTCCACCTGGATGGTCACCAGCAGGAATTCACCCATCTGCAGGATCGGGATGCGCTCCATGGCTTACGCTCGCTGGCCGAGGTCGCTGCCCACTCGGGTCAGGGCCAGCTTCAGGGCGTCGGCCAGGTTGGCCTGGGTGGTCAGGGTGCCCAGGTCAAGGCCCAGGTGCACGATGGTCTGTGCGATCTGTGGGCGGATGCCGCTGATGATGCAGTCGGCCCCCATCAGGCGAATGGCCGTGACGGTCTTGAGCAGGTGCTGCGCTACCAGGGTGTCCACGGTGGGCACGCCGGTGATGTCGATGATGGCGATTTCCGAACCGGTGTCGACGATGCGTTGCAGCAGCGACTCCATGACGGTCTGGCTGCGCTGGGAGTCCAGGGTACCGATCAGTGGCAATGCCAGCACGCCGTCCCACAGCTTGACCACGGGCGTGGACAGCTCCAGCAGTTCTTCCTGCTGGCGGCGAATGACGGTTTCACGGCTCGCCTGGTAGGTACGAATGGTGTGCATGCCCATGCTGTCGAGCAGCTCGGATACGCGCCAGAGCTCTTCGGCAAGGGTTGCAGGGTCGGCACTGTAGTGCGACTGCAGCAAGGCGAACAGCGGGCGTTTCAGGGCATAGATGAAATGCACGGTCTGGTGGGAGTCATGGCCCACTTGTGCGCGCGACGACGAAAGCTTTTCGAGGAACCGACGCACGGCTTCCCAATCGGCGGCCGCCAGGTTGGCGCCACCTTGGCCCTTGAGCCCCTGCACCAGCAGGCGCAGAAAATCGCGGGTTTCCTGGGCGACGACCTGTTCCTTGATATTGCGCGTGGCACCGTTGGCTTCCAGGCCCGCCACCCATTGGGTCAGCAGCTGTTCCTGGTTGTTTTCGACCGCTTCCAACGTACTGCTTTGCAGTGCTGCCATGTATCTGAGCTCCTGTGGTGAAAGCGGACACCTTCACACTATGACCGAGGTTTTGTGAGTGACAGTTCCTGGCCGGAATAGTTGTCCGGGTGGCGCATTTAATTGCATAACGCCATCGGATGGTAGCCCAGGGCGGGAATAAATTTTGGAGCGGCTACAACGGTTGATCCACAGAGGGTTGCGTCGGCCAACAACCAACAAATGCCGTACAGTGCTGGCCAAATGCCCTACCGCGACTAAGTAATTTTCTTGTCAAAAAGTTGATACGCCAGTATTTTTGATACAGAATTAAAAACAGGATGCATTTAAGCGTATTTACATATGCTTTCGTCAGGTACAGGGAATGGACACATACTGCTTCAAAGGCTCACCTACGCCTACCATCGAGTCGCTCGACCTAACGGGCAAGGGTGTGATGGGTCACTTTGCCAGGGAACCCCACAGTGCCCAGCTACAGACCTTACTGTTGAGCATGAACACGCTCGATCGCTGGGCGATCGATCAAGACCATGCTGATGGGGCGCCGCAGTTCGACATTCAGCTATTGATGCAGGAGGTCCAGGACTTGGTGGATGGCTGTGCCAGCTCACTACACCAAGTGCTTCGTCCATTTGCCGAAATGCTGGCCCACCTGACCACCGCACGCTGCACCTACCTATTGCAGTACGTTATCCAACAAAATAATGCCTTCAAGCCCGCGCTGGCCCCTTTGCTAGCGGACAACGCCTCTGAGTCTCTTGAATTGAGCGTATTCCGACAGCGGCTGGAGGTTTTCACCAAGGCCCGATTGCTCAGCGAGATCTTCTCAAACGAGCGCCTGTGCGAGATTTCACAGATCATGGAGAATTACGCAGATGTATAACGGACAGCGCACGCTTGGAGCAGCGGCAGGTCAATCTGTGGGTACTCGCGCAGCATTAGGCAGTGTGCTGGGCCTGTGGCTGATGGCGGCACCCGCTTTGGCTGCAACCAGTAGCTTGGGAGCCACATCCAGCGAGCTGATCTCCCAACAGAACTCAGTAGTCGCAGACGCAATCAAGGCGGACGCAGAAGACTGCGCCACTGGCCAAAAAGAAGGTTCGATTGGCGCGGCCATCAATGATGCGCTGTTGATTCACACCGAGCTGTCTGCGGCAACCCCTAACGTCGAATCGCTGTTCAGTGCCACGGCAGACTGCTTCGGCGGGCTCGGCAGTCTGTTCGATCTATCAGGATCCATCCCAAGCCTGGGTGCGATCTTGGCGTCGGCCCAGCAGGCGGTATTGAAGTACGCACAGAAGAAAGTGTGCACTGCCGTGCAGCAAGTCGCCTCGATGGTGACCACGCCCATCAACCAAGCTATTGGCAAAGTCAGCAGCGGTACTTCCATCGGCGACCTCAACGGGCTTACCAACGGCATGGTCAGCAAAGGCATGAGTACCCTGGATCCTGAGCTGGGTGCGAGCTATCACAAGCCTGCAGCTGGGTACGAAGCCACTTACACCGTGGATGTAAACCCGTTCAATTACGTCCAGACCGACTTCGGCGGCGGCACAGGTGCTGGGACGACCCCCGCCCCGACCACAGTCAGCCCAGCTGCGTCCAGTACCCCAGCACCGGCACCTAGTACCTCGTCCGGCGCATCTTCAAGTGGCGGTGCCAGCTCCTCATCAAGCAGCAGCGGGTCGCCCAGCTCGGCCGCAGGCCTGTTCAACTAAGGTCCATGGTATGAAGAAAATTGCAGCAGCTCTGGCTATCGGACTCAGCACGGCCGCAGTGGCATTGCCCGCACAGGCTTTGTCCTGGGCCTCGGTACTTACATTCATCAGCACCATGCAAACGGAAATGAGTGCGTGGGCGATCTCGGTCAAGCAGACAGCGCTGTCGGCCAATGTGGTTTCGCAGATGGATGCCGACGCCAAGAAACAGTTGGCCAATGCGGTGGGTGCCATCGATATGTCGAACCGCGCCGTCAAGGCAGTCTCATCGTTCGATCCGGCCGTAGGACAACCTGTCACGATCAAATGCACCGCACAGGAACAAGGCAAACTGTTCGTCGAAGCCCAGTCTCAGCGCGACAAGGACGCCGCGCATCTGATGGCTTCATACGCATCTCAGCGCGTAGGCTCGCGCGCCAGTGCCGACGAACAAACCTTGTCCATGCACCGTACAACTTACTGCACGGTTTCCGAGGCCAGGCAGGGCATGTGTGCACTCAACGCCAACGGAATGCAGGGCTGGGATGCCGACTACGCCGGTCCTTTCAGCGAGCGGACGCTCGCACCTGAAGGCGAAACGGCGGCACTGGCTTACGCGGCCATGATCACCGACCAGCGAGCCGAGGCGCATATCGATTGCAAAACGGCCGCCTGCAACGCCGCGCAGGCGCAGCAGTTGGCCGCTTCGGCCAGCAGCGCCATGGCAGCCAACTCTCTCGTTGGGCAAGTGACTGACCGTCGCGTACCCATGCTCACAGGGCAGTGATATGAATTTTCGACTCAAGATAGCAGGCATCGTCGCAGGGTCGACCTTGATGTCCAGCGTTTGCTACGGTGCGTTGTACGGGTTCGGTCCGGCAGAGGCGTGGACAGAGGCGCAACTGGCCATGTTGACCGCTTCGGTCTCGGCCAACATCGGGGCATTCGGCACCAGCTTCGGTGGCCAGATGACCTACAAGTTCGAGCAGATCATCTCGGCAGTGGCTATCGCCACCAAGCAAGAAGCACTGTCTGCCAACGTGGTCGCGGACAATAACCGGCAGACCGCCGAACAGCTGGTCAACGCCATTCGGGCGCAGCAGGAAAACTCTGCACTGGCCAAGACGTGGCTGGATTTCAACGCAGGCACTGGCCAAGGCTTCGATCCGTGCGGCACCGTGGCCAAGAACAAATCCATGGATCTGGCCTTCACGACCATGGCCGCCAGAGCCAAACAGGCGGTCGGCACGCTGGACGCCTCGCCAGGGCGGCTGGTCAAATCGGCGCCTGACGCCATGCAACAACGGTTGAATAATCATCGTGAAAAGTTCTGCACACAGGCGGAGGCCGATGCCAACCTGTGTACGCTCAGTCCGCTACCAGGCGGCGACACCAACGCCGCGCTGCTGTTCGAGCCAGCAGATGCCGATTCGCTGACCACTGACGCCCGTACCGCCTACATACAGCACGTGATCGGCCCGCCTGACCAGGCATTGGACAAGAATGCCGGTGGCACACCAGCCGGCGAAGCCTATTTGGCACAGAAGAATCGCAAGGATGCGCTGCTGTCGGTACCCACCTACAGCTTGGCGATGATCGACGCGGCAAACACTCGCACTAAGGAGTTCGGTGGCAAGTCTCCGAATGAAGTTCTGCGTCTGCGCGTTAATCAGTATTTCGGGGGCAAGGAATCACAGCAGTGGTCGGGCAACCTCGCTCGTCAGACCCAACGTGGGTTGCTGGTAGAGGCCGCCAAGATGGGCGGACTGGAAGTCTGGATACACCATCAGCAGTATGAGCAGAACCAGCGTCTGCTGGCTAACCTGGCCTCCCTGGTGGTTGCCTCCTCGGACAACATGGCGGGGCCTTTGGAAATGCGCTACCAAAAGGTCCTTTCAGAAACCGCCAAGCAGCAGGTGAAGTAAGGTGGACATGAAAAAGGATTTCGACCCGTCACGCGAGTCGCGCAAGTGGAAGGTGTCATTTGGCATTTCGTTGGCACTCACGTCAACGTTGGCATGGGCTTACTGCCCGCCCCAGTATCAAGAGACAGTAGTCGCGCCCGCCTTCACCATCGCCACGCAGACGCTCAATGCTGCCATGTCGACAGTGGACGCGTCGTTGTCGGCGCTGCTCGAGACCGAAAGCCAACGCCTGACGTCGGCCATAGCCGTCTTGACCAAGCAGAAGGCGTTGTCAGCCAATACCATGGCAGAGGCCGGTCGCAACTCCGCCCTGCAGACAGCGAACGCTCTTAACGTTCTGGCTCAGACGGAGCGGGTCAAGCAGGCGCGCTTCGATTATGGCGGTGAATTTGGACAAGGTTATTCGCCCTGTACGGTCTATGCCGCGCGCCAGGTAATCAGTAACCGGGATGCAGACATGGCAACCGAGGTGCGCCAGCGGGTTCGCTCCGAAGTGGCCGCAGCACCCGGCACCTACGCCGATCCTATTGCTACACAAGCGGCTCTGCTCAAGGCTCGCCAGTCATTCTGCACTCAAGACCAAGCCGACTCTGGTCTGTGCAAGGGTGTAGGCTCCATGCCGGGGGCCGATCTTACCGTGGCCACGCTGTTCGAACCTGCCATGGAGGATGAGCCTTTATACAGCGCCAAAGTCAGCTTCGTGAACAACGTCGCAGGGCTGCCCGATGGCCCGGTGCCTGCAGCGGCCGGGCAGTCGGCAGCCACCGCTGACTATGCGCTGTCGAAGGCCCGCAAAGATGCACTGGTATCGCCGGCCATCGCGACTTTGAAGGCCATCCAGCTGGATTATTCAGGCGTCGAGGGCAAGGAAACGGGCATTGACCTGCCCCTCGCCCAGCACTTTCGCACAGAGGTCAAGCGCTACTCGGGAAATACGAGTGAGTACAACAACTGGGCACGCGTAATGGCTGCCCAGAACGAACGCGGGGCCCTGGTCGAGCTGCTGAAAATCAAGGCTCTGGACTTGGCGATTCTGGAAAAACAGTACCGCCAGTACGAAAACATGGAGGCCCAATTGGCCTCACTGGTTTCGATGCAAGTGACCAGCAGTGGGGCACAGGCACGCACCAGCGAAGCGGCTGAAGATGCAGCCAAACAGAACGTACAACGGAGCGTCAGGTGACGGAGCATCCCGCATGAACACAACCGTTATGCGTGGCATGGTTGCCATCACGATGATTGCCATAGCCCAAGCAACCCTTGCAGACACATGCATGGTGTCTCCTACGGACAAAGAAGTCGTCTCAGGGCGCTTCGGCAAGTTCCGTGGCGGTGGTGCAGGCAACTTTGGCTCAGCCAACAAGAAAGCGCACATGCACGATGGCCTGGACTTTTCCACCAGCGGCTCGTCACAGCCGGTTTACGCAACCACCGAAGGCAAAATCGTCTTTGCCGGCCTGCGCGGCTCGGCCGGCAACGCCGTGCTGATCGAACGCGCCAATGGCGACGTGGTGGCCTATTACCACCTGAGCGGTTTCGCCAATGGGGTCAAGCGCGGGGTCACGGTGAAACCCGGGCAACAACTGGGCTTGTCAGGCAACACACCCAGCGCATCGATGGTCAAGCACCTTCACTTCACCTATGGAACGGCTGCCAAGGATTCGGCCCGTGCCAAGGCGTTCGCTGAAAACGCGCACAAGGGTCCCTTCAATGCCGGGCAGCTAGCGCCTGTGTTCAACCGCCAGGCAGACATTGGTTGGAAAACTGACCCAGCCCCCTATTTCTGCCAAACTTACCCTATTCAAGACGGACACCCAGAGCATTATCCGATCCTGGGCAAGGACACCAAGGCCCAGCACGAAATCCTGTTCGGCAACGTGCCATCAGGTGGCGTGCAGCCGGACTCGACAGTGGAACCTGTGCAAGTGGCAGCTGCCAACGCCGACGCGGCGCTGGCGCAGGCTGACGGCAAGGTACCTGCAGCGTATCTGTCCGATGCCGATGGTTACGGTGCGCTCCCTACTCCACCCATAGGTGGGTATGACACGATGTCGGTCGCTGAAATGTTGACGACTGAAGCCACCAGGCGGTTTAGCGATGCAGAGTGGAACACCAGTATCACCCACGTTTCCAGTCGCGCCCTCTGGGTCGACTACAACCGAGCGGTAGGGGTTAGTAACTATCTCTCGGAAGCGATTTATCGCAAGAAAGAAAAAGTTGAAGCACTGCTTGCCGTTTACGCGTCGCAGAAATTGGCAGGTCAACGGGCACAGACCGAATGGGCACGAGATCGCGCTCAGAAAGGAGCTGTTACCAGATCCATTAGATAATGCGGCGCATACGAAAGGTAGAAACAGATGGAACCCAAAGACACCGCCAAGCCTGCTTCATCCATCGCTGATTCGGCTGCAAGGGTACAAGCCCAGGCCGACCATCGCTATGCGGGCATTTTGGTCCATCACGGTGCAGCGCCTTCTGAAGACGACTCCACGCATCAGGGCAATTATTACGTCATCTTGAAGACCGATGCGGGTGAGCAGACGCTATGGGCCCCTGGTTTGGAGCAGGCGATGCAGGAAACGGCGGTCAAGGCGGGCGAGCCGATGATGCTAACCAGTGAAAGCGTCGGCTCGGCGGTAACATGGCGCGCGCGCTCAATCGACGCTGCAACGCTTGAAACCCTGCCGTTTGCCACATCGGCTTCAGTCTTGCCAGCTGCTCAGTCGTCCGCCATGCCCGCCACTTCCCTCGCCCCAGAGTTACTGCAGGCAATCATGAGCGTGGTGTCACCCAAAGAGCCAGAACAAACAAAACTTGATCCCGGCGATATCCAACGCATGAACGACTCGCTGAAGGGTGACGAAGCCAAACCGATAGCCTTGCCTCAGCGCCCCGAGAATGGTGCTGAGACTCTGCTCAAAGGGACTGCGCAATTGGCAGAGGGTGTTGCGTCGCTAACCGGCGCAGCCATGCAGGGCTTGGGCAAGGGAGCCAGCGCGCTGGCCGGCGCGCTAAGCGGTTCGGGCACCGAAAAAGGCGATACAGCGCCTGTCATGGCAACACCGGATGCATTGGAGGGTCGGGTGCCGGTACTGCCCCGGCTCTCGGAGTATCGCGTTGACCAAGTCGAGAAAGCGGGCAACAACTATCACAAGGCCCATGAAGCATTCTGGGCGGCCGACAAAATGCCCGAGGTACATCGGGAAATCGAAAACCGTGCCAATGAGGCAGGCCTTACCGTCCCGCAAGTGATCGAAAAGATGAAGCCGGACGGAGAATACAGCGACCTGCATCAGGCGTTCGTCAATGCCGTTGCGCAGTCACCTGAGGCGCAAGGCAACAAGAAAGTCATGGACAAGGCGCTTACAGGGTGGGCAAAGCAGTATGGCCGCGCTCAGGAAGAGCTATTGAACCCTGAAACCGAGGGCAACCCTCACTACGAGAAGCTCAAGGATCGGCTGGAAACCTCCAGCGCCAAGATGCACCAGGACGCAGGCAACACTCCGGCCTTTGCCGGTGAGGGCCAGTCGCATATCGAACGGCTCAGGGAAGTCATGGAACGCATTGCCGAACGCCTCAAGGAAGTGGTCAAGGGCATCGTCGACCTTGTTCGCAACAGCCTGCCAGGCTCATCGCGTGACAACGACTTCGCGCCCTGAGGTGCACACGCTCCCGACCATCCAACTGCCCTGCAAGGAGAACGCAATGCCCGTGTACAACGACTGGAACGAAATAACCGCCACGCCCGAAGCCCATCGGGACTTTCTTCGCGTAGTCGACGCCAGCGTGCAGGCAGGCGCCAGCGGCCAGGATCTCTACCATAAGCTCAACCGGGAAATAACGGTAGCTGACAAACCGTTCAGCCAGGCCTTCCATTTGAACAATCTCGAGCGTAATTCCAGCGGTTGGGACACTGACGAAACGCCAGACCCGGTAAAGCTGGAAATCGTCGAACTGACATCGCGCATCAAGCAGGCCGATCCCAATTACGACCTGGCGCATTTCATGGTGGGCTACGAATACATGATCGAGGAAATGAAGGAGCGCGGCGTGGAAGTGAATGCCGGCCTGGACCACACCGATCCTGCGCCTGAACGTGCCAGTGGTTCGGATTACGAACCAGGTCTCTGAAATCGGGAGTCCACCTGTGAAAGCACATAAGGCAAGTCTGTTGTTAGCGGGCTTAATCGTCATGACCAGTGTCGTGCATGCGCAGCCGCCCGTGGAGCCGCTTCCAGAAAGCACCGAAGGACAATGGCAGGAGTTGCCTCGCAGCACCATCTATATGGCCGTACCACGACAGGTCACACCGGTTGACGCTTATCGCTCATGCGCCAATCGCTATGAAGGAGAAAGCTGCGATTTCTCGACGCCGCGCCAAGGCACGGTACAAGGCGTGTGCCAAGCGCCGCAAATGCGCCAGCCGCCTGCCTACGGCTATGAAGTACAGCAATATCCGGCCCAGGTCCGCACTGGACTGGTGTGCGCGCCGGTAGATGGGCAACCTGAAGAGACTGGCGAACAGTCCGCCAATCCTGGACACGAGGCACCCTACCCTACGCAGCATTCGGAACAACCGCCCTACTGAAATCAACTCAGTCTTTGCTGGACCGGCGTTTAAGGCACTGCTCGCTGCTCGCGAAGCAGGACAGCGCCTGAACTGCCGGTTACGAACGCGGCCTAGTCACCGGCGCATCGGGGCACAGCATGTGCTGGATGAAACTCAGGGTTTCGGGCAGATGCTTGCGAAACAAATCGTCCTGCTCTGGCGGCGCTTGGACGTCGCCCAGCTCCATGCTCTGGGCCACCTGCTCCTGATAGATTTCGGCGAACCGGGCCCTGATGTGAGAGGCTTCAGGCGTATCAGGGGCAACTAGCTCTCGCAAAAGCACTTGAGCAGTATGGGTGAATATAAGGCTACGTTTATACTGTTCCGTCTTTTGGCATGACTGCGCATACGTGGCTTTGTACTGCATCTCCATGGCCGCGATGATGCGCCCCTGAAGACTCTCAGAGTTACGCAAACGGGTCACTTCCTCAGCGCTCGTATTGTGCTGGCTCTGCTCAGCTCGAGCTGTCTCGACCTGCGCGGCCTTGGCCAATTGCTCGATCATCACATCAATGACCTTCTGCTGATGCACCAGCTTTGCGCGCAGCTCTATTGCCTCGTCGAAATACAGCCGAAAGTTCTCGCGCAGGGGGTGCAGTTTTTCGTTGGCGCTGGCTATGCCGGCATTCCAACCTTCGGCATAGCCGTACTCACGCCCTTGCTCGAAACCTTCACTTTGCCCCTGCCGCCGACCTTGATCACGGCCGATTTCCAAGTTGGCGATCGCTTGCTGCATGGAGCCGTTGTAGCCTCCATCGAGCTTCATGTTGCCTTTGGGTGCCTGCCAGTTGTGATCCATGACCTAACCTCCAGTGCACTGGCAGCCGTCAGGTCGCCACGCCAGTGTCGCCAGGGTGTGCCTGGCTTGTCGTCTTGATCTGCGCCCCGACTGCCTGCTGGGCTTGCGCCTGGGGCAGGGAGAATTCGCTTAGGCGGTGAACGGCCACCGACACCCAGTCCCCACCGAAGCGCTCGTCCTCGAGTACCGACTTGAGCGCCAGGATTGGCACACAATGATCGGCACTCCCTTGGACATAGAACGCAGCTGTCCATTCGGGCAGTAGATGGCAAATGGTTTCAGGAGCATGCACAGTGAACATCAATACCAGCAAACCCGCCATCGCTTTCACCTCACGGCTGGGCAATGCATCGGCCAACCAAAACGCCACTTCGGTGAAATGACCGGCCTCGATGGGCAGCAAAGCCAGAATCTTGCTCCCTGTGCGGTCCACGACAATGCCGGGCTTGAGGTCTACCGGCCCGGCCTCGTAGGCGAGCGTTTCATAGCGTATGGGCAGTGTCTCGAGAAAATGTTCTAGCAGCGTGTACATCTCGAATGCTGCCGGTATGTCCTTCTGAACGGCTGCGCGGCTGCTGGCCATGACTCCGACAAACCCGCCCCCTTCCTGAGCAAATACGTTGCCGCCGATGGCTTGTCGCACTAATTGTTCGAGTTCTTTGCGCGAATGCATCCTTGATTCCTTGCTCTGCGGGCAGACGTCGGACAGCCCCTCGCCATCAGGGTTTGTGTACAAATTCGAATTCCACCCTACGGTTGGCAGCGCGTCCTGCCTCGGTATCGTTGGGCGCAGCGTAGTGTCCAACCTGCCCTTGCGCACTGATCTTGTGCGCCGCGACGCCATGACGCACGAGGTACCATCTGGCCGCCTCCGCCCTGGATTGTGCCACGCGGCGGTTGCCCTCTAGCGTACCGACGCTATCGGTGTAGCCCAGGATGTGTACTTGATCAGCGGCATTGGCAGCCTGCACCAACGCCTTGCCGTCGGCGGCACTTGGCCCGAACCTGGAATGTCCAAAGGCGAAATTCAACGTCATGTGGTTGATCGACGTTTGAATCTGCTCCTGCTGGGCGCGAATGGCCAGCAGCTCTTGGCGACTACCCTGCGCGTCAGCCTCGGATGCTGCAAGGCGCACTCGCAGGCTCTGGATTTCCTGGCGCAGCGCGGCAATGGTCTGCTGCAGCTGGGCCGTGTCCTGGCTCAACCCTGCGGAGGTGACATGTGGCGCAGGCGGTGCAACATTCTCGATCAGTTCGAAGCCGCCAAAAGCCTTCGGAGCCAATGCAATGCCCAGCCCAGCGAATAACCCGGTTAACAAGCGGCGCTTCGGGGTGTGACAAGCGTTCATGTATTTCTCCAAAACCGCAATAACAGGCAAACGACGGCGGACCAGCTATAGCCCAACAGAAGCGTCAGTGCACCGGCCAGTAGATAGGTACGTACAGGGTTGGTATGGGCTTGCCCCAGCGGCTGCAAATCCGGGAACAATGTGGCAGGAAACCACGCGCACATCAGTGCTATCAGCGGTGCCAGCCACAGCCCTAGGTACAGCCGTCGCGCACTACCCTTGCGCGTCCACCAGACATACCAGCCCAGGCTCGCCAGATAAGCCGGCAGAAGCATCACGCATAACACCAGCAGTGTGTAGGACAAAGCAGCGGCGTAGAAACGAGGTGAACCCTGTACCATCTCGCCCATAAGCGTTGTGACCACCGCAACGGCAAAGGCAAGCAAGGCGCCTAACAGTGGGACAGACATCAACCACATAGCCACGCGGCGCTCATGCGCGGGTAGGTCAGGCTGGATCGAAGGGGGCAGTGGATAAGACATGGCTCGTCATTCCTTGTCAGGGCCAGTCAGCCGATCCAGCCATTGCAGTAGGATAAGCACTGGATGCATCCTGATACTGGAATGTCAAAAAGGCTTGTCAGAAAAATGATTTCAAGGAGCGCGAGTATGAATTTTTGGGGTATCAAACGTCAAGATGAATAAAGCGTTAATCATGTGCGTTTCTTGACCATTCATAGGGCTTAAAGCACACTAGAAACATCAGAAAAAACATTTTTCTAACAACCCATCTTTACGAATTTGATTCCAGAAGGACCTGATACATGAAATTTATTTGTCTAGCACTGCCTATGATTACCGCCTTTGCCTGCATCAACGCTCAGGCTGCTGCCCTCGACCCTGCCGAAGCCAATGCACGCATCGCCCAGGTACTGACCTGCAAACGGCCCATCACGCCGGAGAAATTTGCCGAGCTGGTCAGAGCGGCCAATGGCAAGGTTATCGTTCAGGCGTCGGACCTGTCGGATGCCGAGTACACCGTACCTAATCCCATTGATGTTTTTGGTCGCCCTATTACGCAACTCTCGGTGCATTCGGCTACCGATGGTGAAGGTGACTTCAACGAGTTCACCGGCGCCTTCTCAGGCGAGAGCATCGAGACCGTTGCCAAACTGGCTGACATCCCTCAGGACGACGTGGGCCACTACACAAAAGAAATCGGTAACCATGACTTGTCATTGCGGGCAGAGGCAGGTAGTACATACATCAGCTGTACCTATGACAAACGTACCGTGGTCAAGGCCATAAAACGCACTGCCCGGGATGCTGCGCAAGCCGTCAAACGCGTGGGTCAGTAAAACGCGACAAGCGGCAAGGCCTTTGTTTTGAATGCGCATATATGCGTGGGGCATACCCCTTCTCATGTCGGAAGGGGTAACGCGGTGGAAGGAAGCAAATCGCGAATAGCCAAGCGCTACATTGAACAGTATCGCTCTGCGAACTGGTGGATACCGTTGGCAGCCTGGCCCTGAATCTGGGCTTGCTCGAAGGCCCAACCAAGGGTCACGGCATCCAACTCAAGCCCTTCCTCATTGGCCTTGCGTGCTATAAACCAAAGCGCTCGCATGACGAACAGCGGGTCATCGTTCAGACGCTCATCACAAGCGATGCGCATGACTTCGACCAAGGTTTGCAAAGCTTTCTCTTGTTCGTGCCGCCGGGCGAACTCCACCAGGGTACCGAGCGCAACGGGGTTGAGAGAAGGATGGATGGATAACGGCGTGCAGCTTGTTGCATCCAGCAAGTCCCAATAAGTCACGCCATCTTTGCACACCATCGCCACACGTCGGCCGCCCGCCATATCGTCCAGTTCGATAAAGGTACCTGGCTGATACTTTTCGATTTTCATGTCGTAACCCTGACAAATTGCCCGATCCAGTGATCGTCGTGCTCGTATTGTAAGCCTGTGATGCTTCGAATCCTATCTAGCCAACTGGCTTCAAAGGCTATACCGGCTTGGTCAGGACCTTTACGGTTGTGGGCCGTCCCAAGCGACAATGGGTTGCACGTCATGCTCTGGAGCTTTTTCGATGTACGCCTGCCCAACAGGCTGACCGTCCCTCCCCGGTATTATCCATGCATTGCTATGCAGGCCCGGCTCCTGATGCGCAACCCAAGCGGCTGCCTGCTGAAACCCATCGTGCAGAAAATCTGCCTGAGCCCCTATCGAAACCCCTTGCATGTCCAGCGCTATCATTACCCCTTGATCCTCACGCGGCGGGACTTCATGCATGGCCTGCAGGCTGCCTACAACATTCCCATTGGTGTCGTGCAATGGCAATGCCTGGTCCATCTTGAGAGGCGCGGTAGCTCTGGCACCGTCTGCGGCATCTTCGAGAATACGGCCCAGTTCGTACTCAAAGCCCAAGTCAGTGAATGCGGCGGAGCCTTCAGGGTTGATCCTCACTACGGCGTAGCGTGCAGCGCATGACACTGGCACAGCTGCCAGTCCCAGTTGCTGTAGATAAGGGACGTCTGGCCGGGAGCGCGTCAGCAGTTCCGAGAGCTGCTCGACCTGGGCCTGACAGCTGGCATCTAGCGCTGCCAGCTTGCTTTCGAAATCGGCACCCCGCTTGAGTGTTTCTTCGGACTTCGCCACACCCACGGGCTCAACCAGAGGTCCATCCTGGCCTGACCTGGCCCATCGCGCCAGCGCTTCGTTGCGTATGTGTGTCAGCGGTTTGGACAGCGATTGATCATTCTCATAAATCACCTTGCGTCCAGATACGACATGATCAAAAGGATGCTTTTGTTTGTCCCAGCGCCTGAACGTGCCGCGCTCGAGCGCGAACGGGCTATTGTCGACAGCCTTGTAGACACCTTCATCATCAAGTTCGAACGCCTCGTTCCCCTCGGATAATCGAGAGTCGATCAACGCCTGCTGCAACCGCACCGGGTCACTGATCAGCGCATTGTATTGTTCTACGCGCAATGCATCCGCAGGTAACAAAGGTCCCAGCGCTACGCTGGCCGCCTGGAGGCGTTGATGCATGAGCGCAAGCGGGCCTGCAGCCAGTACATCGTTTCTATAACCGCCGCCTACCTGCGAATGTGCTCCGGCAAACTTGATTTCCTCGATTCGCGTGTTGTCATCACTGCGCAGCGCACTGGTCAACGGAAAAGTCGCACGGTATTCATTCATCGCAATCAAGTGCGTGGTAGAAGCGACGTTTCGGTGGATTTCAAGGTTTTTGTTCAGATGAAAATCGGTAAGCGGGTTACCGTATGACGCCACCGTATCGAAGATGGCCAGCTTGTTTACCGTCGCTTGACCGGGTTGCACCAGATAATCACCGGTGGGTCGACGCTGGCTATCGAGCTTGGGCACGCCCCGTTCGATGAACACGTTGGACAGCGCGCGCGCCTGGGCGGCGCCGCGACTGAACCCTACCAAGTTCACATCTACCGTGCGGTCCGGGTATTTGTTGTGAAACGCTACAAGCACTGCATAGGCCTGCTCTATACGACTTCGGCCACCTGCCCCTGTTGCGCACTCGAATGCACTGGCGGGCTTGTTACGACGCTGGCTACCGACACCGTCCAGATAAACTTTCTCGGCCAAGCCGTCGCACGCCTGCCAATCGTATTGCACGGGTGCATGGCTGGAATTGCGGGCGAGATTCGTGCCCCTGGCGGCGTCAATATCGTAGAGCCGCGCTACGTTGGTGTGGGTACCCTGCGGCCCGTCATTGTCCTTGTTGTTTCGCGTGCCGTCGAGATAGATGGTGATGTGCAATGAACCGCTCATGTCATGTCCCTATGATCCGCTTGCGATCAAATTTTGCGCAGTTTGAGAACGTGCTCAAGCAGCGCATTACCGGCCTGATCTATGAAACTCACGTAGAAAGGTTTGCCTAGGCGCAGGATCGGTGATCCATCCAGTGAGTCTGCAGCGGCGTTGACCGCTAGGGCGCCTGCCTTCTCAGCCAGATTGGTGATGTTGCTGGCATGGAGCGCCTCATTGCAGGGCTGTTGATGGCATGTGGATATCTTGTACTCCAAGGCCTCACTTTCAAGCGCCGCGTACAGCTGGGTGGCCAGCGCGATCAAGGTCTCACGAATCAAACCGGGATCAATAGACTGTGCTTCGAGCAACGCAAGCACCCGTTCCTCGGCAATTGCCAGTAGATCAGCGTGGGTGTATCCCGGCATGGGCGGCAGCACTCCTGGCGGCAGGTCTTCGGCACCGGCGGGCTGTTCGTCTGTGTAGTAGTCGTCTTGCATGGGCAACTCCTGGTCGGACATCAAGGGTGTCGCGGCACTGGATGTGAACCTTGTCCGCTTCACCCACTTTGAGCCATGGCACTTACCCGGCTCAGGCCTGCTGGTGTATCGCCAGCTCGGCCGCACGGTAGAGCACGGTTAGGTCGTGCCGGGCATCAAGCACGTCTGCATGGAAAACCGCAGCTACGAACGGTGCGATTTGGAAAAAGTCAGGCGGCTCTTGCGGGGCGCTCATATGAATGGGGAAGATCGGATTGGCCGGCGCCGCCACGTGGAACCGGTAGCCAAAACCACCCAAACCGGTCCGTCGCGAAAGTGCCTGCGCCAGGCATAGCACGGAGGTTAGCGTTATGTCTGCGACATCATCGGCATACAGCTCGCCACCATCGTAGATGAAGGGCTCGCCACGGACGATAGCCTGGTCAGCCAGGCCAGTCAGCAATCGCCTTAGCTGGTCTTCAAGTGGGTCGTCAACCATGGGTAATCTCCGCTGAAAGCGAAAGGAGCCGAATGACATATGGCATAAACCTCTGTATGCCATCGTCCAAGACCGTTAGGTGTTGGGAAAATTCCGACAGCCCGAGACGGCGTAAGCTGGCGAGCCTCATTTATCGTCCTGATTACCTACCGTCGAACGGTCGGTTGCATAGGGATCACCTGTGCGTGCCGCTGGGCGACTCGCGCTGTTTTGACCACCGCCAGCACGTTCATCACTACCCGTAGATGTATCAGCACTGCTGCCGGGCGCGGCACCCGCAGGGCTTGACGCCTCGCTGAACGCTTGGCCTGCGCCCCCAACGCCCGAGGTGGTGCTGCCCGGCACGGAAGATCCACTGCCTGCCTGCGCCGAGCCGACTGGGCTGGCTGATTGCTCGAAGCCCTGACCCGCCCCGCCCATGCCTGAACGCCCGGCATCAATCCCAGCGGGCTCACCATCCATTTCGCTACCGGCAGGTGCCGAACCGGCTGGGCTGGCTGATTGCTCGAAGCCCTGGCCCGCCACGTCCGTGCCTGACCGCCCGGTATCACCTCCAACGGGTTCACCACCCGCTTCGCTACCGGCAGGTGCCGAACCGCCTGCAAGCGACTCTTTATAAGCCTTGATCCGTGCGTCGCTGCCTTCGTTGAACGCGGCCTTTCCTTCTGCACCTGCGGTTGAGAAGGCTTGTTTGTAATCGGCGCCGGCCCGGCTCGCTGCTCCAGCCAATCCAGCACCCGCAGCCAATGCCCCTGCCTTGAGTCCGCTGCGAACACGGGCTGCGGAGGAGCCACCATCTGGACTGCGGAATGACTCGATTCCCGCGCGACCGGCTGACAAGGCAGCACCGCCGGCGCCACGCATGGCCCGGCCCGTAGCACCGGCAGTGCCGGTAATGGCTCGTCCCAGCCCAACGCCGGCAGCATCTGACACCTTCTCACCAAAGGTACGGTTGGCCTGTGCCGCATCCTGTCCGGCGGCCCCACCGCCGCCACTGCCCGAATCCTGACCATCTCCACCCACGCCCTGGTTGTTGGCATTGAGAAGCGCTGGACGTCCGCCACCACTGGACCCAGCACCGCCGATACCTCCGCCGCCGCCACCCGGGCCACCGCCCTGTGGACCATCTGGCGGCCCGCCATTGGGCCCACTGAGCTTGCCTTGTGCATTACCACCTCCCAAGCGCATACCGGTGCTGGAGCCCTGCACGCTTGAGCCAACGCGGGCCATGCCACCGCGCATGTCACCTACGGCACTGGTTTCACCCATGCTCTGCAGGCCACCACCTATCCAGGTAAGCACTGTATCGGGTAGCGTCTGCGGCAAGCCGAAGGTCATGTAAAGCACCGGTAGCAGCGTCAAGCCGAAGACCATGAACCACCAGGCAAACGTCAGGAAATCCGAGATAGCTCCTACGTTGCCGGACGACGTGACAACAGCCCCACGCATTGCGAAGAACCCTTTGGCGATGTAGTCGATCACCGGGTCGGATACCAGAACAGCAGCGAATAGGCCAAGGATGGCAAGGGCCGGCCGTGCGAACAGAGACAGCAGTAGCAAGTAGCCCTGAGTCTGCGAGCCTACGAAGGTACGGTCAGGCGTCATGTGCATTACTGCCCATAACGGGGCAGCGATGATCGACTGCAACACGGCAAGTACCCAGCCGACGAATACGATCATGAACAGGGTATAAGGCAGGCTCGGCAGGAAGACCCCGAAATAGAAAGCCAACGGCTCCATGTAGGTCGCCATGAGCGCCAACTGTTTGACCGGCACCTCCAGTACCCAGTCCCACAAGGGTGTGACGATCTTGTCCAGATCAAGCCCATTACCCAAACCTTTGACCGACGACAGCGTACCGGCAATTACTCGTATTGCAGTACCTGCGGTCTTGATGGCCACATCCGCTACTAGAATGCCTGCCCGGGCCACGGTCAGGTAGTCGCCCACGCATTTCATGCGGTTAAGCGATCCCCCCATCTGCCCCGCCGTCCCGCAAAGCGGGGTCTGGCCGTTACTGCCCGCTCCAGTAGCGATTTCCACCACGTTTAGCATCACCCCGTTGACGAATGAGGACATCTTGGCGTCCATGTCCGTACGCAACGAGCTGAGGTTGATATCGCTCTTTGGGTCCTTGGGAATCAGGCTGGCAATGTCCTCGGCCTTGGTGGCTCTCGATTGCGTACTGCTTGTACGTTCCTCAGCCTTGGCATTGATCGCTTCAGCAACAGTAGTGACACTGTTGGTCAACAGTGAGGCGCGCGCGTCAGCGGGCAGCCCCCCTAACGAGGGAGCGCCGACCGAGCCTACAGGATCGGCTAGCACACCCGCGATTTGACTGCGAACCATCCCTACTCGCTGGAACCAGCCCCCTGCGGCAGCCCAGCCGTCGTCGGTCAGTGTCTTTATGAAGGCCTCAAGGCCATTTTCGACTCCACCCTGCTGGTTGGTGACCTCGGCGGCCAGCTGCGAAGCCAACTGAGCTTCCCGCGCCTTGACGATCTCGTTGAGGCGATTGGAGTCAACATTTTCCCAACCGGGATCATTCACCGTGAATGGCCAGCTCCCAACCCAGGTTCTGATGTCCGCCATGAGTAGAAGCGCCATCTCCACCTTTTTGCCTTGCACAGTAGCGCGCAGCTGCTCAAGCGCCTGCGGTATCGCTTCTTCGGCTGGTTGCGGCGAGTAGGATGAGAGTTTGACGGTGCCACAGATAGCAGAGCCGCCGGCCAGGTTGCTCGCTTCATTCCGATCTTTCAGGAAAAACGTCTGCTCCCTTCGGCCGTCGACCACCATCGTCTTGTCAGGCACGGGGGCACCACCGGTAGACACGGGCGTTACATTAGCCCCGCTGTATACGTACGTGGCGGCTCTTGCGCAGTACGCTGCGCTCGCGTACTGCCGGGCGAAATCCCTCAGCCCGTAGAAATTACCGGGTGCATTAACGCCTGCGACCAAACCGTCAGGAGACAATATGCCCATGGCCATCCCAGCCTTGTAGGTGCCATTGGCAAACCCGACGCCCCACAGCGAAAACATCAGCACAATCAGCTGAATGAAGGAAAAGCCGCTCGTGGTTGGCAACAACACGGCCCCACCCACGACGATCCGAACAGGGGTCCACAGGGACGACCAGCTCCTGCCCATGGCCTCACCATCGTTCGCCGTATTGGTCACGCCCATGACCGCCACGTAGGAGACGATCAGCGAACCGATGATAAGGATGCCGCTATTGAAGAAACTGAACATGGTCGCAAGGATGTTATTCCCTGCATCGACGGTGTTGGGGTCAATCCCTTTGACCAGCGAGTCGATGACAGGCCCGAAAATCCTTCCAAGCATGTGGACCGATTGGTCGGTGCAATTGCTTGCATCGCTGCATGGAGAAAACGGCATCTGGGCCATGGTGAATACCTACCTGAATCGAAGTGCGCACGATTGATCGAGAACGTTCGCGACGAATTTCCTTTGGATGCTCCGTCGTCCCTGAGCGACCACCGCCGCCTACGCAGGTGCGTGGGCAGGGGTGGTTGAAGCCATGGCGCCATATACGAGCCATGTCCAGCAGATAGCTAAGATGTGCTCATGTTAAACCAGAAATCAGCTAATGATCAAAATTTTGTTATCAGAGAAAACTAACAAACCAAAAGTGTGATGAACCTCACAAATCTCGAGATCTGCGGACATTGCTAATGGAAACTGAATAACTCAGAAAAATCTCAAATGCTGCATTAAATTGCCAAAAAAAATCTTTAATTGATCTCTTTGTTTCGCATAATCATAAAAATAAGCAACATCCTCCATTATCAGCCGAACCGAAGATCTCAGGAGTTCACGGTATTTTTTCAGAATCGGCGGCTGTTTTTTTCTTCAACACCCCTTCCTGGGCGTACAGCTAACCGCTGTCGAGAATCGTCTTACTACCCTTTGAAACCGGGGCTACCCTAGAATTTAAAGCATACTCAACCCTAGCGAATCTGGTTAATTTTCCTAGCTGAATAGGGATATCAAAAATTACAAAAAAATCGCGTTTAGCATGCTTAGATCAGAAGAAATAAAAGAGTAGAAATGCTATGGTCAGGCGTGTCGGGTAACCCATCACCCCACCAGCTTTACACAAGCACCTACCTAGGCATTTCATGCCCTGTGAGAAACGACGGACACAGATGCAGCTATCAATACGCGATGCGAGCCGATTTGTGATTGGCGCCAGGCTAATGCAGCAGCAAGCCATCAAGGCTTCAGGCAATTCAGCCATAACGTTTGAGCATGTGGCACTAGCGGCGCTGGCCGATGGGCCCGACGGTCAGAAAGTACGGCACACCATCGACACGCTGGGTGAGCAGGAAGCTGCCTGGCTTCGCAATACGCCCCCACACACCCTTCACACTGACAAGGTAATGCAGAGCCGTACAGCCGAGGTCAAATCCTTTACCGCTATCCACCGCGCTGTCATTGGCGTCATGCATTACGACATGGCCGCTCCGGCTGAAAAAAGTGCTGCCGAGGGCGCGCTGCGTCGTTCGCTGCTTAACGTGATGGAAGCTATTGACCATGTCCCTGGCTCGAGGGCAGATCGTCAAGGGCTGCTCGAAATCCTGCGCGAACAGGTTATTGCAGTGACCTCGGACGCCGATTTCATGCATCGGGCGTTGCACGACAGCGAGCAGGCTTATCTGGCTGCCGATCTGGACAAAACATTTGCACGCTACAACCACCGAGCCCTGCCGCGCAGCGAGGGGCTCGACGACTACAGCATGTAAGGGCCAACATCATGCCGACCGCACAAGACTTCCATAGCTTCACTGCCGCCGTATTCCCTTCCCAGTCAGCCGAGGTCGTACTTGACAAACAACCTGTGCTCGCCGCTTACGGCCAGGACCTGCGCCAAGCCATCAACCAGCTACCGCCAGAGGCTTCGCGCACGCTGCTGGGGGAGTACGGTGCCGCAGGCCCAGAGCTGGTGAATGTCGTCAAGGAAGCTATCCTGCGGAGGGAGTTCGCATCCGAAATGGCTCAACAAGCCAGCCCTAGCCAGGAGTGGCTCAACACTGCAGAGGCACACCGCTCTGGGATCGACGAAGCGACGGTCGCCGCAGACGATACGTGGAACGCAGCACCCTGACCTACCCCGCCAGGGAGCCGCCTTGCCGACTGGTGTCATAGTCATGAGTCTGTAGCGGCTTCAGTGCCTTATTGAGTGGATGAGCCTTTGAGCTCATAGAGCTTGTTCTTGCAACGCATCGAAGCAACTGTGAATTGCACTTCATACCGTGCGTAATCTGATGCGTTGATCCCTGCCGGCTTGGGCCCCTTGTCTATAGCTCGTTTGGTAGCCAGTACTACGTCGCATCGAGTCGATTCACCAAGATCCGTTTTTAGCCTGGATGCCCTGGAACGTACTTGTGCTTCGGCTGCCGGGTCACTGAAGGCAACGGGTGTACGTTGAGGGTTGGTCACCAGCGAATAACCGTCACCTTTGCCTCTGCCCAAGAACCCTACGGTAATGAATAGTTTGCCGGTGTTGTCATAACGGGGAATGCTGGCGAACCGCGTTTTGAATTGATCTTGCGCCGCTAGCTGGCTGATTAGCCGACCCGACAGCGAAGCCCAGTAAGCCTGATCAGCACTGCCGCCGCTAAAGGCCGGCGCCGCATGGTCGTAGGGCTTACCGGCCAGTTTGTTTTCTTGTTGCCTGATCAGATACTGCTGCCTGCATGTGTTATTGATGGTTGCATTGAGCGGCGCACCTGATTTGGCGCTGTAGAGTAACGCGGCTGTGCATTCGTAATCGAACCTGCCGCCAAGATACAGAAACTCACCTGTGTCATGATTCATGGTGGGGATGAGATCCAGCCCTCCAGTTCCGGCACCACCCGCCATCCCATTGACGACGCCTGTCGGCATCATTGAGGTCAGCGAGCTGACCGCTTCGTCTGAGAAGCGAATTTTGGTAGTGCCGTCAGGCATTTGCTCCGTGGTTACACAACCTGCCATGGCCACCGCGGCCAGCACTGGCAGAATGAGCTTGCATTTGATCATGCGCGCATCCTTACGTTGGAAGTCGGATTGGGCAAACTTAGAAAAAGCGCCCCATGTCCTGCTGCTTGGCTTTTGCCTGGCGGGTTTCATGCAATTGGGTTATGACCTCTCCCTGCCGCATGGGAATCGGGTCGCCGCAAGCATCACCTACAGTGGCCACGTAACCCTCAGTCACCGTGACCTGTATGAACTGTACGAATTTCGCTTCAGCCATGGACGTGCGCTTGCTAACCTCGTCTACGAACAGCCCAAGAGACAGAGGCGGCATGTGGGAATCCATGAAGCTCACCCCATCAGCCATCAAGTAGAGGCGGTCAGACACAGTGGCCCCACTGAAAGGTATGAGTGCAGCCCACGCAGCCTCGAAGGGCTGTACACCTACATAGAGCGTTTCGCTTTCTACGGCAAAGCTAAAACGCCCACTTTGCATGGGTGAGAGGAGCATGACCTGCGCATGCTCGGGATGGCGCTGTAGTTCTTCGCGCTGAAAGTTGGCAGCCCATCGCAACAGGTTGGCGTAGCCAACCAACTGCCTGGCAGCCCGAGCCACGCGCGCGTGATCGCTCGGTGCAACGCCGCCTCTTCTGTCCTGATGGCCTTCATTTGCCATTGGCATCATCCCTCGTGTTTCTTGCGTTTTTCAAGCATCCCGAAGAAATCATCGAGAATCTTGTTGAGCATTTTCTGTGGCGTATGGCCAAAGTGCTTCGCATGCTCAGACACCCGCTCATGGTTGTCGTTACGCAAGGTATAGGCATTGGACGGATCTTTCTTGCGATTGCGGAACGAAATCAACCCAGAGCGCCGCGCCATCGACATCATGCGCTCGTAGTCGGTATGTGAAATGTGGAACTTCTTTCGAATATCCACTTTTGTCAGTCGTTCGTCAGCCTTCATGAGGCGAACTGACTCAAGCATCAGATTGTGCAACTGATTCAGCCTGACCAAGTGGTTGAAACCGCTGTCAATCTGCCCTCGCTCGACTGCCCCACGATCTGTATCAGGACGCGCCAGGCCACTGGACAGGTTCTTTAGAACCACCTCGTCTGCGAGGTCGAGCGGGTTGCGATTTTTCTTGGTTTCCTTGAAATCGGGGGATTCACCACTCAGGTAGTAAACAGAGCCTTGCTTGGCAATTTCGACCTCGAGAAAAGAACACGCCACCATAAAAATATCTTCGGTACACAACTTGCGCAGCACCGCCTGCTGTACGGCATCGCGGCTGAATGCTTCGCCATCGGCGCGCATGGCAGCATGGGTATGCTTGGTCCTCTGGATGTCCTGAACCATGTTGAAGTACGACTTCAATGGCAAGACCTTGTCTGAGAGGTTGACCAGCGGGTACAACTCTTTGACCGTGTCTGCTAGAACATCTGGCGACGGGACCAGCAGCGACCTCAGGCCTTGGGCGAGGGACAGCAATTTTGCCCCATCTTTGATTTCATTCGCTGGTCGCATATACGTACCTAAGGTTTTTCAATCCAAAATAATCAACAGGTGTTGGTTGGCGGCCTCCCACAACTCGGCCAGAGTAACGGCGTCCGCCCAGGCAGGTTTGGCTTGCCTGTTGTATCCAACCCTGGAAAAGAACCTCCTGCGGCAACCGCCGGACGAATGTGACCCGGCAAAATCAGGCAGCGGTCAAACTCACCAACCGCAGTGCAGCGGAATACGCCGACCTTCGCGAGCATCTATCGCACCCTGGTGTCATTGCGGCGCCAGGCAGCCAAGATCACCACCCTGCCCTGGGTCCAGGCCCATCGACTGAAGTGTCTGCTTGGTCAGCTCCACTTGCGCCTTGATCGACTCAGGGTCATTCGCCATGTGTTGCGCCACTGCATTTTCAATCGGTGACTGGGTGGAAGCAAGATGCGAAAGTGTTGCTAAAACACCGATCACCAATATCGGGGGAACAACCCAGGCCAAAATCGTTTTACGGCGACGGGAGCGCTCCTGCCTGCGCGCCTCGCTGGAAGCTTGTTCGCGCAGCGCTTGACGTGAAGGTAAAGGCGCAGCCGTAGGATAATGCGCAGCACCGACCGGCAAGGCGGCCATTGCAGACACATCCGCTGGCAGGACTGGCACAGCCCCCTGCTGAAAATGGTCGATCAGCGCTTCATTCAGGCGCTCGGACAATGCCTGTCGAACGTTATAGCCGACCAAGGCGGGGTCAATGTGATTCAACGCCCCTTTACGGTCTGCCTCAGCGTGGAACACAAGCTGCAACTGGGCCAGCTCATGAACCTGCACACTGCCGTCAACGAAGCGTATTTCAAGGCTTGTCGTACCCGGTACAATGCGACGATGACCGTCGTCATCAACGGTGTCAAAGCCTTCGACCAAAAGCGACAGTTGCTCGAATACACGTGGCAGCCGTACCGAGCGAGTTGCACGCAGTGCATCATTGGGGCTCTGGCTGTCGAAAACCACCCAAAGATCATCGGCAGCGCCGAAGATACGCAAGCTCGGATCGAATTCGAAGTGGGGGGCCTTGGTTGTCATCCGCTTTGCTCCTTAAAGTTTCCCGAAGATGTCTTCAAGTACGACGGCCTGGGAAAGCCCTGTCATCATCCTTGGCTGGCCGGTACGGTGATCGATGAAGAAGGCGGCTGGCACGCCTGCTTGGTCTTTGCCGTTGTTTTCAAAGGCGGCGAACAGAAAGGCAAGATTTGTGCTCAATTGTTCGACGGTTTCTTGTGAGGGCTTGGTGCGAATGGGCTCGTGCTTGCCTAATACTCGCGCAAGCGTCTGCTGATCCTTCGACTGCAGGATTGTAGCGGCCAAAGGGACGCCATCGCTGGGGTTACCCAATGCTGCAGAGGGAATCCACTTGATGGTATGTCCTTTTGCGGTATAGGCCCGCGTCAGGTTGTACGTTTCACGGCAATAGGGGCAACGGGGGTCGATGATGATATAGACCGTGTCGCCAATGCCGCCTTTACCCTCCTTCACACCCGCAAGCGAGTCCACTGTCTTCATGGACACGGGAATCTCGCCCTTGTAAGTACCATCCATAGCTGCAGCTTCGCGCACTATTGACTCGTCAACGGGTGACATCAAAGGCTGGGTGGGGCTTTCTGGAGCGGCGCCTGCAACCGGCGGCGGCGGTGACACTGCTTGCGCAGGCTGGGTTGTTTTGGCAGCAATCGCCCCAGGCAGGAAGGCATCGGAAATGTTCGCACCTGTCTCAGCATTCCAAGCCACGCCGGTGAACAATACTGCCGAGTCCGGCGTACTGAACAACACGACCTGGTGGCCGTTTTTTTCGACGGTCCATGCCGTCAACCCACCTAGCCCAACTGGGCGGGCACTCACTATGCGCCCGTAGCGAGATACCCTCTGCGCAGTTAGGTCGCTGAGCTCCTGCTGCGCGACCGGCGCATTGATCTGACCGGTGATGAAAGCAGACAGATCCTCCGATTGCTGCGGCGCAGCGCCGGCGGCGTCACCCACGCTCGCAAACATGAGCATTGCCATCGTGGCCCTGACAGTCATACCGATCATCTTTCAATGTCCTTATTAATAATCCAATACGACCGTATTCTAACAAAAAACTATAAAAACACACTAAAAAATAAATAAAGGCCATCCTGAGTGATGGCCTTTAGCAATCTTGGCTATGGTGTTTATTAAACGTTCACGTTTTGATCCGCGGTAGGTGCATGCGATGCGAGCGCCTCATAGCGTTTTTTGTCGGCCTCGGTATATCGGTACGCATCCATTGCCTGCTCAAGCCCATTGACTGCCTTATCCAGCTGAGGCTCTGCCAGGGATACCCCCGCTTTGCACTCATAAAGGAAATGCGACAGGATACCAGGCGCTTCTGGGAAGCTGGCCTGACGCCCAATAGTTTGAAGGGCGTACCACATATCCCTGTCGAAGAAGCGTAGCCAACGCATTTCGGCAGGTGGCAATACACCCAGGCGACGCGCCTGGAAGAACATGGCAAACAGGATGGTCCTGACAAACGCATGCGCGTGCAGAATCGCACGGGCGTTAGGGTGCTTGATGTACTTCTGGATCACTGCACGTGGTTCATCAAGCAACAGATCCGGCTTCAGCCAGGCATAGGGTTCGCTAGTCGACTTCGTTTTGCCAGATGGCCCCGGTGGCGGCGAGAATTGAGCCCAGCACCAGGCAATCATGCGTTCGCTGTCAGCCATAGCAGCTCTGTAGGCGTTGTCGTCGAGCGAAGTGTCCGTAGCAACCACCCTTGGTAGGGCAATCGCGATCAGCAGCGTCTCGGCAGGGCTTAGATTCGCCACACGCGTCCAATGCTGTCCCAGTTGACGGCGCATAACCTCGTAGGCTTTATCGCGGTCCAGGGTCGGTACCCAACTACGATCAGCCTGGTGCTTCCACCCGCTGATCAGTAGGTGCTTATAGGCAAACTGCCGTGAGGTTTGCGACATGCCGAATACGGGATGATCAAGCGGTTGCGAGATAAGGTCGAGTTCGGCAAACATTCGCAGATGCGGATACTGCGCCTTGTTCTCTTGCACAAAACTTTTGATGTTGTGGGTACGGCTGAACTTGAGCTTCGGGTGCGACTTGTTGACCCGCAAGAACATCCGCACCGACAGCACGCTGATCACCAATAACCAAAATCCGTTGATGTAGAGCGATGAAGATGTGATCTCGCTCCAGGCCACGGTAGCGAAATTGCGCTGGCAGGTGCCGATCAAGCCACTGGGCGCACAGAGGTGTGCAACCCATTGGGCGATCGATGAAAACCCAGGCACCGACGTCAATTCACCCAGGACACTTGGGATCCAAAGCTCTACATAACGGATATAGGCGTAGGCGCTGGATATCTTGTCGTGGGCAAAATACCAAGCACCCCAGCCGCCCCCATAAAGGACCACCATGACGCCCAAAAGAATGGCCGGATCATCCCAGGTGAAGCTACGCTGCCCACCTCCTTGCTGTTTCATCCAAGCCTCCTGTGGCTAGGGTCGATCAATCCGAGGATCCTATCGGCTTGTTACCTGATCAGCTCTCTGAGCAGGCTGTGGGTAGTTCGCACGCGCCCCACCATGAACACGCCAAGCTGGCGACATACCGCACCAACGGTCATTTTCTTGACGACCTCGATATACACAAGCGAGAAGGTCTTCAACAGTGCCAGCGGCAGCAGGAATTTCCAGAAGGCTGGCACCAGCAACAGCAGCAACCAAGGCAGCGCGGCGCTGGCATTGATGACAAAAAAACGAGCGGGCGGAGCGCTTCTGCTCCAGTGATAGCGGCCTTTAGCCATAACGACTCCAAGATTCAGTTGCCCAAGTCACTCATCCGTGGCGCAGGTCACGCGCGGTGTGCTCGTTAATCAGTCCCGCTGCCAAGAGCCGGTCGGCTTCAGCCGCAAAGGTATGCCCTTGCTCACGCACAAATTCCGCCACGCGCTGGGTAACTCGCCCCATGTCCGTCAAGTCCATCAACGTGTCGCGCACTTGTTCGGTAAACTTGAGCCATGACCGAGCGGCGGTACGCTTGCCATCAACGGTGGGCACAAGTTTCTGCGCCATCATGAAACGACTGGTGTCCACCAGGTCATAGATCGCAGTTGCCCGCTCCTGCTCGGGAAACCGTGAAATCATCCGACGCATGATAGCCGCTACATCCTTGGCATGGACCGTGCCAAACACTGGGTGACCGGTCAGGGATAACTCCACTGCCGCGCGAATGGTTTCTTGGTCACGCAGTTCGCCGATCACACACAATCCGGGTGCTCGACGCATGGCTTCACGGTTGGCCCGGTAGAAATCCTTGAAATGTGTAGGAATCTGAGACTGCACAAAAATGGAGTGCTTGCTCTGGATCTTGTCGTAGGTGAACTCGATCGGCTCTTCGTGGCTGATCAAGTTGCCTTTGATCGGGGTGTCGTTTTCCAGAATGAAGCGGTTAATGGCAGCGAAAGTAGTAGTCTTGCCGTGCCCAGTGGCACCCGCCACGTACACAATGCCGTCGCGCGGTGTGGCCATGTGCACGATGTCTTCGCTCAAACCTACGTCCTCGATGCGCGGAGGGTCGTCAGGGATGGCCCGGATGACGATCTGACATGAAGTGTCACCGTGACAAGCGATGGGCGAGGCATTTACCCGATAGGCATAGCGCAAACGCGCGCCACGGGCATCCTTGCGCTCAGGATCGAATAGCTCGTAGCGTTCATTGACCGCAGTTCCGGAGACGATATCGGTGGTGGCTGTGTCCCGGTTGGCAGCCATTTTCAGCAGCTCGTTGACTTCCCCGATGTCCAGCGCTCGTCGAGTCACCGAGTACAGCCGTCCGTACTTCTTCACGACTACGGGTAGTGCTGGCTGGATGAACACATCGCTCACGCCGTGGCTCAGGGTTTCCAGCATCATGGCTTTGAACTGGTCAGCGCGATCGAATCGAAAGGGATCTTCGTAAGTAGTGCGCCGCTCCAGACGCTCGATCAAGGCGCCTGGCTCCAGAGTGGTCACATCTTCATGGAAGTATTGCTTCATGGGGACGGCGCCTGTGCGGCAGCATTGCTGGGCACGGCGAATGTTTTGACCGGTGCCTGGGTCGCCGATGCTGGCGGTATCGCGCTACGGCGCACCGGATCAGCAGTGGTGGAAGAAGAAATCGAACTGCGCCAGACGTTCATGTTGTCGTTGAACTCTGGCAGAGCTGTGATGCGCAGCAGCGTCTCGTCAACGGCCATACTCCGTCCATCCTTGGTCACTGGAATGGCCGCACCGGAGATGATCGGAAGGGTCACTTGGCCATGCCGGGCAAACTCACTGAAACGGCGCATACCTTCGATATCACGGTTCATTCGATCAAAACCGTAGGTCAACATCAGATTGGCCTGCTCCACGCCCTGCTTCCAACCATCACGTACCGCCAGCTTCCACACGCGCTCTTCTTCATCATTACGCGGCACAAGGGCCGATACCAACGCGGTACGGTCGAAACTGGGCAGCGGGAAGCTAAGGTACTCGCGCCAGCTGGGAGGCACGGATGAGAAACGCGCTTGGGATTCGATCTTGTAAGCAGCACCCGACAGGCGCAAAGTGTAATCGCCATCTTGGTTGTAAAGGTGGCGCGCCTCGGTGATCACCGGTGGCACCACGCGATCCTGGATCATCAAAGTGCTGAAATCATAGACCGTATCGAACTCACGTTCGCGCAGCTTCAAGGCGTTGTTGATATTGGTCAGTTGCCAGGCCAGGCCGGCTTTGACGCCCACCTGCAGGGCCGCATCGAGAATGGCTTCGCCCCGTGCTGCGGATGCCTGGTTTTTCTGGTCGCGCAGGGCCTCTACAGCCGAACGCGCATCATCGCTCTCACTTTGCTGCTGCACATAGGCAGGCTTTTCGTAAAGACGCTCGGCGTCTTGGAGCGTCATGGGGGGCATGTCCATGGCCATGATCAGCTCCTTCCCATCGCCAATGGCACAGGCCTGTAGATCAGGCGCAAGGTGTTGGTGCCCTTGTCGAGCACCACATCGGCGCCGGTGTCTATCTGCTTTCCGACATCGCGTAGTACGTTGATTGGCGTGGCTTTGCGCACCCATACATTGATGGGCTTGAGGTCCACGCGCTTGCCACTTTCCACGTAGGCATACCCATAACGACGAGCAAAGGTCTGCAACAACTCCTGAGGTTGGCCAATGAAGTCGATATCCACCTGATCGGTATCCACGGCGGCCTGCCGGGATGCAGCCTGTACACGATCGGCCTTGAGCCGGGAAACGTAATCATGCTGGGAGTTGACCGCGACCGCCACTTTGTCCGCGATGATCCGACTGGCAAATGCCTCGGTGTCCTCAGTGGTAGGCTTTGCCGAACTGGCACACCCACCTAACGCCGCCAGTGCTAGCAGCAGACCACCCGCTTTGTAGCGACGGGCGCCCATGAGCATTCCTTTCATGTAAAAACTCCTGAAGTTGTCATTCTGGCCGACTTGGCGGAGCTACCGTCCAAGGGACAGGCGCTCGCTGCAACAGGCCTTACTGGTAGCTCACCACGTATTGGTGCTGCTGCTTTCGTTCAAGGTATTTGCCCCACTTGATCGCGAGTGGGATCAGGTCTTTCTTGTAGATGTCGTTAAATTTGCGCGTTCTGGAGTGGTAATTGGCAACTCGTGTCCAGAAATCCTGGCCATTGTTTTCTTCCAGTTTCTGGCGCAGCAACCAGGCGGCCAACTCGGCGTTGTAACATCCCCGCCAGGCAACATCGGATTTGGTAATGGTCGGATAGGCTGCGAACACGCCTTTTGGCCCCCAGTGGGTAGTATTGATCTGGAAATGACCTAGATCGAAAGTGCCATTGTGGTTGGCTACGCTTTGACCGTTTTTGCCACTTTCCTTGCTGGATATGGCCAGCAACACGTTGGCCGGCACCCCCTGACGCTGCGCCGCTTGCACCACGCAGTCGATGTCGGCCGGGCGCACAGCGTAGAAGTCTTGCGCCATGGTCACGACAGGCCATGGCGAGGCAAGAGCCCCAATAAGGCAAAACCAGCATTTTTTCATGTCAGATGATCCATCGCTGATGCTGGAACCAGAACCAGAACGCACCTTCGACGAACAACTGGCCTGTCGCGACCTGCCAACTGCGGTAAGACTTCTTCATGCCGAACACCCACAGGGCGAAACCGATGGAAAGCCAGTTGAGGGCTATCAGCACACCTGCGCCGGTGGCCAACATGTAAATGAAGCCGAGAATGGCAAATAGGCTAGCTACGAAGAATGCCCGTGAATGCAGGCGATGACTGCGGGCAATACGGTCGATTTCATGGCGTTCGGTGGTGGTGAGTCGTTCCCTGACCCGCTCGTTGCGATAATGCGCTGCGTGTTCACGCACTTTACGCATGTCGTCTTCTTCGAGCAGAACGAATTGGCAACTATTGCAGGTCCAGGTGTGCAGCACCCGAATACCGCCGTCGCGCTGCTGATCCAAGTCCTGCTGATCATCGTCTGCCTTGAGCAATACGCCGCGTTCGCATTCGGGGCAGGCCGGGCTGAAATTCGAGCGCCAAAGCGCTTTGATGTGCTGGTTGCCCATGCGCAGCTGATTCACGCCCAATGCCGCCATTGGCATGGTCACAAACGCGAACTTTGCTGCTTTCTTCCCTGAGCTGAACAACCCCATGCGTTTCACCGTAGATGCTTGAATTCTGTTTTATGATTATCTGTTAGATAAATATCGTCGTCAATTTATAACACAAGTCATTCTTGCTTCTGATCACCATCCATCTGGCGGCATCCAACTTTGATTTGGCTAATGCGCTTTCGGATGTTTTCGACATCCTGCTTAGCAGGAGGATACGCCACGGCATAGGTCGTCTCTTGCAGTACAGCTTCGCAGGTTTGCTCGGCCCGCTCCTGTGCAGCCCACTTTTCGGCTAGCGATGGGAATGCCTTACCTGTAGCAAATACTTGCATGTCCATAAGACGCTGCGGCTCGATGCCTGTAAGCGCTGCTGGCGCTGGTTCAGCAACCGGGGTTGAGGAACTCAACGCCGGGGTTTTCTCAACGCTGACATACCGATCTGCAACAGCCATGATGCTGGCCTCGATGGACGGCAACGGCGGTGCGCTCGGAGCAGCCGTGGCCGGTGGCCGCTTGCGCAACGCGCCTGCCAGATAAGCACCGGTAACAGCCAGAGAGGTATCGAGGCGGCCCAGTATGGGCCTGTCAGGGTTGACGTAGTTGTGTTCGAACGCGCTGTGCATCCGCGCCAACACAGGGTCACCTTTGACGACATCGTTGACCCGTTTGGCAAAGGAACCGTCTTTCAAGCTGTCGACCAACGCTTGCCGTGACTGGCGATTCTGCGGCAGATCGGCCGGCTCTGGCGGCTCGACCGGGATGAAATCATTGATGCGCATTTCTTTCGGAGCAGGGCCTGCCGTGTAGAAGCCCAGCCCCCGAATCAGTGCCACGCCTCCGGTCTTGCCGCCCTGTGATTTCTTACCGATCAGAAACGTGAACTCGCCATTTTCCTGCATCGCCACATCGTCGTAGTTCAACCGGCTGCGCTGCTCGATGGCAATGCTGTCCGACTGGCGGAACTTGTCGTTCACAGCACCCGATGATCGCTCGAAGTTACCCAGCATCGCCTGCGAAGATTCTGCCGCAGCGCCTTGAACACGCCGCCAGGTTTCGGACTCAGTCCCGGAGGTCAGACGCCCGACGGCCCGAATGTTGGTGTTCTCCCATGTAGCGTCAGCTTCTTCGGCACTGGACTTTTTCAATGACGAAAAATCCTGAGCCGCGAACGTCACACTGAACCCTAGGCTGCGCGCCTGCGCCGGTGCTACCGCGAAGCCGACGACCGCGTAATAGCCGTACTCGTCCAGAATGGTGTAGAACGGAAATTGCGACCCGGTGGGTCGACTGTCGATGATTTCGCGAACCACCCCTTCAACGCGGTTGCCAAGGCAACCTGCCATCATCTGCTTGATACTGCCAACTATCATCTTCCCAAGCATGCGCATACTATCCGGCGCACGCTCCAGAGCCGGAAGGAGCACAACGAGCAGGCGCCGATTGATGACGACGTCGTAGAAATCCACATCGCCCACCCGAGTTTTGAAGATGTGGCCATAGTTGAATGTCAGGTCATTGAAGATCCGTCCCAGCTGCATGACGATGTAGCCATGCTGCTCAAGGGTCTTGGTTTCCTGATTCTTGAACTTGGCTTTTTGGTAACCAGGCAGTGTCAGCAGGTACGAACGCAAAGGCGCGACGATGACATCGAACATGTCGCCATACTTGCCCCCGTGCTCCCATACCAGCTCTTCGATGACATTGAGCTCGAAGTATTCCAGGTACTTCTCAGGCGACAGGTTGATGTGTCCCTTATCCCGCAGGTAGGTCAGCGGCCGGGTAAGCGCGGCAACGAACATGATCGCTCGGCCTTTCCACATGTCGCCGCCACCGCCGGAATCATCCATCAGCGAGACGATCAGCTCGATTAACATGCCCGATGAGGTATTGCCCATCATGTTCATGTTATTGGTGACCTTATCGACCTGCTTCTCGACAAAGTCACGCCCGGAGGTGATGAAATTGATGATCAACAGATCGTCTTCACGCCCCAGGTAACGGGAAAGCCGGAAGATTTCTTTCTGCAGCTTGGGGTCACCTTTGCCGTCTACATAAATGAAACCGGTGTTTTGCACCAACGCGTTGAAGACGATGCCCAAGAGCAACTCAGTGTTGTGAGTCACCAAGTTGTCATCGGTAACGTACAGGTGGTGAGGGTGGTCAATTTCGATGCACCGACACGGCGCCTGGCCGGCTGCGTTAACCCTCCAGACCGGCGCCCAACCGTCGAAGCGAGCACTGCCGCGCTTCTTGCGAACCTTGGGCAACATCACTGAAACACCGCGATCGAGCAGCGTACGAATGACATCGGTAGTGACGGTATGGGCCTGCTCGGTCCCATCAGGCTCACGGCTGAGCACTCGCCAGAGGTGATCACCGGTCGCCTGCGCCTTACGCCCATCTCGCGTGGCAATGGTCCATATCGGTTGCACCCCTTGCTCTATCACGCGCAAGACCGCCGCCTGCTGGCCATCAGGCGTGCTGACCAGGTCTCCCACCTTGAGCTGCCCCATGCGGACCCATCCACCAGGCGTCAGTACCTTGGCGTGCTCGGGCTGCGGCTTACCAGAGCCCGTAGTCCCCAGCACCAGTTGATGAGTACGCAGGTCACTGTCAGCGGCGTATATCTGCTCCTTAGTCTCAAGGTCGTTACCGAACAGGGTGACACCTTCACCCTTCTTCTTCCCTTTGTACGAGCCGTCGTTGACCTCAGCCAGCTTGGGTACACGATAAGGGAAGTCGAAGACTCGGTTTTTTGTGTCCACGAACTTACGCTTGAAGGCCCAAAGCACAAGCAGCAGCAATTCTCCGGAGAAGGGCACCTTGATCAGGATCAATGCCAGCACAGGCAATGCGAAGGTGCCGAACACTGCGCCTTCGGCAGATTGGAAGAAGTCGGCAAAACGCTGCCCTGCCAGACGAGTGTCTTTGCGCCGGCGATTGTTACTGACCTCATGCTGACGGGAGGCGCCTTTGTACTGAGCCATCGGTCACCCCCTCAGACGACGTCTTCGAATGCACTGGCGCCGATGTAGTCGGCAACCAGATCCTTGGCGATACGCGCAATCACGGACTGCTCCATATCGTCATCGACAAACTCGACGTCCTTGAACGTTTCACGTTTGAGCCGCTCGACCATATCTTTGCAACCCCCTGACGGGAAACGTCGTGCGAGTAAGGCCAACGCGTCAGGGCGCGGCATGTGTTCATACAGCATCGTACGTAGCTTGCGGTCTTCGGCCGTGGTGGTCAGTGCCCAAAGGCGCATGGGCCCTGCCGACATGGTGAACAGCTGGCTATACGTGGCATTCTTGGTTTCGAAGCGAGCCAGGAACGTACAGCCATGCTTGTTTGCGCCGTGCACGAAGTTGACCAAGGCATGTTCCTCTGTATCGGATAGTCCGATGTTCTTGCGCAGCCAATCGCGGGTCTCTTTGGTGCCTGAGTCGAGGATGAACGTCGCCGTGGCGATCTTGGTGAGCGGGCCGAAATCCTCCATCAGCTGAGAAGCCAGGATGATCTCCATGTTCCACTTACGGGCTTCACGACCATCGGTCTGCATCTGTTCCTGCAGACCTACATGACCACCGGTCTTGTGGAATTCGTCCATGCACATGACTTTGTATTCATCGACCAGGTCAGCGACCAATCGCTCGTAGTACGGCAAGTATTTTTCAGTGAAGAACGGGAAATCTTCCTTGGAAAACGCGACTTTCTTCATGAAGCATTGACGCGCGATCATGTACATCAGGGCCGTCTGCTTCTTCGCCGAAGCCGAACCCTGCAAAGCGACGTCCTGCAAGTCGAGAGCAACGACCCGCGCGCTGCCGACGTCGAAGCGCGTGTGGTCGGCAAATACAGGGAAATCCCCCACCGCCTCTCGAATGCCCAGAATGAACGCATCCACCAAACTCCGCCCGACTTCGCCAGACCCCTCGTACTCAGCGCGTACCTCTTCCGTCGAAGCCACTGCTACCAAGTCGTTCAAGGTCGGTACGGCGTAGCGTTGCGTCACCTCGGCTTCATACACCATGCCTGCGTCGAACATGGCATCGACCAGTTCCCAATACGTAGTGGCAGGCAAAATACGGTACCCCAACTGGGCAACCGCTGCGTCCACAACATCGTTGTGGCCGGGCTTGTAAGTTTCGGGGCTGGCTCGCTCAATCTTGTCGTCCTTGCGACGGTACGCCAAATCAACCATACGGCCGACGAAGTTGCTCATCCCCTCATAGGGTTTTTCTCGTTCTGGTGGGGTAACCAGAATGGTAAGAAAGTTCTTGTTGAACTCACGGTCCTTGGGTAGCGGGTAGCGTTGGCCAAGCGGCGTGTCCAGCGGATTGATGCAATCCTTACGGGCGTTCTGCAAGCGCTTGTAAACCACTAGGTGATGCAGCCTCGGTGGCAAGTTGTCACGCACCAGATCGCAGAACCCAGAGGACGAAATCCCGATATCAGTGATGCCAATGTAGGGTAGGCCAGTCAGGCCCGGCATCAAGCACGACTCGAAATGGTTGTTGTTCATCAACACCGACTTACCGGAACCCGGCTTGCCTGCAATCAGTGTGATCCATGTGGTCTGCTGGGAAGAAAAGCGCTGGTACTTGAGGATTTTGCCGTCAAGGCTTCGATAGATGGTCGAGCCTTCCTGGAACGGTGAAGCCGGGCGGGTCAGCGGCAGCATGGCTACGGCATCACCAAGCGGTGCTGCCGCGGGCGTACCCAGATGCTTGGTGGTAAGCCCCAGGCAGTTCGATTGAAAAGCCTGCATCGGGTTGCCAGTGCGTTCTATGAACACCGGCTGCCCCCAAGCCTCCAACGTGCGCCACAGCTTGGACTTGCGCAAAGCGAGTTCCTTGATACCTCGTTCATCAGGACTGGACCAAGTCATGGCCGCCACCTGCAGCTTGACCATGCACTCGCCGTCCCGCACCCGCTCGCGCAACTCTTTGGTCGCCAGGTTGATGTTGCGATTTTGCTCGGAGGTGATCGAAAGCAACTGGGCGAACAGGCTTTTCCACGCCAGCACGCTCATGCCATCTGAAGACAACATCACCGAGACCGAATACGGCAGGGCTCGCGAGACGCCGTTCTCTTGCGTTTCCGCACGGTTGAGGCTATTGAACAACGTGTTGAAATATTGCGGTTCGGCCGGCGGGATCGACATGATCAACGGTGCATAGACCCGCGACCCCACGCGCACGCTTGTCGGGTCGGGTAACAATCCTGTGCGCTGTCCATTGCCGATCTCGGCCGAGGTGACCATGATCTGGCTTGGCAGCGATGGGTACATGAACTCCGACATGTCGTCTGCCCGGCCGCTGGTCTTCCAACGCATCGGGATACCATTGCCGGGAATATAAGGCTTCCAGGTCCTAGGCGTGATGTCTGGATTGACCTTGGCGCGGATGGCGCGTATCGCCTCACTGACGTCGAGCACGTCTGCGGAGCAGCCGAATTCAGGCGAGGTCAGGTCCTCCGTGATCTTGGTCACGAAAGACAGGTGCCTATCCTTTAAATACGAAATGGGCCGTAGCAGGTTCTGCGCGTCCGCCGTGGCAGGCCATTGTGATTGAGCACGGAATTCGTTCAGTGCTTCACGCGCCATGACTCGCTCGGTCTGGTCCAACAGCGCAGGACGTGACCAGAACACCAGGTAGCACTCTTCGTCGTACACATACTGAGCGTACTTGCGCACACCTTCGTTGATCAGGTGCCGCACATTCAAGCTGAGTCGTTCAGCCGTCGCGGCCTGCTGCTGGGCGTTCTGCTCCAAGGGTGCAGTCGCATCCAAGTCACGGCTGAAGACAATCTGCAGATGATGACCGCGCACCTTGAAATAGACAGCCAAGGACGCCTCAAGCAAACCAACAAGGCGCTCGAACTGCTCACGTCCAAGCACGCTCTTGGTTCCATTGAAGCGCACGATCGAGGCTAGAGACCCGTCATTGGCGACAATGGCTTGCCCGCCGTCGACGGTTTCAAGGTCGCAGTAGTCCTGCACGTCGGCCTTCAGCTGGCTCAGAACCGTCAGGATCACCGCCTCGAGTTTGTTAAACATGTCCTTGTTCTCCCTGGATGACTGTCTCAACGGCGAAGCTGGTCAGTACTGCGAAATGGTGCATCAAACGAAATTCTTCATGAGCAGGTCGGCCTGAGCCGCCCAGTTGTCCGGTGAAAACAGGGTGCGATTGTTGGCCGCGTAATAGTCGAGCTGGCCCTGTTTGAATGCCTGCTTCGTGGGGAAGAGCCGCAGTGGGGCCAGCCATTGGGCACGCCTGGTGTATTCTTCGTCGCTTACCAAGGTCTTGCTGGCCAAGGTTTCTGCTACCGCCAGGACGGTTATCACCTCGCCTTCGAATACTTGCTTGAGCGTATCGCTGCCGCGAAACCTGAACGCAGCCAGCAGGCTGGTCAGCTTCGCGTTGGTCTCGTCATCGCCCAGCAACTCAGCTACATAGATGGCACGGGCAATGTTGTTGATTTCCGTCTGCGTCAATTCCTGCACGGCGACAAAGAAGCCTGTGCCATTCATGGCGCAGGCACCCAGGTGATGAACCTGTCGGCACAGATTGCAGGCTGTGATCAGGTTCTCCTTAGTACAGTTCTCCGGATTCCCGTCCAGCGCGTGAATTTCCTGAAACTTGGCAGACTTGAAGGCGCAAAACCGACAGGTGTAGTTGTCTCGCTGCAGCACACTGGTGCGCAGCTTGTCGTGTACCGGGCTCATCAATGTGCGCTGGTCGTCATCGGAACGCCACAGCGGACGACGCACGCCGAACACTGGCTGATTGGCACTGCGGCTGACGTAGCCAGCCGCCTGGGTCGGGACATCGACTGCCCTGTGTTCGGAAGAGGGTTTTGCACTCACGCCTGGTTGCCCCGGGGTTGTCCTTAGAACGCGGGGCATTGCGCCCCGCTTTTGTAGCCTTTGATGCAAAGGTTTAGCCGACGGTGGTATTGCGCATGATCCACATGACGGTACCCACGCCAGCCATCAAACCGCCGATAAATAGGCCGACGATTGCCGACAGCGGCTTCTCACGCTCATCCTTGGAAGCTTTCCACAGGGTATACAGCGACATGGCCACCACCACGAAGCCCCCAATGGAGACCAGGGAAATCAGGAGCGTGGCACCACCTTGGGCCGTGTCATCGATGTTGGACATCACGTCGCTGGCGGTCTTGCCACCCGAAGTATCCTGGGTCAAGTCAGTCTTAGTGATGGCAAAGGCCGAAGGTGCCGCCAAGGCACCGATAACAGCGGTAGTTGCGCGGACCTTGACCGAATCGTAAGCAGCTTTCAGGGTTCCGAGTGCTTTCATGAGTGACGCTCCTTGAGTTTCATTTTGAGAAGCCGTTACGACCACGGCGTGAAAAGTCCAACCAGATTGAATCCGATTGTGTTGTTGAGTACGTCGCTGAACCATTTGAAGTTCCATGCCAGGATGCCGCCGATGATCCATCCGAAAGCGGTCCCCAAACCGGCTTGGGTCTGATTGTTGAAGTAACCGTTTACAGTCAGCCAGCCCTTGACCATGGCGATGAAGCCCACGATTTGCATGATGCCCAGCAATGCCAACGTTGCCAGCTGCGCCTGTTCCTGCAACGTGGTCCCTGACGCGGAATAGGACAACATGCGCGAATTGGCATAGTCGCCGGTCAGCGTGCGCGACATGATTCCCATCCATTCCAGGGTACCGATGGCCAGCAGTATCGAACCTATGAGCAACTGCACGCAGGCTGAGCCGACCGAGAAACGCTGTCGCCCGGCGACGTATTTCAGCGCGTTGTCATGGGTGACGCCCCATATCTCCACCAATGCGGCGGACGTGAGGTAAAGGCCGATCAATGCGGCAATACCCTGGCACATCATGATGGCCGTCGGGACTACTTTCCCGATGTTGACCATGACCTCTACGAGGTCGGCATATCCGGCTGCCATGAGAACTTCCCTGGTTATAGAGCGGGTGACGTGACCACGATGCCGCTGTTGCTATCGATCTTCAGCACCTTCAGTTCCCGCTGAGCAGGTGGAAGCTTGTCGCCAGCCTTCACACTGTCTTCACCGTCACCGTTCTGCACCCAGGCGCGATGCCCAACCACTGCCTGCACCTTGTAACCGCTAGAGGACGGCATAGCATTGGCTCTGCTGACATGGGCTTGCGTACGCACAGGTTGTACGGCAGGGGTCACAGGCTTGCGCGGTGGCTTGATGATCTCCACGCGCTGACGGCTCTGCTCGAAGTGATCCATGCGCAGGTCCAGTTGCGCAAACTTCGTGTCCATCTGCTGGATGCGCTCAAGTAGCAGTTGTGTATTACGCTGTGACTCTTGGCGGATGATTGCCAGCTGTTTCTCACTGTTCTGCTGGGCCTGCAGTGCCGCCTGTGCCTGCTCTTTGGACTTGGCCAGCTCGATGCTCAACACGTCCATGCGAGCCGGTTGTGCCTGCTGCGCCTGCACCTGAGCCACACGTTTGGTCTTGGCGGTTGGCGATGAGGTCGCCTTGAGCACAACCACGGCAATCACGATGAGCGCCACGAAGCTGCCGGCGAACACGCCGATGAGTTTTCCGAACGACCAGTTCTTCATGTCGAACTCCTTATCGAGATTGATCGTGAACGTCTTGCAGGAAGAACAGGCCAAAGCCCTTGTTCGCCGGGGTGGCATAGGTGGCCGGACGGTTGAAGCCGCGACGCACTTCCGAGGCGATCGAGGAACCCAGCTCGCCTACGGATGTACCGATCACTTGCTTGGTCGACGGCTCGGTAGTGGTCTGAGCCACCACACCGCTTGGGCTGATGATGGTTGTCCCTGCCGTTTGCTGATAGGCACGCCCGTAACCGGAGAGAAGCGAAGCGGCGCCAAGGGCGAAATAACGCTCCATGGTGTGATGGTCCTTGGTTTCGGCGATGCCCTGCTTGGCGTCGTCCTCACGCAATGCCACTGCGCTGATGCGCATGGTAGGACGTGTATCGTTCGCAGGCGGAGCGAGAATGGTGAACTTGACGCGAATGTTGTCCGGTGCTTGCTCGATCTTGCCGATGAGCTTGGACCCGTTCCACTTGCCACCACGTACAGTGGCCAACACATCGCCACCATCGTCGGTGTTGACCTCCGCATCCAGCGTTGCGTACATGATGGTACCGGTCTTGATCAGTAGCTCACGATCGGTGTCACCCACAGCTTCGATGCTGTTAGGGTCTTTTTCTTCCTTGACGGCACGCTGCGCAGCGCCTGCTTGCTCCCCGCCGTTACGCGGCACGGGGTAGTAGCTGACCGTGCTGAAGCTCGTTCTGTCAGCAAAGCCCTTGGCCTTCTCCGACTCGCCCATCATCTGTTTGATCGACTTGAGAGTTTCTGCACGCAGCTCGTTCACGTAGGCATCGCGCTCCTGCTCTGCCTTCTTCAATTCTTGCTCTATCCGACGACGCTCCTGCTCATCATTCTGGGCACTGACAGCTGCGGCACTCGCGTTCGGGGTGTTGCCTGGGTAGAACTGGTTGTTGGCCTGTCCGCCGAAGTTCGTATTCGGCAATTCCGCCGAGCCTTGCTCGTAGGGCTGCCCAGGTACATTGAACTGCGCGTTCTGGCCACGGCTGCGTGGGCTGTCGTTGACCACGATGTTCGGATCGAAACCTGGCTGATAAGAGGCTCCTCGCTCGGCTGCCTGCTCGGCTTCCAGCGAACTACGTTGGGCGCGACGCTCCGCTTCGGCCGCTGAGATGGGCTCGACCGATACCTCAGGCTGCGGCGCTCGAGGCACATCCACGGTAGATGCCTTGCCAGTCGGCGTGTCTTTGGAGGTCATGCCGTTGTAGGCCATGGCAGCGAGGGCCACGATGACCAGAGCGGCGGCGATCAACGAGACCTTGCCTACTCCAGAGCCGAAAACAGCTCGAAGGTTGCGTTGCATCTCATCGGATCTGCGCGCCTTGGCGCCTCCACCTGGGGCACCATCACGGTCGGCCACCAGCGGCTCATGCTCTTCATCGAAGCCAGCGTCACTTGGCGGTGTTCTGTTATCGCTCATTGCACATTCCCTTGCTCGATGAAGACAGTCACGGCTTGCCCGCCGGTGGTGAACGTGACGCTGTTCTGCAGACCGGCGTAGCGGTATACAGCGACCCCTGTGGTGCTACGCGCAGCATTGGTGTAGGCAGGGTACTGAGCGTCAGCCTTGGCTTTCACATACATGTTCGGGCCGTAACGCCAGGCCTCCACGCCGTCCAACCCAGTCACTTTCAGGCGCTGCGCCTCCTTCGGTGGAACACCGTCGAGGAAGTAGGCAAGCGAGTCGTCAATGCTCGGCATCTGCAAGAGCGAGATCCTGGCGACCGCATCGGGATTGCGGCCAGGTACCTTGGCATCTACACGCATGTCCACTTCATCCTGACCGGCCGCCAGAATCAAGATGATCGGCGTAGCCAGCCCTCTCAACGTCACGGTTACGTTGCCATAGGCCGCTGCAGTGGCGGGGTCGAGTGTCAATATATTGGTCGGTACTGCGGTGCCGTCCTGACCATTCTGGCTACCGCGCTCACGCCCGTCCCTGAACAGCTCGCGATTGATCGAGACGTTCTGGATCATCCAGGGCTGACCGGCGTAGTCCGAAAAGACGATCGAAGATTGCTGACCCTTGCTCAGGCGCACGATGGGCGGTGAAACACCTGGATCCAGGTTCAAAGCCAAGGTTCGCGTCACCGGTTTGGCGGGGCTGACGTAGGCATTGGCTTTCTGCTTTTCCCGCTCAAGCCACAATGTCTTGATCAACTCCAGCTGCGCCGGAGTCAACTGAGAGTCGCGCACATCCTGCACGGTTTCGCTGATTACGTCCTCCGGACGTGGGTAGACCACTTGAGCTACTCCCGACACCTGCCGGCCCAGACCATTGGCGGGCGGTTGCGGCGGCGCGTCGCTGTCCTGCATCGCCTGTGCCTGCCGGGCTGGATCGCCAGCAGGCGCTGCAGTTTGCGGCTCGTCAGCGAACGCTGGGACGGCGATAGCGCTCGCAAGCAACGATGCGATCAGATGCTTCTTCATGGTCACTTCCTTGGAATGTACGGCGACAGCTGAACAGAATCGACGGCGATGCCCTTGGTATTGGTAGCCGAGGCTGGTATCTGGACAATGGTTACCGCAGCCAGGAAGTCTTGACGTGAGCGCGGCTGTTGGTCCCCGCCGACATAAAACTCAATGGCGATCGGTACTTGCACCAGCCAATAGTTCTGGCCGGTGGCCAGCACTCCGCTTTCCTCAACCTGTGCTACCTGAGTCGACATGGCGCGCAAAATCATCCGGCCTTTGAGCACTCGCTCCAGGTTGCCTGAATCGTCCAATGTCTTGAGGAAGGCCTTGCGTCCGTCATCCGTATACCAACGAGCGCCAGCAGCGTTGAGGTTAGAGCGGTAGTTGACGTAATCGTACGAATAGGAATTGACCACGGCATCCTTGGCGAACTCAGCCAATGTAGCCGGCGTTACCCGCGGGTTGGCCTCGGTCGAAACCTCACAGATAGCGTGGTTGTCGGTGGTAGGGATCCAACGGTATTTCGGATAAAGGAAAACCACAGCCGCAAGGGTGATTCCGAACACGCATGTGAGCGCCAGTAGCTGACCCCATACACGCTTGTTACGGCGCTTGAGGTCAAGGCACTCCAGTTGCAGCCGTTTGACTTCCCGAACAGTCGCAGCGGCTTCACCTGGTGTTTCGTCAAGCGCCAACTCGAGAAGCTTCTGCTCATCCGAGCCCCGTTGGCCGTCAGAACGCTCTCCATCTGGGGCTCCGTTCTGGGTTTCCTTACTCGACATTACGGATTTCCCCTGTCGTTCCGTCATAAATGCAAATCGAGTCTGTTCCGTCATAGAACACGACATTTTCAAAGTTGGTCTGCGTTACCAGCCAGACCGCTGCGACCGCCACGCAAGGCAGGAGGGCTAGGCAGGCCCACTCTCCAACATCCAGCAAAATGGCAAGCATTCGGTTGTAGCGTCGCAGCGCACGCACATCCACATCATCGCCGGCACCAGCGCCCCATGCCGTCGAGGTTGATTCGAGCTGATCCATATCTCACTCCATGAGGCGGCATTTTCATTCAAAACTTAGAAATACGCAACAGCGTTATTTTGACAGAAACAAAAAATATCAAGCTAGAGCGACAGATTTTCTAGCGCGCGGCTTTCGAGCCGGAAGTTCATGCCTTTCGTAAGCGCATTTAAATGGATAGCTCAAAGCAACCTTCGATAGTCAAAAAGCCGCCATCGGCCCCAGCCACGAGGCCTCACCCGTTTTAAAAGCGCAAGCTACGATCAACACAGTTCTGAACCGCATCATTCAAAAAATGAATTTCTGAGTATTTTTTTGATGGTTCAGCACCATCAATCTTCAGGCGATTTTTCACGCCAAAGCTTCGTCAGCTGCAGCTCATCTAGATATGGCGTAATTTGAGGAACCTTAGGGCTGGACCCCCTTACACGCTCTGTATGCCCTCCATGACATTCGCCGAGTCGACGCCTCAGCGTGATGCAGCATCTCTGGATGCCGCCGTTGTGTATACGTTCGTTACCGCAAAACGCCCGGTTTCTCGCGGCTTGACACTACTGAGAACGTCGTAGAATTCGAAACCGACAGGCCAAAGGGGGCGCGATTTTCTCTCAAACGGCTACGGGTATGCGATACCAGCAATGTGACATCATTTGCTGAACAATCGTTCCAGTCCGCGCAGCTCAACGGCTGTGAGGGATCATAAAAAAATTTTTTCTAACTAAAAAAGCTCTATCGATTCATGCGGCCAAGGTTCAATAGCCCCTGGTGAACCTGAGTAGTTTCCATTCGCTGAACATGATGTATCACTGGTAATCGCGGAGAGAGCAGTGCCAGTGACAGGTCCTGTCGTCCTAGCCGTCGGCGGTTTGATCGCGGGTTAAGGAGGGGGATAAAGCTGGGGCTAGCAAAACAGCCGACTCGAAAAATGAAAAATGCCAGTCAGCTTTTACTGACTGGCACTTTCCTCAGCAGGGCGTCTTACGATGGCCCGCCTCAACCCAACGACCGCGCCCCCACCGGCTGCGCATGACCGCGTGTCGTCACGATCCCCAGGAAGGAAATCATGATCGCAAGCCCCAGCGTGGCGCTCACCTCCGCCCGGTGCTCGGGCGTGTACATCATCACCGCCAAGGCCAGGGCAATGAAGATGATCACCGCCCAGGTCAACCAGGGGAACAGCCACATGCGGAACTTGAGCTCGGTATTCTCCCGCTCAAGACGGCGGCGCATGCGCAGCTGGGAGATGGCGATGACCATGTACACCAGCAGCGCGATGGCACCGGAGCTTGCCAGCAGGAACTCGAACACGCCCTTGGGTGCGAAGTAGTTGAGTACGGCGATGGACGCACCGATCAGCGTGCTGCCGAAGACCGCCGCGCGTGGCACGCCTACCTTGGATGTGTGTTTCAGCATTGCCGGTGCATCGCCGCGCTTGGCCAGCGAATACATCATGCGCGAGGCAATGTAGATCGAGGAGTTCATGCAACTGGTGACCGCCACCAGCACCACCAGGTCGACCAGCAAGGCCGCGTTGGGGATGTTCATGATTTCCAGCGCACGCTGATACGAACCCACCACGGCCAACTGCGGGTCGTTCCACGGCACCACGGAAATGATCACGAAGATGGAGAGGATGTAGAAGGTACTGATGCGCCAGATCACCGAACGGGTAGCTTTGGCAATGTTGCGCGAAGGGTCGCTGGACTCCGAGGCAGCAATGGTCACCGCTTCGGTGCCGATGAAACTGAACATCACGGTGATGAAGGCGCCCACCACCGCAGCCCAGCCCTTGGGCGCGAAGCCGCCATGGTCGGCAATCAGCCCGCTGAGGCCGCTGACCTCGCGGTTGGGCAACCACCCCATCAGCGCCGCGAAGCCCAAGCTGATGAAGGCAAGGATCGCCGTCACCTTCAGGATGGCGAACCAGAACTCGAACTCACCGTACTTGGCCACGCTGAACAGGTTGGTACCTGCCAAGAGCAGCACCGAGGCCAGGGCGAATATCCAGCTGTCTATCTGCGGGAACCAGGCGTTGAGCACATGCCCGGCCGCCAGGGCTTCGATGGGGATGACCAGCACCCAGAACCACCAGTACAACCAGCCGATGGTGTAGCCGGCCCAGCGGCCGATGGCCTGGTCGGCGTAGGTGGAGAACGAGCCGGTATCAGGGTGCGCAACGGCCATTTCGCCGAGCATGCGCATGACCAGGACGACCAAGGTCCCGGCCACGAAATAGGAAATTATGGTAGCCGGGCCGGCTGCCGCAATGGCGTGGCCCGAACCGACGAAAAGTCCGGCGCCGATGATGCCGGCGATGGACAGCATCGTTACATGACGTGGCTTGAAACCTTGTGCAAGGTTGCCATCAGATCCCACGGTGTTCATTGATGTTGTTCTCTTTTTGCTGACACAAGGATGGACGGGCAGGCGTAGGCGAAAATAGCTCCTTGATAGAGTTCAGGTCGACAGGTTGCTTGCGCTCTGTTGTTGATCTTTGCAGCGCATCACAAGGCAACATGCCGGTGGGGGTCGGGCTTCATTTAAGCCCCGCAGGGATGAGGGAAATTACACGAGAACGCCTTGGAACTGTTCGATCACGACAGCGCTTTTGCGCAAGCGACAAATGTCGCGATTGGCGTGTCCAAACGCGCCATGGCTTCGAATGGCGCTTCTGTTTTTCATACGAGTGTGCTGCGCCTGCCGCCTCCTCGGAAGGCGGCAGGCAACAGTGGCGTCAGGCCAGAGCGCGGTCGACCAGAACCTGCAGGCGCCCTTCGGAACAGCGCTCCACCCGGGCCTGCACGCCATACACATCAGCCAGCAAGTCAGGCATCAACACCTCCTGCGGCGCCCCACTGGCGACCACCCTGCCCTCGCGCAGCACCACCAGCCAATCGGCATGGCTGGCGGCCAGGTTGATGTCGTGCAGCACCGCGACTGCCAGCAGGCGATGCATGTGCACGCGTTCACGAACGGCGTCCATGACCCGCAGCTGATAGTGCAGATCAAGGGCGCTGGTGGGCTCGTCGAGCAGCAGCACCTGTGGGTTGCGCGCCAGCAACTGGGCCAATGCCACCAATTGGCGCTGCCCACCGGACAAGCTGTCCAGCGAGCGCTGGGCGAGGTGCTCGATACCGAGCTGACGCAGGGCCTCGAAGGCCTGGCCGAGCAGGTCGTGCGCGTTGCCGACGCGCAAGGCGGCCATGATGCTTTCCAGCACGCCCAGGGCTATGCCGGGGGGTAGCTGCTGGGGCATGTAGGCCAGCCGCCGCGAACGTTCGGCAAAAGCCAGGCGGGTGACGTCCTGGCCATCCAGGCTCAAGCCGCCACGCATGCGTTCAAGGCCCGCCAGCGCCCTGAGCAGGGTGGACTTGCCTGCACCATTGGGCCCCACCAGCGCTACAAGGCTGCCAGCAGGCAATGGGGGCAGGCTCACGTCGTGCAGTATCTGCCGAGTGCCGTAGGCTACCGAGACCCTATCGATGGTCAGGCTCACAGCTTTCTCCCCCGCCGGAACACCAGCGTCACGAAAATCGGCACCCCCACCAGGGCGGTGACGATGCCGACCGGCACGATCACCCCAGGCATGATCAGCTTGCTGGCAATGGAGGACAGCGACAGCATCAAGGCCCCCACCAGCGCGCTGGCCGGAAGCAGAAAGCGCTGGTCCTCGCCCACCAGCAGCCGGGCGATGTGCGGCCCGACCAGGCCGACGAAACCGATGGTACCGACGAACGCCACGGCGGTTGCCGACAGCAGGCTGATGCGCAGCAGCGAGGCAAAGCGCAGGCGCCGGGTGTCCACACCGAAGCTGCGTGCCCGGTCCTCACCCATGCGCAGCAGCGTCATCGCAGGGGCTGCCCGCAGCGAAAACGGCAGCACCAGCGCCACCACAAGCGCCAAAATACCGAGCTTGTTCCAATCGGCCCGGGCCAGGCTGCCCATGGTCCAGAACACCAGCTGCTGCAGCACGTCCTCGGTGGCCAGCAGTTGCAGCAGCGACACCAGGGCATTGCAGCTGAACACCAGGGCAATACCGAACAGCACCAGGCTCTCCACCCCCGCCCCGCGAAGCCGCGACATGGCCTGCAACAGCACCACGGACAGGCAGGCAAAGACGAAGGCCATGACCGTAACCTGCACCCCCGCCGTCATCCAGGCAATGCTCAAGGGGTAAGCGATGGCGAGCGAGGCACCCAGTGCGGCCGACGACGACACCCCAAGGGTGAAGGGGCTGGCCAAGGGGTTGTCGAGGATCGCCTGCATCTCGGCCCCGGCCAGCGACAGCGCCGTACCCACCAGCACCGCCATCAGCGCATAGGGCAGGCGAACATTCCAGATGATCACCCGCTCCGTGGCGCTGAGCGTGGCTGGGTCGAACAGGCCCTGCACCAGCCGCCCCAGGCTCATGCCCGAGGCGCCGCTGGCCAGGTCGCTCAACACCGATACCAGCAACAGCACGGCAAGCGCGGCAACCAGCCAGGTACGCCGCCACAGCAACCTGCGGTAATGCCAGGCGGCCTGCTGCACGCCCGGCAACGCCTGTGCGGTCACTTGGCGTCGATCCAGTATCGACCCTCGAGCCCGACCTTGAGCATGCGGTTGATCTGGGCCATGGTCGCCTGCGGGTCGATGTCCTTGAACCGCTCCGGGTGCACCCAGCGCGCCATCGCTTCAATGGCGAGGATGTTGAACGGCGAATTGTAGAAGTCATGCCACAGGCCATGGGCCTGCCCGGCCTGAATGGGGCGCAGGGGAGCGAATTCCGGGCGGGCGGTGATCTTGGCCAGGCTGTCTCGGGCGGTTTTTTCGGAGACCCCGGCACCCAGCAGCACGCCGGGGGCACGGTTGCCGGTGGCGATGTAGACGTCGGGGTCGGCTTGCAGCACGTACTCCACGCTGACATCGCCCAGCGCACCGGGCACCACGTCGGCGCCGATGTTATGGCCGCCGACGGCCTGGACCACGCTCCCCAGGCCGCTTTTGCCAGTGGTATGCCCAGGCGCTTGCCACACTCCTGCCAGCAGTTCCAGAAACACCTTGGGCCGCTCACTGTCCTTGATCCCGGCCACGCCCGCTTTCACCCGCTCCAGGTGACGGTCGTACAGGTCGAGGTACTGGTGTGCCTGCTCTTCACGGCCCAGCAACGTACCCAGCGCTTGCATGCTGACGCGCGTATTGCGCATGGGGTGCACGCGAAAATCGATGAACAACACCGGCACGCCGGCTTTGGCCAGCAGGTCGGCCACCGGGCTGTGCTGGGTAGGGCCTTCGCCGGCAATGCTGAAAATGGCAAGGTCCGGCTTGAGCGACAGGATCTGCTCGGCGCTCACGCTCTGCTCGGAGGCCTGCCCGATCAAGGGCAGCTTGGCGATCTGCGGGTACTGCTGTGCGTACACTTGGTAGGTATGCGGGTCCAGCAAGCGCATGTCGTTCTGCCAGCCCACCACCCGCTGGAACGGGTTGTCACGGTCAAGCAGGGCCAGCGCGAAGAACAACCGCCCCTCGCCCAGCACGATCCGCTGAGGGGCATGATCAAGCTCGACGGTACGCCCCAGCACGTCAGTGACTTGCATGGCGTGGGCGACATGGGTGAAGCCGAGGCAGGACGCCAACAGCAACAAGCTCGGCAGCAGGCGCTGCCGCAAACGGGGGAACAGGCACATCGGGGCGTCCTCTTAGAGAGAATCAATCGCAACGGAGCGGGGCATTCTAGCCAGCCGCCTGTGCTGCCGATGTGCGCGAATGTATTGGCTTGGCCGCAAGCCATTACATCCCGTTACCCCAAGGGCATTACCAGGTCAGGCAGATCTTGCCGAAATGCCGGTTGCTTTCCTGATAGCGGAACGCCTCGACGATCTGCTCGAGTTCGAAATGCTTGTCCACCACCGGGCGCAGGCCATTGGCGTCGATGGCACGGACCATGGCCTGCTGCTGGGCACGGCTACCCACCAGCACGCCTTGCAGGCGAATCTGCCGTACCAGCGCCTGCACCAGCGGCAGCTGGCCCGCCACCCCGGTCAGGATGCCGATCAGCGAAACATGGCCACCGATGCGCGCGGCGATCATCGACTGCTCCAAAGTGGCAGGTCCGCCGACTTCGATCACGTGGTCCACACCACGGTTGTCGGTCAGCTCCCGTACCTTTTCGCCCCAGGCCGCCGTGCGCGTGTAGTTGATGACATGGTCTGCGCCCAAGGCCTTGAGGCGCTCGAGCTTGGCGTCGCTGGATGAGGTGGCGATCACCGATGCGCCGGCCAGCTTGGCGAATTGCAGGGCGAAGATCGATACCCCGCCCGTGCCTTGCACCAGCACCGTGTCGCCGGGCTTGAGGTGGTCGTCGCTCATCAGCGCCCGCCACGCCGTCAGGCCGGCGGTTGTCAAGGTTGCCGCCTCGGCATGGCTGAAACCCTTGGGCGCGCGGGTAAACGCCGTTGCAAGGGCTGTCACCTGGCCGCGGGCATAGCCGTCCAGGCCATCGCCGGGCACACGGGCGAAACCTTCGACATTGGCCTGCCCATCCAGCCAGTCGGGGAAGAAGGTGCTGACCACACTGTCGCCGACCTGAAAGTCGGTGACGCCGCTACCCACCGCTACCACCTCGCCCGCACCATCGGCCATCGGAATGCGCCGTTCGGCGGGGCCCCACATGCCGCTGACCACGGCAAAATCATGATAATTCAGGGAGCTGGCATGCAAGCGCACGGTAATCTCACCGGCATTGGGCGCTGCTGCCTCGCAGGTGCCGACTTCGACCTTGTCATAGCCGCCGCCGGGTTGAACATAGATAGCCTTGCTGCTCATGGGTGAGTGCTCCATCTGTGAAGGGGAATGGCCGCCGTGCGTGGGTTCAACCCAGCATACGTTTTAGGGCATGACAATCGGGCGCATGCCGGTCGGCCAGGCCTGGCCAGGCGTCGTGGGGCTGGTTCACCAGCACGGTGCCCGTGCCGGCCGCTCGCCCGCAATCGAGGTCGAACCGGTGGTCGCCCACCATCACCATCGCATGCGGCGCAACACGCCAGGCCTGGGCTATTTTCAGCAGGCCATCGGGGCTGGGCTTGGGCTGCGCTTCGTCACGCCCAAGAATGTGCGCCACTGGAAAGTAGTCGGCCAGGCCAATGGCCTCAAGCGTAATGTGTGCCAGCTCACGGGCATTACGGGTCAGGATGCCCAGTTGGCAACCGCGCGCGGCCAACTCACGCACCAGCTCCACCGCCCCGTGCGCTGCCCTGGAGGCCAGCGCCAGGTGGCGCTCATGCTCCAGCAGCCAGGCATGCTTGGCGGCCGCTTCATCTGCAGGCAACGCGGCCAGGTGCGCGAGAATGTCATCCTTGGGCGGGATGCCCAGTTTCACGCGGATAGCCGCGAAATCATGCGCAGCCACGGTCAGGGTGCCGTCCATGTCGAACACCCAATGGCGCACCTGGCCCAGGTTCATGCCCAGTCCTTGCGATGGCGAATCAGGCCTTCCTGGCTGGACGACGCAACCAGCTGGCCGGCCTGGTTGAAGATGCTGCCCCGGCAGAAGCCACGGGCGTTGCCCGCCCATGGGCTGTCGGTGGCGTAGAGCAGCCACTGGTCGGCACGCAGGTTGCCGTGGAACCACAAGGAGTGGTCCAGACTGGCGATCTGCATGTCGCGCTGCCAGACCGACTTGCCATGGGGCAGCATCGAGGTGGTCAACAGCCCGAAGTCGGAAGCGTAGGCCAGGATGTACTTGTGCAGCGCCGGGATGGCCGGCAGGTTGCCATCGGCGCGAAACCAGGCGTATTTCACCGGGTCGCCAGGCTTGGGGTTGAACGGGTCACGTTCGGTCACCGGGCGAATCTCGATAGGCTTGGCGCACAGCACCTTGTCGCGGATGCGCTCGGGCAGCTGATCGGCCATGGCGCTGGCCAGTTCCACTTCGGTGGGCAGGTTTTCAGGGCCGACCACATCGGGCATCTGCGCCTGGTGGGTGAACCCTTCTTCGTCGTACTGGAACGACGCACTGCAGGTGAAGATCGTCTTGCCCTTCTGGATGGCCGTGACGCGCCGGGTGCTGAAACTGCCGCCATCACGTACGCGGTCCACCGAATACACCACCGGCAGGCTGGCATCGCCTGGGCGTAGGAAGTAGCCATGCAGCGAATGCACGTGGCGGGCATCTTCTACGGTCTGGCTGGCGGCCGACAAGGACTGGCCCAGCACCTGACCGCCATACAGCTGGCGAAAACCAAGGTCCTGGCTGCGGCCGCGGAACAAGTTTTCTTCAATGGCTTCGAGGCTCAACAGGTCGACCAGGTCGTCCAACACATGACTCATCGGGGTTCTCCGTAGACGCAAGACGTGCTCACAATGCGCCGTCGGGCGGCGCTCGCTTCAACCGGCGCTGCACCCGCTGAGTGCAGCCCCTTTCAATGGTGCAAATGATACAGGGTTTGACACCGCCGGCCCCCCTGGCGGTTCACTCGGCCCGCAAGGTCTGCTCCCAACGCGGGCGATCGATACGGTAGAGCACATGCGGCCGCAACGGATGGCCGATGGCGACACGCGGGTGGTCGAAACTGCCCGCCATGTCCTGCTCCATGCCGATGGCCTGCATCACCTTCTGCGAGGGCAGGTTGAGCGCGCTGGTGAAGGACACCACCTGCCCCACCTGCAGCTGGGCGAACGCGCAGCGCAGGCACGTCCACGCCGCCTCACTGGCAAAACCCAGGCCCCAGTGCCGCCGCGCCAGGCGCCAGCCGATCTCGACCGCCGGGGCGAATGGCGCGTCGAAGTTGACGTTGAGCAGGCCCGTCATACCGATGAACGCGCCACTGTCCTTGCGCTCCAGTGCCCACAGGCCAAACCCGTATTCATGGAAATGCCCGCGTATGCGGCCGATCAATGCAGCGGCTTCCAGGCGTGTGAGCGGCGCCGGAAAGTAGCGCATCACCTGGGGGTCGGCGCACATGGCAGCGAACTCGCGCAGATCGTCGTCCTGCCATTGGCGCAGGATCAGCCGCGCGCTTTCCAGTTCCAGAATGGGGGTCATCGAGCTCGCTCCGTTTTGGCGTGTTGCAGTGTACAGCGTAGGCGCAGGCACGGCGGTGCACCGGGCAACCGATCGGCGAATGCATTTTTCACATGCGCTTCACCGGTCGCCAACATGCGGGTTAGCAAAATGCCGCCATCCCCGCAGCGCCGAGCGCGCGGTTTCTTCAATGGAGCTACCCATGCTGTCGAGCAACACCCTGGAGCCTTATGCGCTACACGCAGCCCGCAAGCGATGGCTACCGCGCAAAGCCGTTACCGTCGCCCTTGGCCTGTGCGTGGCTGTGGCGGTATCGACCTCCTGGTTTATGACGAGAACCTCTATCGTGGACCTTGGTAGCGAGCAACAACTGAACAAGAGCGGCCTGCTGCAAGCCTGGGCCAACGGTGCAGTCATCGTCATGATCCGCCACGCGGAGCGCTGCGACAGCGCCCCGGGGCCCTGCCTGGACGACCCTGCTGGCATCACGGTGGCAGGCAGCCAAGCGGCGGGCCGCGTCGGTGATGGTCTGCGGCACCTTGGGCTGGTCGACGCCGACCTGTTGAGCAGCCCCAAGCTGCGCACCCAGCAAACGGCGCATTTCATCCTGGGCCAACCAGTAGCCACGCGCGAATGGCTGGGTCGCTGCGACGATGGCTTTGCGGCCCAGGCACTGGCAGCCAAGCGCCCCGACCATAATCTGGTGCTGGTGACCCACAATGGCTGCGTCGATCAGTTCGCGCGTCAACAGCACGTTGCCGGTGGCGAACGCGACAGCGGCTATGCCAGTGCCCTGTTCGTTTCGGTGGACGACAGCGGCAAGGCTCGCATTCTTGGGCGCCTCAACGAACCTGAGTGGCAACGTGTGCTCGCCAGTGCCGCACGCTGAGTACTGCCCGGATACCCGCCCCTGGCACCGCGGCCAGCGAAGTTTTCCACAGCCCTCATCGGCCATGGCAAGATCGGGGTTGCTCTCTGGCGTGAGTCCCCCATGTCGTTGCCGCTGATCTACCACGAAGACTACAGTCCGCTGTTCCCGGCCGACCATCGCTTTCCGATGGACAAGTTTCGCCTGCTGCACGATCACCTGATCGCCAGTGGGCTGACGACTGACCAGGCGCTGCTACGGCCCGACATCTGCCCCAACGATGTCCTCGCACTGGCCCACGACCGCAGTTATATCGAGCGCTACATGGACGGCGCCCTGTCGCACGAGGACCAGAGGCGACTAGGCCTTCCGTGGAGCGAGGCGCTGGCCCGGCGCACCGTGCGCGCAGTCGGCGGCTCGTTGTTGACGGCCGAGATGGCCCTGCGAAACGGGGTGGCCTGCCATTTGGCAGGCGGTACCCATCATGCGCACTACGACCACCCGGCGGGCTTCTGCATCTTCAACGACCTGGCGGTGATCAGCCGCTATCTGCTCGAAGCCGGGCGCGTGCACCGGGTGCTCATCTTCGATTGCGACGTTCATCAAGGGGACGGCACCGCGCGCATTCTCCAGGACACGCCGGACGCGATCACCGTATCGCTGCACTGTGAACAGAACTTCCCAGCACGCAAGGCCCAGAGCGACTGGGACATCCCCCTGCCCCGAGGGATGGGAGACAGCGCTTACCTGCAAGTGGTGGACGAGGCGCTCAACTACCTGCTGCCGCTGTATCAGCCCGACCTGGTGCTGTACGACGCCGGTGTCGACGTACATGAAGATGATGCCCTGGGTTACCTGCAGATCACCGACGCGGGGCTGGCAGCACGTGACGAGCGCGTGATCGGCCATTGCCTGGGGCGAGACATTCCGGTTATGGGCGTGATCGGTGGCGGCTACAGCAAGGATCGGGTCGCGCTGGCCAAACGCCACGGCATTCTTCACCACAGTGCAGCCAAGGTCCTGGGTTGTGCACAATGACTGTGGAACCGCTTGTGGATAACCTGAGCGAAACGAGCTGCAGCCCTTTGATGGCGGGGCCTACAGGCTATTGATCGTTTTTTGAACAGTGCTTCCACCGGCTGCGCTGCGCTAGAATGCGCGTCTTTTCCACAGCTTGCAGCCCACCATGACCGAATCGAACCACCCTGCCCTTCCCCGCGCCGCTGTCATCGGTGGCGGCCCGGCCGGCCTGATGGCGGCCGAAGCTCTGGCTCAAGCCGGGCTGTCGGTCGAGGTTTTCGACGCCATGCCATCGGTAGGCCGCAAGTTCCTGCTGGCGGGCGTGGGGGGCATGAACATCACTCATTCCGAGCCCTACCCTGCGTTTGCGGCGCGCTACGCCGAGCGCCAAGCCGAGGTTGACGGGCTGCTGCGCGACTTCGATGCGGACGCCTTGCGCCAGTGGATTCATGACCTGGGCATCGCCACGTTCGTGGGCACTTCGGGCCGGGTCTTCCCGACCGACATGAAAGCCGCCCCGTTGCTTAGGGCGTGGCTCAAGCGCCTGCGTGAAGCCGGCGTGGTTATCCACAACCGCCACCGCTGGCTGGGCTGGAATGAAGAAGGCGCGCTGCGCATCGCTTATCCACAGGGCGAGCGGTCGATTTACCCTGAAGTCGTGGTGCTGGCGCTAGGTGGCGGCAGCTGGGCACGCTTGGGGTCCGATGGAAGCTGGCAGGCTGTGCTTGCGGACCGCGCTGTGGATATCTCGTCCCTGCGCCCGAGCAATTGTGGGTTCGAGGTGCATGCCTGGAGCGCGTTGCTCAAGGACAAGTTTGCAGGTGCTCCGGTCAAGAATATTGCGCTTAGCGTGCCAGGCAGTGCGCCGCGCAAAGGTGAATTCATTCTGACTGCGCAAGGGGTGGAGGGTAGCCTGGTGTACGCCTGGTCCGCGCAGGTGCGGTCGGCCATCGAGCAGTCTGGCAGCGGGGTGTTGATACTTGACCTGCTACCAGACAAGCCTGTGGACAGAATCGCGCAGGCCCTGGCCCGGCCAAGGGGTTCGCGTTCCATGGCCAAGCACCTGCAAGGGCAACTGGGCCTGGACGGGGTCAAGGCGGCGCTGCTGCGCGAGCTGACCGACCCGGCGACCTTCGCCGACACCCAGGCCCTTGCCAAGGCGATCAAGGCGCTGCCGATCACGCTGGTGCGCACTCGCCCCCTGGACGAAGCGATCAGTAGCGCAGGCGGGGTTCGTTTCGAAGGCCTCGATGAGGGGCTGATGATAAAGCATCTGCCCGGGGTGTTCTGTGCGGGCGAGATGCTGGACTGGGAAGCGCCCACGGGCGGATACCTGCTAACCGCCTGCTTCGCCAGCGGACTACGAGCCGGGCGAGCCGCGGCGGCCTGGGCCGAGTGCCAGGGGAAGACGAGGGGCTGATGGCCTGACATCACACATTGAGGTGTCCGGAAAAACTTGACCACTACAGTTAGTTAAAATTGCCCACCTCTGAGATGAACGCCGAGTCGGTCCCGTATGTCTGCTATGTCTGTGCGTATCCGGGCAATATCTGCGTCATATTGACGACGTATCTCGGTACCCGGCGCTACATGATTGAGGTTATTGATATAGGTCTGTTCATGCCTTAATGCGGTCGTCAAGCGGTCATACAGATTGACTACTTCAGGGACAGTCATCTGGTTTTCCGTAGAGACAGATGGCTGTCTGGTAGCCAGGGGGCCGTTACCCTGAGGACCGCGTTGGTTCGTGGCTAAGATATCTGTGGCCAAACCACGTGCTGCGAAGTGCTGATCTCCGCCACCTTGTGCTAGAGGGTTTCTGTTCCGCGGTTGAGGTACTTGAGCTTGTTGCCGTTGTGCTAGCCGCTGTCTCAGTTCCGCGACCCGCTGGTGTGCGGGTTGTTGTTGAATCCGCCTTGTCTCGATTGTTCTTGCCCGGTCGCGCATTGAATTGGCGACCCTACGCATGCCGCTGAAATCGACATGTCCGCTGGGATCAACACGGTTGATCGAGTCGCCTGTGCAATAGGCATAGGCATTTCGGCCACCCCTACCAAATGGGCTCCAGCTATCAGGTGCAAGGAATCTCATAACTGCCGGGCTGTACGGACGATAGCCATTGCCAAGTAGATAGGCTCCCGAATGCTTTTCCAGAAGTTCACCATTGAAACCGATCAGTTGCTGATGAGAGAGGCTATCGTAAAGAAATCCATAAGGCGTATAAGCTCGAAAAAAAATGGCTTTCATCATGCATACCTCGAATTTATCTATTAAACACGAAAGCTCCTGAGGGTGGCATTGAGATTTCTCAGTCGATCTTGCGCATCGTCAATCCACGTGGCGAGCGCTTCCAGTTTAGTCTGATACCTTTGTTCACTGATGCCCCACTCTTTCGCAAAGGTAGACGTCGACGGTTCTATCAGAAGATTGAAGTCTTCTGTTTTTCGCTCAACGCGCTTAGTGAATTTCTCAATGTAAGCTTGTAATGACTGTTTTTCTTTGATAAGCCAGCGTGTTCGTATATCATGCTCATTCGTATAAATAGTGCCAGTTATTTTTTTGTTAAATGTCACTTTCTTTTTCGGCACTGGTTTCAATAGAGCAACTGAGGGTTGGGCTGACTGGCTTTTTGCAGCCCAAAATTTTCGTAGCTGAGCAAATGTTGGCACATGGCCTGTATCATCCCGGTAATTGAGCGGATCACAGTTGCAGTATGCATATGCGTTAAAGCCGCCCTGCCCAAAGGGGCTGAGATCATCGGGCTTATGGAAGCGCATCAAGGTTGGACCGTAGCTACGGTAACCTTGCCCTAATGGATAAATGCCAGTGAGCGGATCGTACCGATCCCCATTGAAGCCAAGCATCGTGACCAGACGAGCTTGCCTGTCGATGTATCCGTATGGGGTGTAAGCCAAGGCGGCGGTTTTCAATGTCTGAAATCTCGCAAAAACGGTTTTACGTCAGTTTTTGCCTTTGCGAGATCACGCGCAACTAACAGAAATGTCAGTACTTGCGGCAGGATTCAGCCCGCTTCGGAGAAGTCCGTCAGTAGCACAGGACGGCGGAAACCTGCAGTCAGTACGGCCAGATACGCCAGCCCCAGCGCAAATCAGCACAGACCAATCACCATGGCCAGCGCCGAACCCAGGCTGCCGGCCACATCTGCGCGCCGACGATCAGGTTGCTGGTATGGGCCACCGAGTTGATGCCGACCACGTTGAGGGCGTTCACCAGCGCGATGGAGGCAAGCACTAAGGCCCAGGCGGGCACCGCCGGGACCCTCCCAATCACCTCAAGGCTTACGTTTACGCGGCCCACCATTGAAACTGGGTACCTTGCGCACCGCCTTCACCGCCGGTTGCGCCGTGCCTGCCTCGTCACTGTCCATCCAGCGACCAAGCCCACGCTTGGCGCTGTTTTCCTTGGGCTTCTTCGGTTTCTTGGGCTTCTTCATCACCTGACCGCTGGCATCGGTCAAGGGCACGCGGTGATCAGGAATGAAGTCAGGCTCATCATGACGCGCCAAGGTCTGGCGAGTCAGCACTTCGATGGCCGCCAGCAACTGCACTTCATCGGCACAGACCAGCGAAATCGCCTCGCCCTTGTTGCCGGCGCGGCCGGTGCGACCAATACGGTGCACGTAGTCTTCGGCCACGATCGGCAAGTCCAGGTTGACCACCAGCGGCAGGTCATCAATGTCCAGCCCGCGAGCCGCCACATCCGTAGCCACCAGCACCTGCACCTCGCGGGCCTTGAAGCTGTCCAGCGCGCGTTGCCGCGTCGCCTGCGGCCGGTCGCCATGGATGCCGTCGGCGTTCACGCCTTCGGCCAGCAGGCGCTCGACCAACTGATCAACACCGTTACGGGTCTTGGCGAAGACCAGCACCTGCTTCCAGCGTTGCTTGCGCAACAGGTGACAGAACAGGTCGACCTTGCGCTTCTTGTCCACCGGCACCAGCCATTGCTTGACGCTCGCCGCTGCAGCGTTGCGGGGGCTGACTTCGATGCTGAGCGGGTCGTTGAGCGCCAGACCTGCCAGCATGCGGATCTGATCCGAGAACGTCGCCGAGAACAACAGCGTCTGGCGCTTGCGCGGCAATGCGGCATACACCGACTGCAGCTCCTCGGCAAAGCCCAGGTCGAGCATGCGGTCGGCTTCATCGAGTACCAGAATCTGCACCTGGTTAAACTTGATCGCGTTCTGGCGATACAGGTCCAGCAGCCGGCCCGGTGTCGCCACCAGCACGTCCACGCCGCGGCGCAGACGCATCATCTGCGGGTTGATGCTGACCCCGCCATACACCGCGTAGGTGCTCAGCGGCAGGTGCTCGGCGTACTCGCGAACGTTGGTGTGCACCTGTTCTGCCAGCTCACGGGTGGGCACCAGCACCAGCGCTCGAATCGAGTTGGCGGCAACCTTCTCGCCCTCCAGTGCCAGGCGCTGCAACACGGGCAGGGCAAAGCCTGCGGTCTTGCCGGTGCCGGTCTGGGCAGCGGCCATCAGGTCGCGACCGGCCAGCACGGCGGGGATGGCCTGGGCCTGTACCGGGGTGGGGGTGGTGTAGTCCCGTAGCTGGAGGGTGCGCAGCAAGGGTTCGATCAGGCCGAGTTTGGCGAAATTCATGGCAATACCATCAGGGGTTCAGCGAAGCCGGCAAGTCTACCGCATCACCCCTGTCAACTTGCAGGTTTCCCCGTTGAGCGGCTACGCGATGGGTCGAGCCTTACGCCACTGCGGCAGACCGATCAAAACCACCGCGCCGATGATCACTGCCATGGCGATGCACTCCTCGGCACCAATCTGCTCCCCCGCAAACACGATACCCAGCAACACCGCCACGGCGGGGTTGACGTAGGCGTAGCTGGTGGCGGCCGCCGGGCGAACGTTTTTAAGCAGGTACATGTAGGCGCTGAACGCCAGGATCGAGCCGAAGAACACCAGGTAAGCCAGCGCGCCCCAGCCGGCAGCGGTGGGCAGCTGCGTCATGCGCTCCCCCGAAAGCAGGCTGCCCAACAGCAACGCCGTGCCACCGACCAGCATCTGCGCGGCGCTGGCCATCGGGCCGGCTGGCATGGGCAGACGCTTGCTCCAGACCGATCCGAACGCCCACGAGGCAGCGGCGAATATCAGCAGCGCCGCACCGAGCGGGCTCGACTGCAGGTTGGAGCCCAGGTTGAGCAAGGCGATGCCGGCCAGGCCAAGGGCGATCCCGGCCCATTCAAGCCCCGAGTTGCGGTAACCAAACATCAAGCCAAACACCAGGGTGAACAAAGGCACCGTCGCCACCGCCAGTGCAGCCACGCCGGACGCCACGCCAGCATGCTCGGCAATGGTCACGCCGCCGTTGCCACAGCTGAGCAGCAGAAACCCCACGATGCCCGCCGCCCGCCACTGTGACCAGGACGGCGCTGGCGCCCCTCGCCAGCGCATGAAGCCATACAACAGCGCCCCGGCGATCAGAAACCGCACCCCGGCCATCAGCATGGGCGGCCAGCTCTGCACACCGATGCGGATGAACAGATAGGTTGAACCCCATACGAAATACAGGGCCACGAAGGCCCCGATGAGCAACAGCGGGAAGCGGTGGGTACTCGACATGGTCAACTCGAAAATCCTTTTTACGGGTGAGGCAGTCTAACGGCGTAAAGCGCAGCGGCAACGTTACAGTAAGGGCCTGCATGGGCAGCACACTTGCGGCTGTGGACCTCTGGCAGCAGGCGTTACCCGCTTCAGCGGTACAGCGCCAGCGCGTCGCGCACCTTGGCGGCGGGGGTTTTCTGCAAACGGCAGAACAGGTCGTGGGAAGGCTGCTGCACACCATGGTCCTGACGCAGCACGCCGGCCAGGTGCTGGACCAAGTTGGCGGCCATTTCCGCATCGGCCATGGCCCGGTGGGCCGTGCCGGTGTTCGGCAGCCCAGCCCAGTGAGTCAAGGTGCCCAGCTTGTGGTTGGGGGCTGCCGGCAGCAAGCGTCGGGACAGCAGCAGAGAGCAGGCGAAGGGCTGGCTGCGGTTGCGGCCGATACGGCCCAGCTCGAAGTCCCAGAACTTCTGGTCGAAGGCAGCGTTGTGCGCCAACAGCGGGGTGGCGCCCACGAACTCGGCCACCTCGTTCATCACCTGCTCCACCGGCGGCGCCTTGCGCACCATGGCGGTGGTGATGCCGGTCAACCCCGACACGAAAGCGGGCACCGACACACCGGCGTTCATCAGACTCTGATAGCGCTCCACGATTCGCCCGCGTTCCAGCATCACCACGGCCACCTCGGTGGCACGGCAACCGGTACCGGGGGAAATACCGGTGGTTTCAAAGTCGATGACAGCGATACGTTCCATAAAAACCTTAGTGTTTGAGCAACAACGGGCCCTCGATGGGCACATAGCGGGTGGCGGCACGGATCAGGGACATCGCTGTAAGCCCAGGCACCCCATAGACCACCGCTTCGGCCCCATGACGCTGGATGACGCGGTCGAGCAGCAGGTCGAAATCCCCGTCCCCAGACGCCAGTACCACCTGGTCCACGCGGCTGGCCGCATCGATCACATCCAAGGTAATGCCGACATCCCAGTCACCCTTGGCCGAGCCATCGCTACGTTGGATGAACGGTTTGAGACGCACGTCGAAACCGAGGTTGCGCAGTATCCGCTGAAACTGCTGCTGCTTGCTGTCGCCCCGATCGATGGCATAGGCCACCGCTTCGACGATCTGGCCTTCGCGGCTGACCTGGTTCCACAACGTGGTGTAGTTGAAATGGCAACCGTGCGCCTGGCGCACGGTGTAATAGAGGTTCTGCACATCGGCGAACAACGCGATCTTTTTCACCTTGGCACCTCGTCTGGCCGAAGCGGGACGCGCTCAGCGCCCCGCGAAGGCCAGCAGTATGCCAGAGCCGTCAGATGTAGGAATCGTCGTCGGAGAATAATCCACCGTCATCGCCGCCGTAGTCAGCGTCGCTGTAACCGCCCTGGTCGCTGCCCCAGCCGCTGTTGTCGGCCACGTGCTGCTGCTCGTTCTGGTCGCTCCAGCCGCCACTGTCACTGGCCTGGGCGGGCTCTTCCTTGATCACCTCGACCACTTCCTCGGGCTGGGCGTTGTGATTGAACAGACTGCTGATGCCCTGCGCCAGCAAGACACCGCCCGCCACGCCGGCAGCCGTCTGCATGGCGCCGCCCAGAAAGCTGCTGGCACCGCCGCGCGCCGGCGCTGCGCCAAAGCCTGGCTGCTGGCCGGGCGACTGCGAAAAACCGGGGGCTGCAGGTTCGCGCCAGCCGCCACCGGACGGCGCCGACGGTGCTACCGAGCGCTGGGGCTGAGGGGCAGGCGCTGGCGCCGAACTGCGCCCGCCAGACCCGAAGATGCTGGACAGAAAACCGCCGCCACCTGAGTTCTGCGAGGAGGCGCTGGCCTGTGCAGCTTCGGCTTGGGCACGCGCTTGCTTGAGTTCGGCTTCAAGCTGTTTGTTCTGCTCGTCCAGACGCTTGATGGCAGCTTCCTGCACCAGAATCGCCTGGGCCATGTAGTAAGGGGCAGCCGGCTGCTGGCGCACGTGCGCTTCGATGCAGGCCTGGGCCTGCGCATCCCGTGGCTGGCTTGGGTCTTCGGCCTGCTTGATGCGGCTGAACAGGCCATCGATCAGGGATTGTTCTTCGGTATTCATGGGGCGACCTCGTGGGTAGCGGGACAACGGACAGGCTCAAGATGGGGCGAGAACACGACTGATTCAATCACCGATGGCGTGAAACTTTTTTCAGCAAGTGACAGATCAGGCGCCCCTTTGGGCTAAAGTGAGCCCCCTGTTCCAATTGCCATGCGATGTTGACCCATGAATCCGCTGAGCGTCCTGCGCGACTCCCTCCACTTTTTCAGCCGCCACCTAGGGGCCATTGCGCAGTTGTGCCTGCCGCTGGTGGTGATCGAAGCCATCCTCACCCAGATGCTGTATCGCCAGCTGGGTGACCAGGCCTCCCCAGCCTACGGCATGCTGATCAGCCTGCTGTGCTACCCGTTGTACAGCGCAGCACTGATCCTTTACCTCGATACCCGCAGCAATGGCCAGGCCATCGCCAAGCGCGACCTCTTCGCCCGAGCCGTGCAGCTCTGGCCGCCGCTGGCTCTGCTGGTGCTGATCAGCTCGCTGCTGATCATGGCGGGCCTGGCCTTGTTCGTATTCCCGGGCGTATGGATCATGATCAACCTGGTGTTCGCCGAATACTTGCTGGTGCTGCGCGGCTTGCCCGTGGTGCAGGCAATGCGCGAAAGCGCCCGCATGACCACCGGCCATTTCATGCGCATCCTGATTTGCATGCTAGCGGTGCTGGCACCGATCTGGCTCATCGACGGGCTGATGCTGATGGCCATTGCCGAGCCCTCCCCTGGCATGCAACTGATCATGGACAGCCTGAGCGGCTTCCTGCAATTGTTCAGCACGGTGGTGCTGTATCGGCTGTTCATGCTGCTGGAGACTGAACAGGCCGCTTGAGCCCACCTTGGGGGTAAGCCTTCTCGCTGTTGAGGCCACCTGCGCTGCATTAGGGTGCGTGGGCCCAACAGACTTACGAGGAACCCCCAATGGACGACGCCATCCAAGCGCAGTTCTCCCGCTCGTTCAGCGCCAAGCTTTACATGCGTTCAACAGCCGGCAACATCCCACTGCGTCTTAGCCGCAGCTCAGACAAGTTCAGTTGGGGCATTACCCCTGAAGATGACTGGCTGCAAGCCGGCGGACGCGTGGACTCGCCATTGATGAACTTCCATTTCCTGTCGAGCACCCACGACCGCTTGCATTACGACATCACCCTTCCAGGAGGGCCACACGTCAAGCGACTCGGGGTCAGCCGCAACGGCTACCTTGGCTTCTACTGGAATGCCGAAGTCACCGACCCGTGGAAAATAGAACCCTTGCGCCAGACTGAAGAGGGGCTCGTGTGCTACCTGCGCGACCACCGTGGTCATCGAGTGGGGGCTGTGAAGGACACGCCGCATTTAAGTCGTGATGTGATAGCCCTGCTGAACGTGGATGAAGGCACGGTGTACAACTTCTTGCTCAAGCAACGCTGAGTCGTCGTCCGAGCGCGCAATTCAATGCGGGACGCGTTTCTGTAGCAGTTACAGCCACGCGCCCGCGGATTGGATCACGCTCTGGTGTCGGCGCTCAGGCAGCGCTATGGGCGTCGGCGCCAGGCTCTGCCTGAAATGCTCTGAGACCAAGGTCAGGCAAGGCGAAAACCGGCAAGCACGCAGAGTGTCCTGGATTAAATGAGCACTGCGAGCCGCTTTTAAACGCAGCATGGACGAGTATCTGGACTTTTCAGCCGGAGCTGGGTTGTCCCAGATAGCTATTTCCTCGGCTTCGCCCTGGCAGTCGCCTCGGCTATCAGCGGGTCTTCAGGCCAGTAGTGTTTTGGGTAGCGACCCTTCAGATCCTTCTTCACCTCCACGTACGTACTGCGCCAGAAATTCGCAAGGTCCTGGGTGACTTGCACAGGTCTGCGGGCCGGCGACAGCAGATGCAGCACCAGCGGCTGCCGGCCTTGGGCGATGCGCGGGGTTTCTGCCAGGCCAAACAACTCCTGCAGCCGCACTGCGAGGATGGGCGGATGCTGCGAGTAATCGATGCGGATGTTCGAACCAGACGGCACCTGAGTCGCCTGAGGCGCCTGGACTTCCAGCTCCTGTGGAAGCGGCCACGGCAAAAGATTTCTGACTATCGACGACAGATCCAGCTGGCTGAAATGACTGAGCCTGGTGACTTTGCCCAGATACGGCGCGAGCCAGGCTTCGAGTGTGTCGAGAAGATTGGCATCGCTGAGATCGGGCCATTTGCTCTCTGCCTGACCCTGCTGGATATCCAGCTGACGCAGCAGATCGACCCGCGCCTGCCACTGTCGCAGCTCTGGGTTCCAGGGCAGTAGCTCGATGCCCTTGCGCCTGACCAGGTTGACCAAGGCCAGCGAACGGGCTTGCTCGTCGAGACTCGGCAGGGCCTTCGTCGACAAGATGAGTTGACCCACCTTCAACTGCCGCTCAGCCTTCAACACCCCTTCCCTTTCATCCCAATCGACCTCATCGACCGACCTCACCAGGTCTGCCAACGCGTCATCGAACAGGGCTGGATCGAGGTCACTGGCCAGGTAGATCCGCTCCTCACGCTGTCCTTGCCGGCTACCTAGGTCGGCCACCACCAGCCACGCGTGCTTGGTAAGCGCATCGGGCTCCGGGAACACCGCGGCCCGACCGTTGGAGAGCCGGTACTCAGAGGCACCTGCACGCCTCTGCAAGCCGATGCGGTCAGGGTAGGCAAACGCCAGCAGGCACCCTACCCATCGTGGGTGGTCGGGCTCGGCGACAGGGCGGGGAGCCTTGCCACGCAGCGACGACCGGTACTGCCGAGCAGACTGCCTCACCCGCTGGAGCGCGCCGCCGCTGCGCCGTGAATGCTGCTCGCCCGACAAGGCACTCAGCCGGGTGTGAAGGTCGGCACCGCCGCCACGCAGAATGTCCTTTTCACCCAGCAGCGCCGCGATATTGCACGCCAGGTCATCCAGGCCCATCGCGTTGCCGTTGATAAGCATGTGAGCGATCCGTGGATGTGCCGGAAGCTCACTCATGGCTGCACCGTGTGGCGTGAGCTGTCCAGCATCGTCGAGTGCGCCCAGCCGCGTCAGCAGGTCTCTGGCCTGGCCAAAAGGCGCTGCAGGTGGTTGATCGAGCCAGGTCATCTCGTGCGGCTTCATTCCCCACCGGGCCAGCTGGAGTGCCAAGGTGGCAAGGTCGGCCTGAAGCATCTCGGGTGTGCTGTAGCCGGCCATTTGCTCATGCTGGGACTGCGACCAGAGCCGGTAGCAGACGCCAGGTTCCAATCGCCCTGCACGCCCTGCACGCTGGGTAGCGCTGGCCTTCGAGATACGCTGGGTATCGAGTCGGGTCATGCCACTGCGAGGATCGAACCTCGGTACTCGCTCCAGCCCACTGTCCACCATCACCCTGACACCTTCGATGGTCAAGCTGGTCTCGGCGATATTGGTGGCCAGCACGATCTTGCGCGAGCCCTTGGGCGCCGGGTCGATGGCAGCACGCTGTGCGTTCAGGTCGAGATCACCGTACAGCGGACATACGAGCACCTCGGGCCGGTTGCTGAGCTGCGCCTTGAGGTCTTCGGCCACCCGCCGTATCTCCGCCTGCCCAGGCAGGAAAACCAGCACGCTGCCAGGTTGTTCGTCGATAGCGGCCAGGCAGGTGTCCGTAATACGCGCATCGATTCGCTCACCCGCCTGGAAGGGGCTGCCCCATACCGTCGAAACCGGATACATCCGCCCCTCACTGGTGATCACAGGCGCCTGGTTCAGCATCTTTGAAAGGCGGGCACCTTCCAGTGTTGCCGACATCAGGAGCAGCTTCAGCGGGGGCTCATCACGCAGCAGCTCACGGGCGCTCAGGCACAGGGCCAAGGCGAGGTCGGCGTCGAGGTTACGAAGGTGGTACTCATCGAAGATGACCACCCCCACGCCCTCCAGTGCCGGGTCATCTTGAAGACGACGCGCCAGGATGCCTTCGGTGACCACTTCGATCCGGGTGCGTGGGCCTACCTTGCTTTCAAGGCGGATGCGGTAGCCGACCGTCTCGCCCACCTTCTCGCCCAGTTCACTGGCCAAACGCTCAGCCGCCGCCCGCGCAGCCAGACGGCGAGGTTCCAGCATGAGGATCTTCTGGTCGCCTAGCCAAGCTTCGTTCAGCAAGGCCAGGGGCACCCGCGTGGTTTTGCCCGCGCCAGGTGGCGCTTCAAGGATCACTTCGTCGCGGCTGGCCAGGGCCTCACGCAGGTTTGGCAATACAAGATCAATGGGTAGAGAAATCATGGTGGCCCTCGAACAAGCAGGCGAGTATAACGGCGAACCGACGTTGTCCTATCATGGTCTTAACTGCGGGTTAAGGCGCCTTGCCTGGCCTGCCGAACGCCTCGCCCGGAGATTCACATGCGCATTGCTTCCCGCCTGATCGGTGTCGCCCTCGTGGGCACCTTGCTGACGCAACTGACGGCTTGCGGTTCCATCTTCTATCCTGACCGTCGCGGTCAGATCGACGGGAAGGTCGACCCGGCGATCGCCGTACTGGACGCCGTTGGCCTGCTGTTCTACGTCATCCCAGGGCTGATCGCCTTCGGCATCGACTTCGCCACGGGCGCCATTTACTTCCCTCCTGGGCAAACCGCGCAGGTAGACCCTGCCAAGCTCAAGGACGCCGTCAATGCCGATGGCACCGTGGACAATCTCAAGCTGCAGGCCATCTTGGAAAGCGAACTGGGGCAGCGCCTGCCGCTGGACGATCCACGCCTGATCCAACACCGCGGCAGTGCTGAACAATTGGCCAGCCTCGGCCTGGTACCTGCCGCCTGACGTCAAGGACAACCACCTGACATGACCACCTCGGCCGAACACAAACGGTTGCTCCGCCTGGCCACGCGCGCCTCCCTGGCGGTGGCCAGCATCCTGGTGGTCAGCAAGGCCTTGGCGTGGTGGTTAAGCGGCTCGGTGAGCCTGCTGGCCGGGCTGACCGATTCGGCCTTGGACGCCGTGGCGTCCTTTCTCAACCTGCTGGCTGTGCACTATGCCCTGCGCCCGGCCGATGACGACCACCGCTTCGGGCATGGCAAGGCCGAAGCCCTGGCCGGTATCGCCCAGGCGTTGTTCATCGGCGGCAGTGCCGTACTGATCGCCCTGCAGGCGTTGGAGCGCCTGCGCCACCCGCAGCCCCTGGGCGATACGGCCATAGGCATCGGGGTAATGCTGCTGTCGTTGGTGCTTACCGTTGCGCTGCTGGCGCTGCAGCGCAAGGTCATCCGCGCCACCGGTTCAACGGCGGTACGCGCCGACTCCCTTCACTACCGCTCTGACCTGTTGCTAAATGGCAGCATCTTGCTGGCATTGCTACTGGCGCGCTTCGGCTGGCCGCAACTCGATGCGCTGTTCGGGTTAGGCATCGCCCTGTACATCCTGTGGAGCGCGTTGCAGATCGCACGCGAAAGCACGGCCATTCTCATGGACAAGGAGCTGCCCGTGGATGTGAGTGAAGACATGGCCAACCGCGTGCTGGCCATCGATGGCGTGCTGGGCGTTCACGACCTGCGCACCCGGGTGTCGGGCAACCAGTGGTTCGTGCAGTTGCACATCGAGTTGCCCGGGCAACTGCCGCTGCATCACGCGCATGGCCTGTGCGTGGAGGCGTCCGAGGTGATCCGCCAGCAGTACCCCAAGGCCGACGTGATGGTGCACGCCGACCCAGTGTGACCATCAGTTGATGCTGTAGCCCCGCCCGGACAAGCAAGCACCAAGCGCCCTCCGGTAGGTGTCCACAACCGCGGGCGCTGGCGCATAGGCCGCCATGGCAGGATCGAACCCCGACTGGCTGACCGCCCAGCGGTGGCACTGGTAGCGGTCCTGGTCCTGCTGCTCAGGCCCCTGCCCATAGCGCGGATAGGCCACCACGTCGTACCCCGACGCCGCTGCCGGCGGTGGTGCAGGCGGGTTGACCACCACGTACTCGCGGCTGTTTTCCAGGTACCGGTAGTAGGTGTCGGCTACCAGGTACATCATCGCGCCGTCCACCCGGAACTTGTGTGCATAGGGCGGCAGGTAGCTGACTCGCGCGCCCGGAGGCGGCACCACCACCTGGTAACCCCTTTCCCACGGGCGATACCAGTACCCGCCCGAATAGAAATAGTCCCGCCCCCGGTAGGGCACCTTCCAGAAACGGTCAGGGAACCGGTCCACGGTTTGCCCAGGCCGGTAGTGCGGCCCGGGGCCCCAACCCTCGCTGTGGCCACCTGGTCGGCCTTGCCACCCTTCACGGTGCTCGAAGCCGGGGCCTGCGCCCTGCCAACGTGGACCCTCGCCGGGGCGGCGGGGAATGTCCTGGTAGAACCCCGGCCGTGGCGGCTGGGTCTGCCCGACTTCATCACGTGAATTGAGCGCACGCCCAGGCCCCGGCGCTGCCTCGACACCAGGCCCTGCAGCGGCAGGGGGCAACGCACCAAAGCCATCGTTGGGCCCGGCTGCCAGGGCTGCAACACTGATGCCCATGCCCAGCAAACCAACACCTGCCAACTGCCAGATGCGCGACTTCATGGTAGTCCTCTCGACGGGAAAACGACTGACTGCGCCAGTCTACCGCGCCCTATCAAGCCGCCCATTAAATTTAAGCCATGAAAAAAGGGAGGCCGCGTGGGCCTCCCTTCAGGAATTGTCGTCCGTGCTCGGCACTTGTGGCGCCGGCTCACCTCACACCGCCTTCTGGAAGGTGTGTAGCCCGGGGGCCTGGCGCATCCTGTTGGATGGCTTGGCCGCAACCGCCCGTCTGGGGCGCGTCGCCGTGGACTAATGTCCGGGCAGTGATTCTGTTGATAAAGATACCCAAGCTGCACCGACAGAGGATTGCGAAGATTGCTCGGATAAATAGCACTTGCGCAATTTTTAACCCTGGATTGATAATTCGCCGCAATCCGAACAGAAAAGGCATGATTCATGAGCAAGCTGGACCGATACGACCTGAGCATTCTGGCTGAATTGCAGCGTGACGCGCGCATCTCCAACCAGGAGCTGGCCGAACGCATCGGCCTTTCGCCCTCGCCCTGCTCACGCCGCGTCAAGCAACTCGAAGACGATGGGTACATTTCCCGTCAGGTCGCCTTGCTCGATCGCAAGAAACTGGGCTTGAGCCTGACGGCATACGTACTCATTGGCATGGACCGGCACACCCCTGAACGCTTCGAAACCTTCGAAGCCACCATCCGCAACCTGCCCCAGGTGCTGGAGTGCAGCCTGGTGACCGGGATGGACGCCGATTACCAGCTCAAGGTCGTCGTGCCTGACATGGACCACTACCAGAAGCTGCTGCTCGGCAGCCTCACGCGCATCGAGGGCGTCACCAGCGTGCGCTCGAGTTTCGTGCTCAACCAGGTGTTGGCCAGCACCGAGCTTCCATTGACCCACCTTCGCTGATCGGCTGCCACCTCAGGCGTATAATCGCCCCCTCAACCCACCTGGAGCACTGCAATGGATCCTGCCGTATTCGAAGAATGGATGATGATCATCCTGGTGACCGCCTTGATCGGTTTCATGGGCTTCATCGTGTGGGACCTGGCGAAAAAATCGCAGGCGGGGCGGTTCGGCACCTTGATCCTGTTCTTCGTGCTGGGCCTGGGCGTACTCGCCTTCATCATCAAGAGCGTGGTGGTAGGGTTCATCGAAGGGGTGTAGTCCCCCCTTCGCCAAGCCGGAGGCCTTCCTGGCCAGCGCGTCTAGCGGCGCAAGGTAGGCGCCACCTCGCGCCAGCAGCCTTGTTCGAGCCCATCGAGTGCCCAGTCGCCAATGCGCACGCGCACCAGGCGCAAGGTGGGCAAGCCCACGGCGGCCGTCATGCGCCGCACCTGGCGGTTGCGCCCCTCGCGAATCACCAGCTCCAACCAGCTGGTCGGTATGCTTTTGCGAAAGCGCACCGGTGGGTTGCGCGGCCACAGTGCTGGCGCGTCGAGGCAGCGCGCTTCGGCGGGCAGCGTCGGCCCATCATTGAGCTGCACCCCGTCGCGCAGCTGCCGCAACTGCTCTTGAGTGGGTTCGCCTTCAACCTGTACCCAGTAGGTCTTGGGCAGCTTGTGCTTGGGGTCGGCGATGCGCGCCTGCAAAGCCCCATCATTGGTCAGCAACAGCAAGCCTTCACTGTCCCGGTCCAGCCGACCGGCCGGGTATACGCCAGGGATGTCGATGAAGTCCTTGAGCGTGGCGCGCCCCTCGCCGTCGCTGAACTGGGTCAGTACGTCGAAGGGTTTGTTGAACAGGATCAACCGCGGCTCGGCGGGTGGCGCCTTGGGCTGGCGATGAGCGCCAGGCGCAGGCCGCGCCTGGGGGCGGCGCGGCTTTGAACGGGGTGGCAGTGACATGGATCCTCAGCGGAACGGCGGCTCGTCGAAGCTGCGCAGTTTACGCGAGTGCAGCGAATTGAGCTCGGTACGCAGCAGATCCAGCGCCGCGATGCCGATTTTAAGATGCTGGCTGACAGCGCGGTTATAAAACGCGTTGGCCGAGCCTGGCAGCTTGATCTCGCTGTGCAGCGGTTTGTCGGAGACGCACAGCAAGGTGCCGTACGGTACCCGCAGGCGGTAACCCTGGGCGGCGATGGTCCCGCTCTCCATGTCCACGGCGACGGCACGCGACAGGTTGATCAACGGCCGTTCCTGGGCCCAGCGCAGCTCCCAGTTGCGGTCGTCGTAGGTCAACACGGTACCGGTACGCAGGCGCTTCTTGAGCTGCTCGCCCCGCTCCCCGGTCACTTGCGCGGCGGCCTCCTGCAGGGCCAATTGCACCTCCGCCAATGCCGGGATCGGAATGTTCGGTGGCACTACACGGTCGAGGATGCCGTCGCGGCGCATGTAGGCATGGGCCAGCACGTAGTCACCAATGGTCTGCGACTGACGCAATCCGCCGCAGTGCCCGATCATCAGCCAGCAATGTGGACGCAGCACGGCCAGGTGGTCGGTGATGTTCTTGGCATTGGACGGGCCAACACCGATGTTGACCAGGGTGATGCCATCACCGTCCCCTGCAATCAGGTGATACGCCGGCATCTGGTAGCGGTGCCACACCACGCCGGCGACCAGCGCCTGGGCTTCGCCGTGGTCCATGCTCTTCTCGATCACGACGTTGCCTGGCAACACCATGCGCACGAAGCGCGGGTCGTCGCGCAGCTGCTCGAGGCCATGGGTGATGAACTGGTCCACGTAACGGTGGTAGTTGGTCAGCAGAATCCACGGCTGTACGTGGCGCCAGTCGCTGCCGGTGTAGTGCACCAGGCGGCGCAGCGAAAAGTCCACGCGTGCTGCATCGAACAGGGCCAGGGGCAAGGTGTCGGTGCTGTCCCAGTCGTAGAGCCCATCGGCGATGTTGTCGGTGGCCGAGGACAGGTCGGTGCTGGGGAACACCCGCGCCAGCTGCGCGGCGGTGATGCCGCTGCCGGCCAGTTCATCGCCCTGATCGACCACGTACGGATAGGGAATGGGCTGCTCGCTGACACCGACTTCGACGGTAACAGTGTAGTCGTGCATCAACGGGCGCAATTGTTCCAGCAGGTAACCTCGGAAGGCAGCCGGCTGGGTGATGGTGACGCTGTAGGTACCGGCGACCTGCACCTTGGCATACGCCCGCGTGGTGGCAGCGACTTCGCCGTTGCTGTAGTAGGTCAGGCGCAGCGCCGGGTAGCGAAACAGGTCACGTTCCTGGGCGTCGGGCTCGGTGCGGTCCTTGAGGTAACGCTTGAGGGCCTTGCTCAGGGCTCCGGTGGCCTGTTCATGCAAGGCCGCCAGACGATCGACGGCCTGTTCGGGAGTATCAACGACTTCAAAAGCGTGGCTCACACTGTGCTTCCTGTCTGAACATGCATGCGAACCATCTTGCCTGCCTTCTTGGGTAAATTCATCCCCCATGATGCCGTGAAGAAGACGCGGCCGTAGGCGCGCCAGGCCGGCCCGGTCAGCTGGGCATCGCACGCGCCATCAGGGCCTGCACGTCCACCCCGCGCGGGAGCGCGCCATAGGCGCGCCCCGTACCTGTCAGGCGGCTGGCGATGAACGCATCGCTGACGGCCGAATTACCAGCCTCCAGCAGCAACTTGGCCTGCAACGCCAGGGCAATCGCCTCGGTCAATTGGCGCGCTCGGTACTGGATATCGCCCGTGTCGGCAAACGCATCCTTCAGATCGCCGATACAGGTTGCCAGGCGCCTGTCGCCGTGACCGTCCCCCAATTCGGCGAACAACGCCTCCAATACTCCGGGCTCCTTTGACAAGGCGCGCAGCACGTCCAGGCACTGCACATTCCCCGAACCCTCCCAGGTCGAGTTGACGGGTGCTTCGCGGTAGAGCCTCGGCAGGATGCTGTCCTCCACATATCCCGCCCCGCCCAGGCATTCGGCGGCCTCGTTGATCATGGCCGGGGCCCGCTTGCAGATCCAGTACTTGCCCACTGCCGTGACCAACCGCGCAAAATGCGCCTGCTGAGGGTCGTCGAGCTGCTCCAGCGCGTGGCCCATGCGCAGGCTCAAGGCCAGTGCCGCTTCGCTTTCCAGCGCCAGGTCGGCGAGCACGTTCTGCATCAGCGGCTGCTCGGTCAACCGCCGGCCTGCCACCTGCCGATGCGCACAATGATGGACGGCCTGGGTCAACGCCTGGCGCATCAGGGCGCTGGAGCCGACCATGCAGTCGAAACGGGTCATGGCCACCATCTCGATGATGGTCGGCACGCCCCGGCCTTCTTCACCGATCATCCAGGCCAGTGCACCGCGAAATTCCACTTCGCTGGAAGCATTGGACAGGTTGCCCAGCTTGTCCTTCAGGCGCTGGATGTAGAACTGGTTGCGGCTGTCGTCCGGGCGATGGCGTGGCAACAGGAAGCAACTCAGGCCTCGCTCGGTCTGGGCCAGGGTGAGAAAGGCATCGCACATGGGCGCCGAACAGAACCACTTGTGGCCCACCAGCTCGTAGGCCTGCCCTGGCCCCGGCGCGCCCACAGGATAGGCACGCGTGGTATTGGCGCGCACGTCTGTACCGCCTTGTTTCTCCGTCATGGCCATGCCCAACGTGACACCGGCCTTGTGCCGATCGCCGACGTTGCGCGGGTCGTATTCACGCGACAACGCCTTGGGCAACCAGTATTCGGCCAGTTCAGGTTGCAGACGCAGCGCCGGCACCGCCGCGAAGGTCATGGTCAGCGGGCAGCCCGTCCCGGCTTCGGCCTGGCTGTGCAGATAGGTCATTGCCGCGCGGGCCACGTGAGCGCCCGGGCGCGGCTCGGCCCAGGGCAAAGACGGCAGCCCATGCTCGACGGCGGTACGCATCAGTTGGTGATAGGCAGGGTGAAACTCGACCAGGTCGATGCGGTGACCGTAGCGATCATGGCTGCTGAACGCAGGCTTGTGCACATTGGCCAGGAAGCCTGCCTGCATCAAGGGGCCACCGGCCAGTGCGCCGTAGGCATCGATCCGCGACTGCGCCCAGCCGGCACCGAAACGCTTCGACCACTCCTGCAGCGGCAGGTCAAGGCGGTAGAGATTGGCCCCGTCCAGCGGCGGCGGCTGGTTGGTGACTTCGTGGGTTTCAGCGTACTGGTGCAGGCTCATGGAGGCGCTCCTGAATCCGGGCAGGCGTGAGATACCCAGTGAAGCACTGTCCGACGAGCAGACAAAGGGGCATTCATGACTAAACGCAGGGGTGCGTGATGAGCGGTTGCCACCTGCCAGCTTGCTGGCTTGGTCACCACCAAGGCCTTTGGCAGATCGAACGATCAGCCCGGCGGCCTTGCCCTGTTCACCGCCAACGCCGCCCTTCATTGCCCTGCACAGCCACCTGCCCCTGCGAAATGGCCAAATCCACACTCAACTCGAAGCGACTGCCTACCCCACGCGTCGACTGGTGCGACAGCCGCGCGCCCAGCAATTCGCTCATCTGCCGGCAGATGGCCAAGCCGATCCCCAGGCCACCATAGCGCCGGGTCATGGAGCCATCTACCTGAAAGAACCGCTGGTACAGGATCGACTGGTCAAGGTCGTCGAAACCGATGCCCGTATCACTCACGGTGAACGCCAAGGCCAGCTCATTCGGCCCTCTGCGTTGCCCGCGAACCTGGATCATCACACCGCCCTGATGGGTGAATTTCAGGCCGTTGTCCACCAGACAGCCCAGGCAGCGGGCCAGCTTCACACCGTCGCCCACCAGCTTGTCGGGCAGGTCCGCCGGCATGTCCACGCTCAGGTACAAGCCTTTGCCCAGCGCCTGGCCGGCATAGGTGGCACGCAGGCCCTGCAGCAGTGCCCGCAGGTCGAAAGGCGCTGACTGCGCCCGCAGCCGGCCCGCCTGCAGCTCGGACAGGGTGAGGATGGCGTCGACCATGTTCATCATGCCCTGGGCTGAGCCCATCGCCGTGTGATGAAAGCGGGCCATCTCCGGGTCCATCGGGAGAGTGTGCATCAGCTCCAGCGAACCGATCACCCCGTTCATCGGGGTGCGCAGTTCATGGGTGACGCAGGCGAGAAACTCATCCTTGAGCCGATTGCTGTTCGCCAGTTGCTGGTTCAGCACCTCAAGCTGCTGCCCTGTTTGACGCAGGGTACGTGCCTGCTCATCGCGTAGCGTCTTGATGCGGTCCGCCAGGGCCAGCGACAGCAAAGCCACTTCCAGGGCAGCACCCAATTGGCTGGCGTACATGGTCAGGAACATGTTCGGCAGGTAGCCCAGCACCATCAGCGTGTTGACCAGCCCTCCAAAAAGGAACGCGCTCCAGGCAATGATGAACCAGCGCGCCACGCGCAGGCCGCGCCGCCAGGCGTTGAGCCCTGCGCAGAACACGCCCAGGCTGAACAGCAGCGCCAGCACGGTGGCAAGGCGCATGGCCACGCCATAGGGCACGCTCACCGCCAGCACCATCACCGCGCCGCCTCCGAGCATCAGCGCCTGCAACAACCGATCGAAGCCGCGGCTTTTCTGACGAAGCTGCAGGAAGTGCCTGGCGAACTGTGAGCCGAACAACGCTGCGGCGCCGACGAACAGCGGCGTGCAGGCATTGGCCCACCAAGGGCTGTCGGGCCACAGGTAGGCAATGCCAGCGCCATTGACCGAGACCTGATAAAGACCGAAGGAAGCGATGTAGAGGATGTAGTACAGGTAGCTGACGTCCCGCACACTGAGGTACAGGAACAGGTTGTACACCAGCATCACCAGCAGCACACCGTAGATCATCCCCAGCACGTACAGGCGTGTGGCCTGGGCTTCCAGATAGGCTTGGGGAGACCAGAGCGTCACCGGTGCCTGCACCGAACCCTCGCTGTGCAGGCGCAAGAACACCGTGGTGACCTGCCCGGGCGGCAATTGCAGGTTGAACACGTAGTTGTCCTGCCTGATCTCGCGGCTGTCGTAAGGCAGCGCATCGCCCGTGCGCTGGGCCAGGCGAAAGCGTCCGTCGGGATCAGTCAGGTACAGTTCGAGATGATCGAGGGGCGGGTAGGCAAGCTCCAGCAACCAATCCCTTGGCACGCCTGGCCCAAGATCGGGGCGCAATTCGAGTTTGAGCCAGAACACCGACTTGGAAAACCCGGCGTTGAGCACGTCTTCATGGTGAGGGCGAAAACGCTGTGCGAACTCAGGCGCGCTGACCTCGGTGATGTCGGCACTGCCATCCGGGTCCTCGTATATTTGCATGACCTTGCCCAAGGGCAGGTGGCGAGTGGCCGCAGTCAGGTCCACCGCTTCGGCGAATGCGGGCAGCAAACCCATGAGCACAATCAGCAAATAGCGCATACAGCCCCAGCATGGTCTGTCCGGTCGCGTCGCGGTTGCCCCCTTTCCGTTTGAGACGACGAAATCCTGCAGAACCTGTTTATCGAGTTATCTGCGCACTCTAGCATAGCCACAAGGCGCGGCAAGCGAAGGTTCCAGACACTCAGAACCGCTCTGTCACGGGCATCAGCGGCTAGAACGCGCAGCCATCGCCCAGGGTAAAATCGACCGACCTGCATGTCGTCAGGCCCGCACAAACAGGTTTGGTGGTAAGCTCGCCGACCATGAATACCTACGCCTCCCGCCCCGTTGTCCTCTGTCTCTCCGGCCACGACCCCAGTGGCGGCGCCGGCTTACAGGCAGATATCGAAGCCCTGCTTGCACAAGGCTGTCATGCCGCGCCCGCGGTGACCGCCCTGACCGTGCAGGATACCGTCAACGTTTCCGACTTCCGCGTGCTCGACCGCGAGTGGGTGCTGGCCCAGGCCAACGCCGTGCTCACCGACTCCACCGTGGCTGCGGTCAAGCTGGGCATGCTCGGCTCGATCGACATGGTCGATACCGTGGCTGAGCTGCTGGCTGCGCACCCGCACTTGCCTTTGGTGTGCGACCCGGTGCTGCGCGCAGGCGGCGGCGGTCGTCTGGGCAAGGACGAGGTGGGCTACGCCGTGCGTGAACGCCTGTTGCCGCTGGCGACCATCACCACGCCGAACCTGCCCGAAGCCCGCATCCTCGCCGAGTTGCCGGACGGCACTGCCGACGAATGCGCAGCCAGGCTGCTGGAATTCTGCCAGCATGTGCTGATCACGGGCGGCCACGGCGACGAGGTTGAAATCCACAACCGCCTCTACAGCCGCGACGGACACCGCAGCACCTCGATCTGTCAGCGTCTGCCGGGCAGCTACCATGGTTCGGGCTGCACCCTGGCCAGCGCCCTGGCAGGTCGACTGGCCCAGGGCGAGCACCTGGAAAGTGCCGTGCGCACGGCCCTGGACTACACCTGGCGCACCCTGCGCGACGCGGAGCAGTTGGGCCGAGGCCAATTCGTGCCCCGTCGCCTGCCCTTGGACTTCTGTTCCTGACACGAGGTGTTCAATGACGCTACGCGGTCTGTATGCCATCACCGACAGCCAACTGCTTGCCGGCCGATTCCTGTCTCACGTGGAGGCCGCGCTCGAAGGGGGTGTGTGCCTTCTGCAATACCGTGACAAGAGCGATGACGCCGCGCGGCGTCTGCGTGAAGCGCAGGCGCTCCAGCAGTTGTGCGAGTGCTATGGCACCAAGCTGATCATCAACGATGATGCTGATCTGGCGAAGCACCTGGGCGTCGGCGTACACCTGGGGCAGACCGATGGCCCGCTCACCCCTGCCCGCACCCTGCTGGGCCGCGAGGCGATCATCGGCTCGACCTGCCATGCCAGCCTTGACCTGGCCACCCAGGCGGCCAACCAGGGCGCCAGCTACGTCGCCTTCGGTCGCTTCTTCACGTCCAGTACCAAACCAGGCGCCCCGGCCGCCGACATCACTCTTCTGGCGCAGGCCCGCGCCCAACTGGCCCTGCCGATCGCCGTGATCGGCGGCGTCACCCTCGACAACGCTGCTGCGCTGGTGCACCAAGGTGCCGACCTGCTGGCGGTGATCCACGGCTTGTTCGGTGCCGACAGTGCGCAGGACGTCACCCGCCGCGCCCGTGCCTTCAATGCCTTGTTCGCATCCTGATTCGAGAGAATTTTTCCATGTCCCGTTCCGAAGCACTTTTCGCCCAAGCCCAGAAGCACATCCCCGGGGGGGTCAACTCGCCCGTGCGCGCCTTCAAGAGCGTGGGCGGCACCCCGCTGTTCTTCAAGCATGCCGAAGGCGCCTACGTCGTCGATGAAGATGACAAGCGCTACGTCGACTACGTGGGTTCCTGGGGCCCGATGATCCTTGGCCATGGCCACCCTGATGTTCTGGACTCGGTTCGTCGCCAGCTGGAACACGGTCTCTCCTACGGCGCTCCGACCGCGATGGAAACCGAAATGGCGGACCTGGTCTGCTCGCTGGTGCCCTCCATGGAAATGGTGCGCATGGTCAGCTCGGGTACCGAAGCGACCATGAGTGCCATCCGCCTGGCCCGTGGCTACACCGGCCGCGACGCGATCATCAAGTTCGAGGGTTGCTACCACGGTCACTCCGACAGCCTGCTGGTCAAGGCCGGCTCTGGCCTGCTTACCCAAGGCGTACCCAGCTCGGCAGGCGTACCGGCCGACTTCGCCAAGCACACCCTGACGCTGCCTTTCAACGACATCGCCGCCGTCGAGAAGACCCTGGCCGAAGTGGGCCAGACCGTGGCCTGCATCATCGTCGAGCCGGTTGCCGGCAACATGAACTGCGTCCCCCCGGCGCCGGGGTTCCTCGAAGGCCTGCGCGAGCAGTGCGACAAGCATGGCGTGGTGCTGATCTTCGATGAGGTGATGACCGGCTTCCGTGTCTCGCTCGGCGGCGCCCAGGCGCACTACGGCATCACCCCGGACCTGTCCACCTTCGGCAAGATCGTCGGCGGTGGCATGCCGGTCGGCTGCTTCGGTGGCAAGCGCGAGATCATGGGCTGCATCGCCCCGCTGGGCCCGGTCTACCAGGCCGGTACCCTGTCAGGCAACCCGCTGGCCATGGCAGCAGGCCTGACCACGCTCAAGCTGATCAGCCGCCCAGGCTTCCACGCCGAACTGACCGACTACACCAGCCGCATGCTCGACGGCCTGCAACAGCGCGCCGATGCAGCCGGCGTGCCGTTCGTGACCACTCAGGCCGGTGGCATGTTCGGCCTGTACTTCAGTGGGGCCGACGACATCGTCACCTTCGATGACGTGATGGCCAGCGATGCCGACCGCTTCAAGCAGTTCTTCCACCTGATGCTCGATGGTGGTGTCTACCTGGCGCCTAGCGCTTTCGAAGCAGGTTTCACCTCCATCGTTCACGGTGACAAGGAGTTGCAGATCACCCTGGACGCGGCTGAAAAGGCGTTTGCCGCTTTGAAATGACCCGGCGCCTGCACGCCGTGAAAGCCGGTCGAGCCCGCTGTCACGGCGTGCCCACCGGCTATCGCAACGGCGCGTACACCGTGGGAACGGGCTCGCCTTCGCTGAGGCCTTACAGGCAATGAATGGCGTGTTCCATCAGCCTGTTCCCCCATGCCGACAGATTTTCGAGTAAAACTTTGTAAGGTTGGCGCTGCTTATCCCATAATGTGCCACCAGAGACATTGGCCGCAGCTTTGCAGAGGTAAGTCGATCCCCATGAACCGCACCGGCCGCGCCCTTACCCTGGGCTGCCTGTTGCTTCTCCAGCCCCTGCTGGCCCTGGCGGAGGGCGGTAACTCGTTGCTCATCCCGACGACGGGTCGCTGCACCTTGAACGTGCAGCTGCAGGACCTGGCAAGCGCACTCAAGACCTGCGAACAGGTGGCCGATGCCGGCGATGCCCAGGCACAGTACGAGCTGGGCGAGTACTTCTACACGCAAACGCCGAAGAACCTCGACAAAGCACTGGACTGGTTCCAGAAGGCTTCCCTGCAGGGCCACGCCGAGGCCCAGTACCGGCTTGGGTCCATGTTCTTCCGCGGCGAAGGCGTGAAGGCCAACAATGTACAGGCCTACATCCTGTTGAAGATGGCGGCGGTGAACGGCGCCGAAGATGCCCTGGACATGGCGGACGAGGTAACCGAGCAGATGCCCAGGGACGACCTGGAGCACGCCACGCAAGTGCTCGGCCAGATCTTCCGCAAGTACCTGCTGGAGCTGCAGAACGCCGAGGGGCGCTCGCCTTTCTCGCCGCTGCCCTGAGCTTGGCCGACCGCGTCGGTGCCTTGAACGCCGTTGAGCCCATCAGGACTTTCGCCACTGCCATTCAAGGGTTATTCTTGGGTTCACACTCATTGCCGTCGGGCGGCTAAAAACGACCTTGAACGCACCCATCGAACCTCATCGTTTCATCCTCGAACCCTTCGAGGCCCACCGTTTCGCCAACTTGTGTGGCCAGTTCGACGAGCACCTGCGCTTGATCGAACAGCGCCTTGCCATCGAGATCCGCAACCGCGGCAATCAGTTCGAACTGATCGGCGAATCCAAGACCACCCACGCTGCCGAGCAACTGCTGCGCCGTCTCTACCGTGAGACCAAGGCCACCGAGCTGTCGCCGGAAACCGTGCACCTGTACCTGCAGGAATCCGCCGTCGAGCATATCGACAACCCGGCGGTGAACGAGGTCAGCGTCTCGTTGCGCACACGCAAGGGCAATATCCGGCCGCGCGGCGCCAACCAGCAGCGCTACGTCAAAGAGATCCTGGCCAACGACATCAACTTCGGCATTGGCCCGGCCGGTACCGGCAAGACCTACCTGGCCGTGGCCGCTGCGGTGGATGCGCTGGAGCGTGAACAGGTGCGGCGCATCCTGCTGGTGCGTCCGGCGGTCGAAGCAGGCGAGAAGCTGGGCTTCCTGCCCGGCGACCTGGCCCAGAAGATCGACCCCTACCTGCGTCCGCTGTACGACGCCCTCTACGAGATGCTCGGCTTCGAGCACGTGGCCAAGCTGATCGAGCGCCAGGTGATCGAGATCGCCCCTCTGGCGTACATGCGCGGTCGCACGCTGAACAACAGCTTCATCATTCTCGACGAGAGCCAGAACACCACGCTCGAGCAGATGAAAATGTTCCTCACCCGTATCGGCTTCGGCTCCACGGCAGTGATCACCGGCGACATCACCCAGGTCGACCTGCCCAGAGGCACCAAGTCGGGCCTGGCGCACGTGATCGAAGTCCTTCGGGACGTGCCAGGCATCAGCTTCACCCACTTCCAGCCCAAGGACGTGGTTCGTCACCCGTTGGTGCAGCGCATCGTCGAGGCCTACGACCGCTTCGAAGCCCGCCAGGCCACCCCAGAGGCGCCCGGCAAAAATGCTTGAACTCGACATACAACGGGCGACACAGGCTGCCGCCCCGGACGATGCCGCTTTCCGGCGCTGGTGCGAGCTGGCCTTGCAGCAACGCAAGGCCGACTCGGAGATGACCATTCGTCTTGTCGACGAAGCGGAGGCACGTGAACTCAATCACACGTATCGCCACAAGGATTACGCGACCAACGTGCTGTCCTTCCCGGCCGACGTGCCGGACGAGTTGCTCGACATCCCCTTGCTGGGCGACCTGGTGATCTGCGTTGCCGTGGTCGAGCGCGAAGCGGCCGAGCAAGGCAAGTCGCTGGAGGCGCACTGGGCGCACCTGGTCATCCACGGTTGCCTGCACTTGCTTGGCTACGACCACATCGATGATGAGGAAGCCGAGGAGATGGAAGGCCTGGAACGAGACTTGCTGGCGCAACTGGGTCATCCAGACCCGTACGCCGACGATGAAACCGACTCAATCACACACTGATAGACCAAGGATCACGAGAACCGCCATGAGCGAAGATCGATCGAGCAACGGGCAGAAGTCCTGGCTGGGTAAACTGACCCAGGCTTTTGCCCATGAGCCGAAAAACCGCCAGGAGCTCCTGGAGCTGCTGCGCGAAGCACATCAGAACAAACTGCTGGACAGCGAAGCGCTGACCATCGTCGAAGGTGCCATCCAGGTCGCGGACCTTCAGGTCCGCGACATCATGGTGCCGCGTTCGCAGATGAACAGCATCAAGGCCGGCCAGTCACCGCGCGAGTTCCTGCCGGCGGTGATCGACGCGGCGCATTCCCGCTATCCGGTAATCGGCGAAAGCCATGACGATGTGCTCGGTGTCCTGCTCGCCAAGGACCTGCTGCCGCTGATCCTCAAGGAGAACGGCGACAGCTTCGACATCAAGACGCTGCTGCGCCCGGCCACCTTCGTGCCCGAGTCCAAGCGCCTGAACGTGTTGCTGCGCGAGTTCCGTGCTAACCACAACCACATGGCCATCGTCATCGATGAGTACGGCGGCGTGGCCGGCCTGGTGACCATCGAGGACGTGCTCGAACAGATCGTCGGCGACATCGAAGACGAGCACGACGTCGAAGAAGACAGCTACATCAAGCCGCTGCCCAATGGCGACTTTCTGGTCAAGGCACTGACCCCGATCGAGCACTTCAACGAGTCCTTCGACAGCGCCTTCTCCGACGATGAGTTCGACACCGTCGGCGGCCTGGTGATGAGCGCCTTTGGCCATCTGCCCAAGCGCAACGAGACCACTGAAATCGGGTCGTACAAATTCCGCGTGCTCAACGCCGACAGCCGGCGGATACACCTGCTGCGCCTGACCCCGATCAACCGTTAAGGAACGACATGCGCTGGATCACCCGCCCCGGCTGGCCCGGTAACCTGCTGGCCCTGGCGGCCGGCGCTTCCACCCTTCTGGCCCTGGCGCCCTTCGACCTGTGGCCTTTGGCGCTGCTGTCCATTGCCATCCTTTACCTTGGCCTGCGCGAGCTCAGCCCGCGCCAGGCCCTGTGGCGTGGCTGGTGGTTCGGCTTCGGCCTGTATGGGGCCGGCACCTGGTGGATCTACGTCAGCATGACGAACTACGGCGGCGCCTCGCCGCTGTTGGCCATCGCATTGCTGGTGGCGTTCTTCGCAGCCTTGGCCTGGTTCTTCGCGCTGCCCACGTGGCTCTGGGCGCGCTGGTTGCGGCGCAATGAGGCGCCCCTGGCCGATGCGTTGGGTTTCGCCGCCCTGTGGGTGGCGCAAGAGGCGTTTCGTGGCTGGTTTCTCACAGGTTTCCCCTGGTTGTACGCCGGTTACAGCCAGCTGGACGGCCCCCTGGCCGGGCTGGCCCCGCTGGGTGGGGTATGGCTAGTGTCATTTGCCCTGGCCCTCACGGCCGCCTTGCTGTGCAACCTCAACCGTTTGCGTGCCCGTCTGGGCTTGCTCGCCATCGCCTGTGTGCTGCTGATCGCACCGTGGGCAGTGGGGCTGGCGCTCAAGGGGCATGCCTGGACCACCCCGGCTGGCGACCCGCTCAAGGTTGCCGCGATCCAGGGCAATGTCGAACAGGACGTGAAATGGGACCCGGCGCACATCGACGCCCAGCTGGCGCTGTACCGCGACTTGAGTTTCAGCTCCAAGCCTGTCGACCTGCTTATCTGGCCAGAAACCGCGGTGCCTGTGCTCAAGGACCAGGCGCAAGGGTACATCGACGTCATGGGGCGCTTCGCCGCCGAACGGCACTCGGCGCTTATCACTGGCGTGCCTGTTCGCGAGGTTGTGCACCGTCAGCGTCGTTACTTCAACGGCATTACCGTCACGGGCGAAGGCGATGGCACCTACCTCAAGCAGAAGCTGGTGCCTTTTGGTGAATATGTTCCGCTGCAGGACATGCTGCGAGGGCTGATCGAGTTCTTCAACCTGCCCATGTCGGATTTCGCCCGCGGCCCAGAAGACCAGCCGTTGCTCCAGGCGAAGGGCTACCAGATCGCGCCCTATATCTGCTACGAGGTGGTTTACCCCGAGTTTGCCGCAGGCTTGGCAGCACGCAGCGATTTGCTGCTGACCATCAGCAACGATACCTGGTTCGGCACCTCGATAGGCCCATTGCAGCACTTGCAGATGGCGCAGATGCGTGCGCTCGAGGCCGGTCGCTGGATGATCCGTGCCACCAACAACGGCGTGACGGCGTTGATCGATCCCTTTGGACGCATCACCACCCAGGTGCCGCAATTCCAGCAAGCGGTGATGTATGGCGAGGTAGTGCCAATGCAGCTGCTGACGCCCTATCTGCAGTGGCGCTCCTGGCCACTTGCGATCGTGTGTGGGCTGTTGCTGGCCTGGGCGTTGATGGCTGGGCGTGTGGCCCGGGCAGTATGATGCGGCGTTACGGTTGACGTTGTAAGGGGCCGCTTTGCGGCCCCGGCCTTGCTCGGACTCGAAATCGGACCGGTCTGGAGCTGTCGCCACCTATCCCTCTTAAAAACCGAACAGGCTCTCAGGTGACCAAGCCCGCATGCTCGGACGCTTCAGTAGAACAGCCTATACCCCACCAGCCCTGCCACCTCATTGAGCAACTGCCCGCTCTGCCACATCGCCCGGCTTTCCGGCAGCCAACCACCGAATGGCCGCGCCGGATCACGGCCCAGGAAGCCGACAGGCGCGGGCACCACTTCGAATCCGGCCTGCTCGAAACTCCAGCGCGCGCGTTGCATATGCCAGGCCTGCGTGACCACCACGACTCGGCGTATCCCTGAAGGCTGAAGCACCTTCGCCGTGAACTGGGCATTTTCCCAAGTGGTACGACTCGTCTGCTCCAGCCCTTTCACGTGCACGCCGAAGTCCTCACGCAGGCTGTCGGCCATCAGCTGCGCTTCGCTGGGTGGCGTGCCGTAATGCAATCCGCCGCTCGTCAGCACCGGCAAACCGGACGCTTTTGCCAGGCGGGCAGCAAGGCGAAGCCGTTCCAGGGCCGTAGGCGTCGGCTGGTCGACCCCAGCCCAGGCAGGATCGCCCCGTTCGCGCCCTGCGCCCAGCACGACGATGGCATCGGCCTGGCGCTCGAGGTCAGCCCAGCTCTGCCGGGCCAGCGCAGGCTCGGTTTCCAGCGCCTTCGCCAGTTGCTGCACGGCCACCGGCAAGCTGGTCAGCCAGAGCCCGCTCAGCCCTGCCACAAAGCACGCCATGGCCAACCTGGGCCGTCGCCGCCGCAGCCACCAGGCTACAAGCAGCAACACGAACAGCACGCCCGGCGGTAGCAACCATTGCTTGATGAAGTATCGGATGGGCATGCCACACCTCCTTGAGAGGTGTGCAGACTAAAAGCATCGACGCCGGCCAACAACATGGCCGACGTCGATCGAGGTCAAAACAGTGTTGAAATCCCCGAGAAGGGCCCGCCACGGCTAGCGGCGAGAGGTCTTTCGCGCACGCGGGGTGCGCACTGTGCGCTTGATGTCCTTGAGCCAGATGATCCTGGCCGGCGCAGGCTCGGCCGGCTGCCAAGGGGGCTGCCGAGGGCCTGCGGTCTCGTCGTGGCGCGGCTGGACGGTGTCCAGATAAGCTTTGATCACATCGAACTCGGCACTGCTCAGGCCGCGCAATTCCAGTTCGGCCGGCGCCTCGTCCCGAAGCCGCATGGACGTTCTGGCTGTATCCAGGGCAAGCCCCAGTCGATCGATCAGCCGCTCGTAGAGTTCTGGTTTTGTAACAGGTAGCTGCGACTCTCCCATTCGTTCACCTCATTGAAGATAATGATTATCTCCCCCACTCCAGAGCTTAGCGGCGTTGCGAAAAGCAGCCTGACGTCGCGACCAGCGGCCATTCGCAACGAACGTTTCCCACGACGCGCGGCGCTGCTGTATGCTACGGCGTTCACTCCCGATGACACCGGAGTGCCGGACGCAGCGAGGTTCGCTGCCTGGAAAGGTCTCCTCTCTCTCAGCCAAAAGTAGCCATGCACGAACAATACACGCCCCGTGATATCGAAGCCGCCGCCCAGCATTTCTGGGACGAGCAACAATCGTTCGCTGTTACCGAACAGCCAGGCAAGGACACGTACTACTGCCTGTCGATGTTCCCGTACCCGAGCGGCAAGCTACACATGGGTCACGTGCGCAACTACACCATCGGCGACGTGATTGCCCGCTACCAGCGCATGCTGGGCAAAAAC
>CAURYQ010000002.1:0-112138 GCA_963529135.1 uncultured Pseudomonas sp. | reverse complement strand
ATGGGGACTGGGTAGCCTTAAGGTCAGGTGCAAGGCCGGTGAGGCAACCTTTTGTGGGATGCCGGTAAGGCGACCCGTGGGAGCGGCCTTGTGCCGCGATGGGCCGCGCAGCGGCCCCGGCGATTGGTGATACGGAGTTGTAATTCTGAGCCGCTTCGCGCTCCATCGCGGCCGGTCCGGCCCCCCCGCAAGGCCGCTCCACGAAACTCACCAGCCCCCAGATGCCGCGCAGGGCCAGTTATTCCAAAAGGGTGAGTAGGCAGGCGTGGCCAAATGTCGGCCACGCCCACTAATGCCCGTGGCTGCGACCAACATGCGAATGTTCCATATCCGGAACCGTCACAGCACCGTTAGTTTCCAACTGCTGCAGAATCGCGCATTGCGCGCCTTCTTCGCTGCATCGTCTGCGTAAATCCATCAATTGCGCCTGCAACGCCACCAACCCGTCGAGCCGAGCCTGCACATGCTCGATATGCTCGTCGATCAGGGCATTCACGCTGCCGCACGAGGCCTGTGGGCTGTCCCGCAGCTGCAATAGGCTGCGGATCTCATCCAGCGTCATGTCCAGCGTGCGGCAGTTGCGGATGAACGTCAGGCGTTCGACGTGCGCTTGCGTGTAGATCCGATAGTTGCCCTCGCTGCGCGCAGGCTCAGGCAGGAGTTTTTCACGTTCGTAATAGCGAATGGTTTCGACAGCGCAGTCAGTCGCCTTGGCAAGGTCGCCGATTTTCATGCTGAAAACTCCAGGCAGTGGCTTGACCCTATAGTGGCTACAGGGTGTTCACTTGGCAACAGGCCCAACCAAGGATGCCCCATGAACACGTCTAACAATCCCGAACACACGCATGAGCATGACCACGGCCATGACGATTTGCGGCATGACGATCATGGTCATACTTGCTGCAGCAAGCAGGCCGCGCCGGCTCAGGTGCAGTTGACGGCCAGCCTCAGCGATCGCGCCCAGCTCAGCCGGTTTCGGATCGATGCCATGGACTGCCCTACCGAACAGACACTCATCCAGGACAAGCTGGGTAAGTTGGCCGGGGTCGAGGCGCTGGAGTTCAACCTCATCAATCGCATCCTTGGCGTGCACCACACCCTGGAGGGCACTGCCGATATCGAGCGGGCGATCGATAGCCTCGGCATGAAAGCCGAGCCACTCGTGGGTGATGACGATGGCGCTACAGGGCCAGCGTCACCGTCCAGGCAACGTTGGTGGCCGTTGGCGCTGTCCGGTGTGGCAGCCTTGGGCGCCGAAGTCGTGCACTTTGCCCAGCTTGCCCCGCAATGGCTGGTGGCCGTGCTGGCGCTGGCGGCGATCCTGGGCTGCGGGCTGGGAACCTACAAGAAAGGTTGGATTGCGCTGAAAAACCGCAACCTCAACATCAACGCCCTCATGAGCATCGCGGTAACTGGGGCGCTGCTCATTGGGCAGTGGCCAGAGGCGGCGATGGTGATGGTACTGTTCACAGTGGCCGAACTGATCGAAGCCCGCTCGCTGGACCGTGCACGCCATGCCATTGGCGGGCTCATGCAGTTGGCGCCGGACCTGGCGACGGTGCAGCAGGCCGATGGCCAATGGCGGGAAATGGACGTACGTGAAGTTGCCGTGGGCGCGATGATGCGAGTGCGTCCAGGCGAGCGTATCGGCCTCGATGGCGAGGTGATCAGTGGGCAATCGAGCGTCGATCAGTCTCCCATTACGGGTGAAAGCCTGCCGGTGGAAAAGGCCATGGGCGATAAGGTATTCGCCGGTACCATCAATCAGGCGGGCGCACTGGAAATCAAAGCCACCGCCGTTGCGGGCCAGTCCACATTGGCCCGTATCATCAAGGCCGTCGAGCAGGCGCAGGGCGCGCGAGCGCCGACCCAGCGTTTCGTTGACCGGTTCTCAAGGATCTATACGCCTGCTGTACTGGCCATAGCGCTGGCGGTGGCGATCATTGCGCCGCTTCTGCTGGGCGGTGCGTGGTTCGACTGGGTCTATCGTGCCTTGGTTCTGCTGGTAGTGGCATGCCCTTGTGCACTGGTGATCTCGACGCCTGTCACCATCGTCAGCGGCCTGGCTGCAGCAGCGCGCAAAGGCATACTGGTCAAGGGCGGGGTGTACCTCGAAGGTGGGCGCCACCTGGACTTCCTGGCCTTGGACAAGACCGGCACGATCACCCATGGCAAACCGGTACAGACGGATTTTGAGGCCCTGCAGTTCGCCTTCGAGGACCGCGCGCAGGCCCTGGCATCGAGCTTGGGCGCTCGTTCCGACCACCCTGTGTCACAGGCCATAGCCCAGTTCGGCCAGCAGCAGAACCTGCCCATTAGCGAGGTACAGGATTTTGCAGCGTTGGCAGGCCGTGGCGTACGTGGAGCCATCGAAGGCAAAGTATTTCACCTGGGCAACCATCGCCTGGTCGAGGAACTGGGGCTGTGTTCACCTGAACTCGAAGCTCGGCTCGACGCCTTGGAGCAGCAGGGCAAAACGGTGGTGCTGCTGCTTGACGCCACAGGCCCCTTGGCATTGTTCGCGGTCGCAGACACCGTCAAGGAAAGCAGCCGGCAGGCCATTGCCGAGCTTCACGCGCTGGGTATCAAGACCGCGATGCTGACCGGCGACAACCCACATACGGCTGCGGCCATCGCTCGCGTGGTGGGCATCGACCAGGCCGAGGGTAACCTCCTGCCAGCCGACAAGCTGAGCAGTATCCAGGCGCTTTACGATCAAGGTCACCGCGTCGGTATGGTAGGGGACGGCATCAACGACGCGCCGGCACTGGCGCGGGCCGAGATCGGTTTCGCCATGGCGGCTGCGGGCACCGATACCGCCATCGAAACGGCCGATGTGGCGCTGATGGACGATGACCTGCGCAAGATTCCTGCATTTATCAGGCTATCGCGGCATACCGCCGCGATCCTCAAGCAGAACATCTTGCTGGCATTGGCGATCAAGGCAATTTTCCTGGGCATCACGTTTGCCGGGATGGCCACCATGTGGATGGCCGTGTTTGCTGACATGGGCGTAAGCCTGCTGGTGGTGTTCAACGGCCTACGCTTGTTGCGCAAGTGATCGCCGCTTCACCGGCCAGTGCCTAGATTAGCTGAACCAGCGCTTCCAGCTGTTCCTGGCGCTGGGCCTGGTTCACTTTGGCGCCAGGGTTCAACGTGGACCATTGCGGATGCGCGCGAGCGCGAACCAGTGGTTCGGGCAACTTGCCCTGGCGCCAGGTACTTTCGTCCAGTTGGCCTAGGCGAATGCTGTCCTGTGCGGCGTGCCCACGGTGGTCCAGGGCAACCATCAATTGTTGCTGACGCAGGGCCAGCAAGCGCAGAACGGTATCGTCGACGGTCAACTCGCGCTTGCCTTTTAGCTTGCCCAGCAGGCGCGAGCCATAACCGCGGGCCGTCTGCAGTGCGCCGCCGGCAATGGCGCCAGCCAATGCGGCGACGCCCAGGGTAAGCCCACCTGCCAGCAGGTCCACGCCTGCACCTGCCGCCGCACCTGCCGCTACACCGCCGCCCACGCGCACGCCCAGCTGTTTCAGGGTTTCGGGGTTGAACAGGTCGTCGCCCCAGCGACCATCGAGCAAAGGCAGGTCGCTGGCATGCGCGTCGTCGCGTCGAAACGCGTAGAGTTTTAGCAGCGCCTCGACACAGCGCTGTTCGCGCTGGCGTACGGCCTGATGGAGCGCCTCGATGGCCTGTGCCTGGGCAGTGGGCTCGCCTTCCACGCTGCGGCGGCAGGCGGCGCAGTCCAGCAGCAACTCGGCAATCAGACGCTTGCCGCTCTGTTGGCGGGCAATGCGCTGCGCCTGCTGATCATCGATCAGGCGTTGCAAGCGGGGGCGGGCATCTTCGAGCAGCAGGGCCAGGCTTTCGTAAAGCCGCCGCTCGCCATCTTCTGGCGGGGCCACGCTGTCGAATCTAACCAGTGCATGAAGGCCAAGCCTGGCAAGGGCTTCACGCCATTGCGGCTCGCGATGCTGCTGACTGGAGACGAAGTTGAGCACGGGCAGCAGCGGCTTGCCGCAGCTGGCCAGCACTTCGAGTTCGTCACGGTACTTGGCCAGCACCGGTTCGCGGGCATCGATCACATATAGCCCGGCGTCGCTTGCCAGCAGCTGACGCAGCACCTTGGCCTCTTGTTCGAAGCGCTGGCGGGCCTCGCTGCCTTGAAGGAAACGCTCCAGCCGCGCCGGGCCATCCAGACGCTCGCCCGGGCGCTCCACGCGCTCGAGGTAGTCGAGCAGGGCGATTGCATCTTCTAGCCCCGGTGTGTCGTAGAGCTCCAGTAGAGGCTGGCCATCCACCGAAAGGCGAGCGCCTTCGACATGGCGTGTGGTACTCGGACGGTGCGACACCTCCCCAAAACCCACGTCACGCGTGAGGGTGCGTAACAGTGAGGTCTTGCCTACGTTGGTATGGCCTACGACGGCCAGCTTCAGGGGGTCAGTCATGGCCATGCTCCAACCAGTTCAGGGGTAGGGCGTCGACGTAGGGCAGGCCAAGACGATCCAAGGCTTCGTGCCAGTCACCCAGGCGCTGCTGATCGCAAAGCTGATCGGGGGCGGCAGGCATCAGCCAGATGCGTGTGCTCCCGGCGTTGCGCGCCAGCTCGGCTAGCAGGGCGAGGCTGCCCCTGTCCGGGGAGCGTTGTGGGTCGCAGGCAATGAGCAAACGTGCCGGTGGGAAGCGGCTGAGTTGTTCGAGCAGACGATTTCGCGACTCTCGGCTGTCCAGTACGCCGGCATCGGCGATGCCGGCGGGCAATGACGGCGGCCAGGGATGCTGGTCGTCCAGCTCCAGGCCTACCACCAGTACGCCGGTGTTTTCAGTGAGTGACGCATGGGCGGTGAACTGCGGCAGTGCCTCGGGCGCATCATCCTGGATGCCAAGGCGCTCGCTGGTCGGCATCAGCCGGTCACGCAGGGGCGTATAGCCTGGCAGGTTCGGGTCCAGCGTCAGGCATTCTCGCCCTTGCCGCCAGCGCCAGAGGCACACGCCAGCCGACAGCAGGCGCGGCAGCACGCCGTAGACCACCACCACCCCCAGCAGCCAGCTGGCCCATGCCTGGCGCGTCATGGCAAGGGCCGGCGCGGCGTCACCGCTGGCGCGGATCATGTCGGGGTCAGGTACTGCAAAGCCCAGAAGGGCTGGCAAGGCGCCCAGGGCCTGGGTCATGGCGATGAAGGGTTCAGCGGCGAGCAATGTGGTTTCCCAGACGAAACCGTAGCGTCGCGTAGCCAACAATGTCAGCAGTACGCCTACCGCGCTCAACATGGCCACCAGCCACAGGCCATGGACCAACAGGCCCAGCAGCCAGCGGCCAAGGCGTTGGCGCTGCAGCAGCACCAGCAAGGCCGGCGCCAGGTGCGCGGCGCGCGCATCGCGGGCAAAACGTTCGCTCAACCAGAGCCAAAGCCGCCCTAGCAGCGCCCCGTGTTCGCCGCTCAGGAAAAACCCGATGAGCCAGCCCAGCAGCATGACCAGGTTCAACCCCAGCAGGCTCCCCAGTGCCCAGAACACATTCACAGGCCGCTGCCCATCGCCCAGTGCGGCCAGCGCCAGGCCTGCACCACTGAGCATGGCCATGACCAGCAGTGCCAGCAACGCCAGGCGCGCCCCTTGCTTCCAGCGCCGCAACGCTGTCGTCATGCCGTCGCGTTCGGCCAGCAGCAGTGCCCGGGTTTCGATGCGCACGGCCAGGCTGCCGCCTTGCTGGCGGGCACGACGGTTGGCTTCCTGGTCCTCGAGGGGGCCAGCATGTTCCTCGCGCAGGCGTATCGCCTCGGTAAGCCAGCGCTTGTCCAGCAAAGAAGGTGCAGTCACAGAGTCTTCCAGTGCACAGGTCGTGGCAGCAGCATAACTCACCCGCGCGGTGCTATTCTCGCCTGCATGAAGACATTACTGCCCCTTAGCCTGATCGTAGCCTGCGCCGAAAACCGCGTGATAGGCATCGACAACTCCATGCCCTGGCACTTGCCGGGAGACTTCAAGTACTTCAAGGCCACCACCTTGGGCAAGCCCATCATCATGGGCCGCAAGACCTGGGACTCGCTGGGGCGGCCTTTGCCTGGGCGGCTGAATATCGTCGTCAGCCGGCAGCCCGGATTGCAGTTGGCCGGTGCCGAGGTATTCACTTCACTGGAAGACGCGCTGGTGCGGGCCGACCACTGGGCACGCGAGCAAGGTGTCGACGAGCTGATGCTGATCGGAGGCGCGCAGCTGTATGGCCAGGCGCTGGAGCAAAGCCTTGTCAACCGCATGTACCTGACGCGTGTCGAGCTGTCGCCGCAGGGGGATGCCTGGTTCCCGGATTTCGATCGTGAGCAGTGGGCGCTCGTGTCCAGCCAGGCGCAGACCGAAGAAGGTAAACCGCGGTATCACTTCGAGGTGTGGGACAAGGCCTGAGCACCGATCGCCTGAGCCTGCTGCAGGGCCGCTCTACAGCGGCCCTGCGAGGTTTCAGGTATGGCTCAGTTCGGCGTGTTCATCGCCAGCCAGTACCTGCTTGTCGGTTTCCTTGAGCAGCTGGCTGGTTACCACGCCTGCCGTCATCGAACCGTTCACGTTCAATGCGGTACGGCCCATGTCGATCAGCGGTTCCACCGAGATCAGCAATGCCACCAGTTCCACCGGCAAGCCCATGGCAGGCAACACGATCAGCGCCGCAAAGGTGGCACCGCCGCCAACCCCGGCAACCCCGGCCGAACTCAGCGTGACGATGGCCACCAGCGTGGCGATCCACAGCGGATCGAAGGTGTCGATGCCGACCGCCGGCGCGACCATCACCGCCAACATGGCAGGATAAAGCCCAGCACAGCCGTTCTGGCCAATGGTGGTTCCGAACGAGGCGCTGAAGCTGGCGATCGACTGCGGCACGCCCAGGCGGCGCGTCTGGGCCTCGATGTTCAGCGGGATGCTGGCAGCGCTCGAACGGCTGGTGAAGGCGAAGGTCAGCACCGGCCACACCTTGCGGAAGAAGCGCAGCGGGCTGACACCGATCGCGGCCAGGATGATGGCGTGCACCACGAACATCAGTGCCAGGCCCAGGTAGGACACGACCACGAAGCTGCCCAGCTTGAGGATGTCTTCCATATTCGAGCTGGCCACCACCTTGGTCATCAACGCGAGCACGCCGTAGGGCGTGAGCTTCATGACCACTCGCACCAGGCGCATCACCCAGGCTTGCAGGGTATCGATGGCCGAGAGCGCACGCTGACCCTTCTCGGCATCGTCCTTGATTAATTGCAAGGCGGCCAGGCCGACGAAGACGGCGAATATCACCACGCTGATGATCGATGTAGGTTTGGCACGCGCCAGGTCACCCACCGGGTTGCTGGGGATGAACGAGAGTAGCAGTTGCGGGATGTTGAGGTCGGCGACCTTGCCTGCATAGTCGCTGTGGATGACTTGCATGCGTGCGCTCTCCTGAGCGCCTGCTACCAGGCCTTCGGCACTGAGGCCAAAGAGGTTGGTGAGCAAGATGCCGATCAGGGCCGCGATGGCCGTGGTCAGCAACAGCGTGCCGATGCTCAGGACGCTGATGCGTCCAAGGGACGATGCGTTGTGCAGGCGTGCCACGGCGCTGAGGATCGAGGCGAAGATCAGCGGCATGACGATCATCTGCAACAGGCCGACGTAGCCGTTGCCGACCAGATCCAGCCAGGCGATGGTGCTTTTGAGGATAGGGTGCCCAGCGCCGTAGATCGTATGCAGCACTAGGCCGAAGCCTACGCCAAGTGCCAGGCCCAGGAGCACTTTCTTGGCCAGGCTCCAGTGGGTACGGCGGGTCTGTGCCAGCCCCAGCAACAGGGCCAGGAAGGCCAGCAGGTTAAGCAGCAGTGGCAGGTTCATTGAAACTCCGGAAACGAGAAGATGAGTCGCCGCTTCTATGTGCGATTGCGAACGGAAATGCTAACAGCCTGAAAACAAACGAATTTATACCCAAATGGAATTTACATAGTCGCAAATGGAATAACGAGGTGTCGCAGATTGCAAAGACCCTGGCGTTTACTGGGAAGCGAAGGTCGCTCACGAAGGTTGCCCATAGGGCCCGCTGGACTAGCGTCTGTCATCCGTTTCAGGAGATTCGCACATGAAAGTTGCGCTCAAAACCGCCGCCATGGGTTTTTCACTGCTGTTCAGCCTGCAATCTTTCGCCACCGAGCTCGATCACTGGCCAGCCGAGGCCGCCCAACAGCTCGACCGCATGATCACGGCCAATGCCCACAAGGGTAATTACGCCGTATTCGACATGGACAACACCAGCTACCGCTATGACCTTGAAGAAGCCCTGTTGCCCTTCATGGAAAACAACGGCCTGCTGAGCCGTGACAAGCTCGACCCTTCGCTGAAGCTCATCCCGTTCAAGGACACCGCCGAGCACAAGGAAAGCCTGTTCAGCTACTACTACCGCCTGTGCGAAATCGACGACATGGTCTGCTACCCGTGGGTGGCGCAAGTGTTTTCCGGCTTCACCCTCAAGGAACTGAAGACACAGGTGGACGAACTCATGGCGTCCGGCAAGGCTGTGCCCAGCACCTATTATGAGGGGGATCAGGTCAAGGCCATCGAAGTGCAGCCGCCCAAGGTATTCAGGGGCCAGGCCGAGCTGTACAACAAGTTGATGGAGAACGGCATCGAGGTCTATGTGGTGTCTGCCGCTTCCGAGGAACTGGTGCGCATGGTCGCCTCCGACCCCAAGTACGGCTACAACGTAAAGCCACAAAACGTGATCGGGGTCAGCCTGCTGCTCAAGGATCGCGGCACTGGGCAATTAACCACTGCGCGCAAGCAGATCAGCGCTGGGCACTATGATGCCAAGACCAACGAAGGGCTGGAACTGACCCCTTACCTCTGGACGCCAGCCACGTGGATGGCGGGCAAGCAAGCGGCGATCCTGACGTACATCGACGAATGGAAGAGGCCCGTGCTGGTGGGCGGCGACACCCCGACCAGTGATGGCTACATGCAGTTTCATGGTGTGGACATAGGTAAGGGCGGGATCCACCTGTGGATAAACCGCAAAGCCAAGTACATGGAACAGCTCGACGGCATGATCGCCAAGCATGCGGCGGCCCAAGCCAAGGAAGGGTTGCCGGTGACGGCGGACAAGAATTGGGTGATCGTGACGCCTGAACAGATTCAGTGAAGGGAACCTGAGTCGGCTTCTTGAGAAACGAAGCTGCGAATAAAGAAAAAAACCGGCGCTCAAGGCGCCGGTTCTTGTGTCACTGAAGGGGTATCACAACCCTTCGAGCATCGCCTTGTTGCGCACGGCACCTTTGTCGGCACTGGTCGCCAGCAGGGCGTAGGCCTTCAAGGCTGTCGTCACTTTGCGCGGGCGCACTTCGGCCGGTTTCCAGCCTTTCTTGTCCTGCTCGGCGCGACGCTCGGCCAACTCCTCATCGCTGACCAGCAGGTTGATCGAGCGGTTGGGAATATCGATCAAGACCTTGTCGCCGTCGCGCACCAAGCCAATGGCGCCGCCCGCTGCGGCTTCCGGTGAAGCATGGCCGATCGACAGGCCCGAGGTGCCACCCGAGAAGCGGCCGTCGGTGAGCAGGGCGCACGCTTTGCCCAGCCCCTTAGACTTGAGGTACGAGGTGGGATACAGCATTTCCTGCATGCCCGGGCCACCTTTCGGGCCTTCGTAGCGGATGATCACGATGTCGCCGGCCTTCACTTCATCGGCGAGGATGCCGCGCACGGCGCTGTCCTGGCTCTCGAAGATCTTCGCGCTGCCTTCGAATACGTGAATCGACTCGTCGACGCCTGCGGTTTTCACCACACAACCATCCAGCGCGATGTTGCCGTACAGGACGGCCAGGCCACCCTCCTGGGAATAGGCGTGCTCGAAGCTGCGGATGCAGCCGTTCTCGCGGTCGTCATCCAAGGTGTCCCAGCGAGTCGACTGGCTGAAAGCGGTCTGGGTCGGGATACCGGCCGGGCCTGCCTTGAAGAAGGTATGCACGGCCTCGTCGTCGGTCTGGGTGATGTCCCATTTGGCGATGGCTTCTTCCATGCTGCGGCTGTGCACGGTCGGCAGGTCAGTATGCAGTAGGCCGCCACGGGCCAGCGAACCCAGGATGCTGAAAATGCCGCCGGCGCGGTGCACGTCCTCCATGTGGTACTTCTGGATGTTCGGCGCCACCTTGCACAGCTGCGGCACCTTGCGCGACAGGCGATCGATGTCGCGCAGGTCGAATGCGACTTCGCCTTCCTGCGCCGCTGCCAGCAGGTGCAGGATGGTGTTGGTCGAACCGCCCATGGCGATGTCCAGCATCATGGCGTTCTCGAACGCCTTGAAGTTGGCGATGCTGCGCGGCAGCACCGAGTCATCGTTCTCGCCGTAGTAGCGTTTGCACAGCTCGACGATGGTGCGGCCAGCGGTAAGGAACAGCTGCTCGCGGTCGGAGTGGGTAGCCAGGGTGGAACCGTTGCCCGGCAGGGCCAGGCCCAACGCCTCGGTCAGGCAGTTCATGGAGTTGGCGGTGAACATGCCGGAGCAGGAGCCGCAAGTGGGGCAGGCACTGCGTTCGTATTCGGCGACCTTCTCGTCAGAGGCGGTGCTGTCGGCGGCGATGACCATGGCATCGACCAGGTCCAGGCCGTGGCTGGCCAGCTTGGTCTTGCCGGCCTCCATCGGGCCGCCTGAAACGAAGATCACCGGAATGTTCAGGCGCAACGCGGCCATCAGCATGCCGGGGGTGATCTTGTCGCAGTTGGAGATGCAGACGATGGCATCGGCACAGTGGGCGTTGACCATGTACTCCACTGCGTCAGCGATGATTTCGCGGCTGGGCAGCGAGTACAGCATGCCATCGTGGCCCATGGCGATGCCGTCATCGACCGCGATGGTGTTGAACTCCTTGGCAACGCCACCGGCGCGCTCGATCTCGCGGGCGACCAGCTGGCCCAGATCCTTGAGGTGCACATGCCCTGGCACGAACTGGGTGAAGGAGTTGGCGATGGCGATGATCGGTTTCTTGAAGTCTTCGTCCTTCATGCCGGTGGCGCGCCACAGGGCGCGGGCACCTGCCATGTTGCGGCCGTGGGTGGAAGTCTTGGAACGATAATCAGGCATGAAACACTCCTGGCGGCTTAATCAGGTCACAGAAAGGGGAGTGAGCTTCTCTTGTCCTCTGTACCGCAGGCCGGTTGCCACTGGCACGGATGGGGCCGAAGACCGCGCGGGATCGCCGCGTGCTTGGCCAGAGCTCATAAACCCGCCGGGGATGACTGGCGATGAATAGCCCGATTCTACACCGCTGGCGCCGGGAAGGCATGACGATGTGCCCAGGCGGCGTTTCTGCGTGGAAAACCTCCTGTTGTAGGAAGCGTCTGAAACGGTCCATGTGGGGCTGACCAGCACCTGACTTGCCACTATCATTCGGCCGCCGCATGTGCGGCTTTACGAGATCACCCTCAATGGACCTTCCCAGTTACCGGTTCGCTACGAACTGCAATCTGGCACTGAGCGCGCCGTCGCCAGGGCTGCCGAGGGCTTGAGTCTGCATGGCTGAAGCCTGCAGGCGCCTGCGTCGGCGCCTGGAGAACTTCATGCAACAACCTATCGATAAAACCCTCGCTACCTCCTGCATCGACCCTGTGCTCGATGCGCAACGGCGTGAAACCCCCGAGCACTTCCATAAGGGCGCGTCCATCACCAACAACGTCGGTAACCTGCGGCACGCCACCCTTGGGTTGCTGTATCGCAAGCGCGTGCTATGGCTGGTGCTGCTGGTGTTCGGCAACCTGTTCTCTGGGGCCGGTATCGCTGCCTTCGAAGAAACGATTGCCGCGCACATCGCGCTGGTGTTCTTTCTGCCCTTGCTGGTGGACAGCGGCGGCAACGCAGGCTCGCAGTCTGCCACCCTGATGGTCCGAGGCCTGGCCACGGGCGAGGTCACGTTGAGCGACTGGGGGCGAATGCTAGGGCGAGAATTCGGCGTCGCATTGTTGCTGGGCTGCACCATGGCGGTGGCGGTGGCGTCCCTCGGGCTGCTGCGTGGTGGCCCACAAATCGCCTTGATCGTGGCCAGCAGCATGGTGCTGATCGTGCTGGTCGGCAGCCTGATCGGCATGAGCCTGCCCTTTGCGTTGAGCCGCTTCAGGCTGGACCCCGCCACGGCCAGCGGGCCATTGATCACGTCGATTGCCGACGCGGCAGGGGTATTGGTGTACTTCGGTATCGCGACCCAGGTGCTTGAGCTTTGAAACGATCGGGGGCCAGAAAGGCCCCCGCTCATGGCTCAGCTGTTGGGTAGCAACCGGCAGGTAATGCTCTTGATGTAGCGGGTTTCGCCGATCGCCGGGTGCACCGGGTGGTCAGGGCCCTGGCCGCCACGCTCGAGCAGCTGCATGTTGCGGTCCAGGTGACGGGCACTGGTCAACAAGATGTTATGCAGGTCGTCTTCCGGCAGGTGCATCGAGCAGGAAGCACTGACCAGAATGCCGTCCTTGTTCAGCATGCGCATGGCCTGCTCGTTGAGCCTGCGGTAGGCCGCCTCACCGTTCTTAAGGTCTTTCTTGCGCTTGATGAAGGCGGGCGGGTCGGCAATGATCACGTCGAAGCGCTCCTCGGCTGCCTTGAGTTCGCGCAAGGCTTCGAAGACGTCGCCTTCGACACAGGTTAGCTTCTCGCCGATACCGTTGAGCGCGGCGTTGCGTTCAACGCCATCCAGGGCAAAGCCCGAGGCGTCGACGCAGAACACTTCGCTGGCGCCGAATGCACCCGCTTGCACGCCCCACCCGCCGATGTAGCTGAACAGGTCGAGTACACGCTTGCCTTTGACATAGGGCGCCAGGCGAGCACGGTTCATGCGGTGGTCGTAGAACCAGCCGGTTTTCTGGCCTTCACGGACCGGGGCTTCGAAGCGCACGCCGTTTTCTTCTAGGGGGACCCAATCCGGCACTTCACCGTAGACGGTTTCCACGTAGCGCTGCAGGCCTTCGGCATCGCGGGCTGCCGAATCGTTCTTGAACAGGATGCCGCTTGGTTTTAGCACCTGGACCAGGGCCGCGATGACTTCATCCTTGTGCGCCTCCATGGTCGCCGAAGCCAGCTGGACCACCAGGATGTCGAAGAACCGATCGACTACAAGCCCTGGCAGCAAATCGGAGTCGCCGTAGACCAGGCGATAGCACGGCTTGTCGAACAGGCGCTCGCGCAATGACAGCGCCACGTTCAGGCGGTGAACCAGCAGCGACTTGTCCAGCACAAGCTTGACGTCACGCGACAGCAGGCGCGCGCAGATGAGGTTGTTGGGGCTCAGGGCAACGATGCCCAGGGGCTTGCCGTTGGCGGCTTCGAGCACGGCTTGCTGACCGGCCTGCAAGCCCTGAAGCGGGGTCGCGGCAACGTCTACCTCGTTGCTGTAGACCCACAGGTGACCGGCGCGCAGGCGGCGGTCGGCATTGGCTTTGAGGCGAAGGCTGGGCAGGGACATGACGTCGCTCCGGGAAAAAAGAGCGGGAGTATAACCCTTACCCAGCCTTATTGCTGAGCGCCAGCTGTCAGGACGACAGGGCCTGAATCAATGCCTTGTTGAAAGCAGGGATGTCATCGGGCTGGCGGCTGCTGATCAGATTGCCGTCAACCACCACTTCCTCGTCGACCCACTCTGCCCCGGCGTTGCGCAGATCGTCCTGCAGGGTCTTGAAGCTGGTCATGCGCTTGCCTTTGGTCAGGCCGCTGGAAATCAGCAGCCAGCCGCCGTGACAGATTACTGCAAGCGGCTTACCGGCAGCATCGTGGCTTTTCACCAGTTTTTGCGCGCCTTCAACCAGGCGGATGGTATCGGAGTTCTGTACGCCGCCTGGCAGGACTACGGCATCGTAGAGTTCGCTAGCAGCATCGAAGGTGCCGTCGACCTTGAATTCGTCCGCAGGCTTGTCATGGTTCCAGCCGCGCACCGTGCCTTCTTTCTCGCTCAGCACATGCACCTGGGCGCCCGCTTGTTGCAACGCGTCACGCGGGCCTGTCAGTTCCACCTGCTCGAAGCCGTCAGTCACCAGGATGGCCACGCGCTTGCCGTTCAATTCTGTACCCATGGGCCTTGCTCCTTTACTCGATGAATATGAGAAACAGGCCCGCTGCAGCCAAGGAAAGTTCAAGTTTACTGATCCAGCGGTTAGTTCTGCGGTGTTTCATCGCGGTAGAATCGCCAGTCCCATACGAGTGTGCACGCATGTCCCAAGAACTCACCGCCGAACAGATCCAGCAAGCCTTGCAAGGCATCACCATCCCGCCGCAGCCGCAGATCATGGTCGATCTGCAGTTCGAGCAGTACATGCCTGACCCGGACCTGGAAACCATCGCCAAACTGATCGCGCAGGATCCTGGTTTGTCGGGGGCTCTGCTCAAGCTGGTCAACTCGGCGCACTTCGGCCTCTCCAACAAGATCGGCTCGATTCAGCGGGCCGTGAACCTGCTGGGTAGCCGTTCGATCATCAACCTGATCAACGCACAGTCGATCAAGGGCGAGATGAGCGATGAAACCATCGTCACGCTCAACCGGTTCTGGGATACCGCGCAGGACGTGGCGATGACCTGCCTGACGCTGGCCAAGCGTACCGGCATCCAGCCTGCCGACGAGGCCTATACCCTCGGCCTGTTCCATGACTGCGGCGTCCCGCTGATGCTCAAGCGCTTCCCCACCTACATGGACGTGCTGGAAGAAGCCTATGCCAAGGCCGACGAGCAAACCCGCGTGGTCGATACCGAGAACCGCACCTTCAACACCAATCATGCCGTGGTCGGCTATTTCACGGCCAAGTCGTGGAGGCTGCCCGAGCACCTCACCGGCGCCATCGCCAACCACCACAACGCGCTGGCGGTGTTCCGCGATGACAGCGCCCGCAACAACCAGAGCCAGATGAAGAACCTACTGGCGGTGCTCAAGATGGCCGAGCATATCTGTGCGTCCTACCGGGTATTGGGCAATCAGTCGGTGGATCAGGAATGGAACGTAGTCGGGCCGCTGGTGCTCGATTACATAGGCTTGTCGGAATACGACTTCGACAACCTCAAACAGAACATCCGAGAACTAGGTGGGCACTGATACATGCCTGAGTTACCCGAGGTAGAAACCACCCGGCGTGGCATTGCACCGCACGTCGAAGGTCAACGCGTCAGCCGTGTCGTGGTACGTGACCGCCGCTTGCGCTGGCCGATTCCGGAAGACCTGGATGTCCGGCTGTCCGGGCAGCGCATCCTGACGGTCGAGCGCAGGGCCAAGTACCTGCTGATCAACGCCGAAGTGGGCACCTTGATCAGCCATCTGGGCATGTCGGGCAATCTGCGGCTGGTGGAAGCGGGGCTGCCGGCCGGCAAGCATGAGCACGTGGATATCGAACTCGAATCCGGCCTGATGCTGCGCTACACCGACCCACGCCGCTTCGGCGCCATGCTCTGGAGCCAGGACCCGCTCAATCACGCACTGTTGCTGCGGCTCGGTCCGGAACCGCTGACCGACCTGTTTGACGGTGAACGGTTGTTCCAGTTATCCCGAGGTCGCTCGATGGCGGTCAAGCCGTTCATCATGGACAACGCCGTTGTCGTGGGGGTGGGCAATATCTACGCGACCGAGGCGCTGTTCGCTGCCGGTATCGACCCGCGCCGCGCCGCCGGTGGCATTTCGCGTGCGCGTTATCTGAAGCTGGCCATCGAGATCAAGCGGGTGCTGGCAGCCGCCATCGAACTGGGCGGCACCACCCTGCGCGACTTCATCGGCGGTGATGGCCAGCCAGGGTATTTCCAGCAGACGCTGTTTGCCTACGGGCGTGGGGGCCAACCCTGCAAAGTGTGTGGCACCGAGCTGCGGGATGTGAAGCTGGGGCAGCGCGCAAGCGTCTTCTGCCCGCGCTGCCAACGCTGAGACTCTGCGCCCCTGAGGTGAGCGCTGTTTTGCCGCCGCGTGCCTCAGCGGGCGTGCCGAGACCTGAAGGTGTCAGGCCTTGCCCGTGATCTTGAGGTACTTGGCCATCAGCTGCTCTTCGCTTTCCGGGTGCGCCTCATCCAGCGGGATGCAGTCGACCGGGCAGACCTGCTGGCACTGCGGCTCGTCGTAATGACCCACGCACTGGGTGCACAGGTTGGGATCGATCACGTAGATCTCTTCGCCTTGGGAGATGGCCTCGTTGGGGCACTCGGGTTCGCAGACGTCGCAGTTGATGCAATCGTCGGTGATAATCAGGGACATGGGGGCTCCGGCCGGGGCTCGACGCCCGGGCATGTTCAACGCAATGGGCACAATTGTGCCGCATTCGCGCCTGCAGTGCACGCAGGCGCGATGATCTGGAACAGAGGCTCTATTTCTTGAATCGTTCAGTCAGCGCATCGGCCACGGCCGGGTGGACGAATTTGCTGATATCGCCCCCCAGCGCCGCGATCTCGCGAACCAGGGTTGATGAGATGAACGAGTAACGCTCCGACGGCGTGAGGAACAGGCTCTCGACGTCAGGGGCCAGTTGGCGATTCATGTTCGCCAGCTGGAACTCGTATTCGAAGTCCGACACTGCACGCAAACCACGAAGGAACACATTGGCCCCTTGCTCCTTGGCGAAATGCGCCAACAGCGAGGAGAAGCCGATGACTTCGACATTGGGCAGGTGCCTGGTGACCTCACGGGCCAGCTCCACGCGTTGTTCCAGCGGGAACAAAGGGTTTTTCTTGGGGCTGGCGGCCACTGCAATGATCACGGTGTCGAACAGCCGCGAGGCGCGCTCGACCAGATCGCCATGGCCCTTGGTAATGGGGTCGAAAGTACCCGGGTACAACACTCGGTTCATCGCGTCATCCTGGCTGGAGTGCGTTGGGGAGTCGGATGGTAGCGCAGCGACTGCGCCCGGCCAAGTCATGCTGCCGGCCAAGGCACTATACTTTGGGCCAGACGATGGTGCGAGGGTACAGCGCCTTTGCACGGTGTTTAGCCTTGGCAATACACCGTACCATGGCGGTTTTCAAAGCCCCGTAGACAGGAAGCTGGACATGGCCCGGCCCATGAAAACCCGTGAGCGAATCGTGCAAAGCAGCCTTGAGCTGTTCAATCAGTCAGGCGAGCGCAGCGTCAGCACCAACCACATCGCTGCGCACCTGGGCATTTCGCCCGGCAATCTCTATTACCACTTCCCTAACAAGCAGGCGATCATCGCGGTGTTGTTCAGCCAGTATGAGGCGCATGTAGACAGCTTCCTGCGCCCCCCGCAGGGCCGCCCGGCTGCGGTGCAAGACAAGCGCTTCTACTTGCAGGCCCTGTTGGCTGCCATGTGGAACTACCGCTTCCTGCACCGCGACCTTGAGCATTTGCTGGGCAGCGACCCGGAACTGGCCGCCCGCTGCCGGCGCTTTTCCGGACGCTGCATGCGCCAGGGCAAGGCCATTTACCGGGGGTTTGTCGAGGCAGGGATCCTGGCCATGAATGCTGCGCAGCGCGAATCGCTGACCATCAATGCCTGGATCGTGCTCACGTCGTGGGTACGCTTTCTTAGTACAACCCGAGCGCATGCGGCTCACTTGGGTGAAGAAGCCTTCAAGCGGGGCGTTTATCAAGTGCTGGACCTCGAGCTGGGTTTCGTCACCGATTCTGCGCGCAATGCGGTAACAGCCTTGTGCAACGAGTTTCACGTACCATTTACCCAGGCGCTGGAGCGCTAGCGCGAGGGCCTGGGTTTACATCGATCAGGAGATTGTCATGTCACTTGCGCAATTGATCACGCCACAGCAGTTGGCCGAGCGACTGGATTCGCCCGACCTGGTGATCCTCGACTGTCGCTTCTCCCTTGAGGATGTGGATTACGGCCAGCGCAGTTACGCGCTGGGTCACATCGAGGGTGCGCATTTTGCAGACTTGGAGCGGGATTTCAGCGGCCAGGTCAGCAAGGGCGTCACGGGGCGACATCCGCTGCCCGATCCGCACGGGCTGATAGAGCGCCTGCGGGAATGGGGGATCGACAACGATAGCGAGGTGGTGCTGTACGACGACGGTACGGGCGCTTATGCCGCGCGAGGCTGGTGGCTGTTGGCTTGGCTCGGCAAACGCAGCGGCGTGGCGATTCTGGACGGCGGCCTGAAAGCCTGGCATGCCGCGCGTCTGCCGTTGAGCCTGAATCCCCCAGTCCGGCGTCAAGGCCACTTCAGCGGCCAGCCCGATGACACGCTGCTGATCGAAGCCGATGGCCTGGTCCAGCGCTTGGGCAGCGCCGACCTTACCTTGCTGGACGCGCGGGCATTGCCACGCTTTCGTGGCGAAATCGAGCCCATCGACCCGGTGGCAGGGCACATTCCCGGGGCACAGTGTGCAGCCTTCACTGAAAACCTTGGAAGCGATGGCCGGTTTCTTCCTGCACAGCAGCTAAGGCAACGTTTCGAGCAGCAGTTGCAGGGCCGCGCACCTGAGCACCTGGTCGCGTACTGCGGGTCGGGGGTAACGGCGTGCCATAACCTGTTCGCGATGGCGTTGGCTGGTTACCCACTCGGCAAGTTGTATGCGGGCTCATGGAGTGAGTGGATCAACCGCCCCGAACACGAGGTGGCGACCGGCGACTAGCCGGCCGCGCTTTACGTGCCGTCCCGCAACCACTGCGGGATCCGGCGTTCCAGGTAATATCCCGGCTTTCGCAGACTGCCATCGACGAACCCGACATGGCCGCCATGGGTGTGCAGTTCCAATTGGGTTCGTGGGGCAAGCTGGTTCGCCGTCGGCAAGCTCAGAGGGGATACGAAAGGATCGTCGCTGGCATGAATGATCAGGGTTCGAGTGCGGATCTGGCCGAGGTAGAACCCGCTGGAGGCACGCCGATAATAGTCGTGCACATCCTGAAAACCGTTCAGAGGCGCGGTCACCTTGGCATCGAAATCCCAGAATGTACGCAAGCCACGCAGCGGTCCTAGCTGGTCCAGGGCTGCCAGACGTTCATGCTGGCCCTGGGCTTTGAAAAGACGCTGCTTGACCTGCACATAGGCCAGCATCTCGCGCATGAAGTGCGCCTGATAGACCTTCGAGAAACCCAAGCCGATACGGTCGGCAGACTGGTCCAGGCGCAAAGGCACGGAAACAGCGACTGCTGCCTCCAAGTGACTGTCATCACCCCGTTCGCCCAGGTATTTGAGCAGGACATTGCCCCCCAGTGAGTAGCCCACCGCGTAAAGGGGCGCCAAGGGCCGCTTGGCGCGCAGATGACCGATGATCTCGGCCAGGTCTTCACTGGCTCCTGAGTGGTAACTGCGCGGTAACAGGTTCGGTTCTCCAGAGCAGCCACGCCAGTTCGCAGCGACGCTGGCCCAGCCCTGTGCAAGCAACGCCTGCTGCAAACCTTTGACATAGTGTGAGCCGGATGACCCCGTCAACCCATGAAGCACCAACACCAGCGGCGCATGCAGCTGGTGTGGGCCGTACCAGTCGAGGTCGATGAAGTCCCCATCAGCCAACCAGATTCGCTCACGGTCGCGTTGCAGGTCGGGCATCTTTCGCCACAGTGGCCCCCACAAGGTTTGCAGGTGCGGGTTGGAAAGACCTTTGGCAGGATGAAACAGGGCGCTGGAGCTTGGCATGCTGGGCAACTCGTGATGTGCCCGGCTAGAGTGCCATGAAACAGCGCTGCTGTGCCTGCTGCAAGATTACCGGCGATGGGCTGGACCGCGCCGACGCCAGCCCTGACTCGGCGATCCTCGTGCCTGTCTATCGACGAACCGGCTCAGGTGTTGGCAAGGGGGACTGCTCGGCGTCGGGGCCGATCGTGACCACTACCTGAGCCGCCTCCCGCCATCCGATCTGCGCCACTTCGCGAAGGTGCGCAGGGGTCAGCGATGCCAGCTGATTCAAATGGTCCGTCAGGTAATCGGCCGGTAGCCCCTGGTGGCTGTGCTCGGCCAACGTAGCTGCCAGTTTCGCGTTGTCCGCCAGGTCGCGATGCAGCCGAGCGGCGATCTGGTTCACGGCCATGTCGCATTCTGCTTGAGTAGGCCCGTGCTCATGAAGACAGGTCAGTAGGTCCGTTACCAGTGTGTGTGACGCGTCGCGATAGGATGGGGCTACGTCCCAAAGCACATGCAGCAGCGTCCCCGCATCCAAGTGCCTCAGTTTCGTAGTGACGGTGTAGGTCAGCCCTCGCAGATGGCGAAGTTCCTGCGGCAAGCGCGATTCTTGGTTACCGCCGAGGATCTCGGTCAGCAATAGCAGTGCGGCATGCGCCGGGTCGCTGGGCAGCACAGGCGCCGACAGGGTCAGCATCGCCTGGGTTGCATTGCCAGGGCGAGCGATATGACGGACCAGCGGCGGGTGCGCGGCCAGTCTGGACGGGCGCTGCGCTGCCCATTGCTGGGGCAATTCACGCACCACTTCCTGGACCAACTGCTCCGCTTCTTCTCGGCTCAGATCGCCCACCAGGCCTATGTCCAGATTATTGGCAGAATAGGCTTTGCCATGGAACGCCCGGATCTGTGCAGTGGTGAGAGACCCAATGGCATCGGCATCGGCATCGGCATCGGCATGCGCAGCGTACGGGTGGCCATTGAATACATGACTACTGGTCGCAGTGACCAAGCGCACCAGCGGGTTGAGCTTCTGTCGACCTTGATAGAGGGCGATCTTGTTGCGGATCTTGGCGATTTCTTCGTCATCAAAAGCTGGGCGAGCCAGCATCTGCCCCAGCAGTTGCACTGTCCCTTGCAGCAAGCCGGGCGTGTTCAAGCACCTCAACGTGATGGTGGCTTTGTCCTCGCTCAGCGACCGCCCTAAGACTGCACCTCGTGTGGCCAACTGCTCGGCGAACTGCGCCGCGCTCAATGCTTCCGTGCCCTGATCGAGGCTGTAGAGCGTCAGCGCGGCCAGGCCTGGCTGATCGCCGTCAAGTACGCTGCCTGCGCGAAACCTCAGCACCAGGTCAATCATGGGGCGATCATGCAAGGCAACGAAGCGGACGTTCGTGCCTTGCGCTGTCTGCCATTGCTCTGCCGTGACAACGAGTGCCGGAGGCCGGTGGAGCTCCATGCCCTCGGTAGACTCCAACTTGCCCATCGCCAGCAGCGCGGTATCGGTGGCAGGCCCCTGGCACATCAAAGGCTCTGTGCGTACATGGTCGTGGTTCATGCGTGCGCTCCTGGCTGGAGGTAGGTAGTGGTCAGTCGCTCGCGAGTCAGATAGGTGCGCGCTACGTGTTGCACCTGAGCGCTATCGATGGCCGAAATCAGGCGCGCATGCTCATCGATCAGAGTTGCTGGTTGGCCTGTCGCGGCCATGGCGCCAATCTGCGCGGCTTGGGACGCAGCGCTGTCGAGGGCGAACAGTTGCCGTGCAAGCATCCGCAGCTTTATTCGCTGCAACTGCGCGGCGCTAATGGCGTCGGACTGCAGCCGCTGGATCTGTTCGTAGGTAGCATCGGCGGCTTGCTCGGGCGTGGCATTGAGCGAGTTCACGTAGGCAGAAAGGGTGAGTACCGTGTCGCCACGAACGAGAGGGTCATAGGTGGCGCCGACGCCTGTCAGCACGCTTTTGTTCCTGACGAGCTCGGCATACAGCCAGGCGCCGGACCCTTCGGCCAGCACCTCGCGGATCAGCTCAAGGGTCTTGCTCGTGCTTGCATCGTCGGCCGTGGCGCAACTCGGTACGTTGAAGGACATCAAAAGGCCGTGGCTTAGGCCTGGCAAGCTGATGGTCTCGCGGCGCTCCCCCAGCAAGGCCTCGGGGCGGGGAGTGGGCGAGTGCTCCAGTTGTCCGCGCACCAGGCGCGCGAAGTAGGTTTCGACCTGGTGCTTGAGCGTGTTCAGCTCCACATTGCCGACCACCACCAGAGTGGCATTGTTGGGCCGGTAATGGGTGGCGTACCACTGACGCAGCGTTGGAAGGTCGATATTGTCCAGATCGGTTGCCGAACCGAAACTTGGGGTGGCGTATGGGCTGCTGCCATGAGCAAGGGCAAGATGACGGTCGTAGGCTTGCCGGAGGGGCTGTAGGTCTACCTTCAGGCGTCGCTCGTCCGCGATGGCCTTGGCGCCTCTGGCCAATTCAGGCAACCCGAATGTGGCACTGTCCATGGCGTCAGCCAGCAGTTCAAGCGCAACTGGCAGGCGCGAGGTGGGCAACAGCATTTCGAAGGACGTGGCATCCAGATGGGTACTGGCATTTGCCTCGCCCGCAAGGCGGGCAACGACCTTGGCATACTGCCCGGGCTCGAGCTTATGGCTGCCTTCGAAAATGAGGTGCTCGAGCAAGTGCGAGAGGTTGGTCTGGCCCGCCGGCTCATGGCTGGTACCAACGTGATACCAGAGCTGAACGGCGGCGAGGGCATTGCGGCTCTGCTTTCTCAGGTAGACAGTCAGACCGTTGTCGAGCGTGAAATGCTGGAGCGGGGTGGGGCTGGCGCCTGCGAGAGCGGCAAGCGCCGAGGATACTTCATCGTCCAGTGATGGCGCAGGGTGTGGCAACGTCATGCTCAGGTGCTCGGATGGCTAGGGACCTGAGCAGCATCCGTCAAGGCAAGGCACGACCTGCGCTAGATAATTACCCCCGTTGCCACAGCGCGTAATGCACCTGACCGGTTTTCTTCTCGCGGTGCAGCCGCCAGTTGCCAGGAAGCTGCAGGGTCGACGGCGCCGCCTCGCTCTCGGTGTACACCCAGGCCTGCTCGCCCAGCCACTGGTTCTGTTCCAGCAGGTTGCAGGTTTCAGCCAGCAGTTGCTGATGAAAAGGTGGGTCGAGGAAGACAACATCGAACTGCTTTTTGGCCGGGCCTTGCAGATAACGCAAGGCATCGGTCTGCAGAATCTGCCCCCGGGGGCAGCGCAGTATTTCGAGGTTGTTCTTGAGATTGGCGATGGCCGCCGGGTTGCTATCGAGCGCCACGGCATCCTCGGCCCCGCGGGACAGGGCCTCGAGCACCAAAGCCCCGCTGCCGGTAAAGGCGTCGAGCACATGTGCACCTTCGATGTAGGGCGCCAGCCAATTGAAGACGGTTTCGCGCACCCGGTCAGGCGTTGGGCGCAAGCCTTCACCGTCGGGCACGGCGAGGCGACGGCTGCGCCATTGGCCTGCGATGATGCGCAGGTGGCCCTGGCCCTTGCTCTGGCCCGACGGCTGACGGGCGGGAGGGTTGGATCTTGGCATTAGTGCTCCGGTACCCCGAGCGGCTGCCCGGAGGGTTTGTCAGTAGGGGCTGGCAGTGGCTTCTGGGGTACCTTCGGGCCGACCGTGACGATGACCAGCTTGTCGGCGGACAGGTGCCTGTTCATGGCTTCCTTCACCTGCTCGACGGTCAGGGCCTGGGACTGCTGCATGAAGTCTTCCAGCCAGCTCAGTGGCAGGTTGTAGAAGCCGATGGCACCCAGTTGCCCGACAATGCTGGCATTGCTTGCGTTGGAGAGCGGGAAGCTGCCGGCCAGCTCGCGCTTGGCATCGTCGAGTTCCTGCTGGGTGGGGCCGCTGCGCAGGTAGTCGGCCAGAATACCCTGAACCAGCTTCAATGTCCCTTCACTGAGCTCGGCACGGGTTTGCAGGTTGATCATGAACGGGCCGCGCACTTGCATCGGGCTAAAGGCCGAATAGACGCCGTAGGTCAGGCCGCGTTTCTCGCGTACTTCGCTCATCAGCCGGGTGCCGAACGCGCCACCGCCCAGGATCTGGTTGCCCAGTGACAGTGCTGGCCAGTCCTTGTCCTGTCGATCTATACCCAGTTCTGCAAGCATCAGGTGTGTCTGCTTGGACGGGAACTCGATGTGGGTGAACCCAGACTTGGGGCTCGCCGGCTGGGCTGGCGAAGGCAAAGCCGGGCCTTTGGGCAGGCCTACGGAAACCTGCGCGGCGATCGCTTCGGCTTCGCCGCGGCTCAGGTCACCGACAAGCGCAATGACGGCATTTCCCGGCGTGTAGGCCTTGGCATGAAACGCCCGCAACTGCTCGAGGGTGATACCGGTGATGCTTTGCGGCGTGCCGTCGCTGGGGTGGGCGTAGGGGTGCTCGTCATACAGGTTGGCGAACAGCGCCTCGCTCGCAAGCTTGCCGGGGTTCTGCTTGTCGTACTCGAAACCGGCCAGCATCTGGTTTTTGAGACGTTTGAGGGCCTCTTCGGGAAAGGTGGGCTTGCCCGTGACTTCGGTGAACAGCTTCAAGGCCGGTTCGCGCTTGTCCTTGGCGCTGAGGCTGCGCAGCGAGGCCACGGCCATGTCGCGGTACGAGCCGTTGCCAAAATCTGCGCCCAGCCCCTCGAAACCTTGGGCGATGGCGGTCACGTCCTTGCCCTTCACGCCTTCGTTGAGCATGGCGTTGGTCAAGGCCGCCAGGCCCGGTGTATCGCCGTCTTGGCTGCTACCAGCGGCAAAGGTCAGGCGCAGGTCGAACATCGGAAGTTCGCGAGCTTCGACGAACAGCACCCGTGCGCCTTCGGCCGTGTTCCAGTGCTGGATGTCGAGTTTGCGGCGGCTGGGCGCCTTGCCGTCAAGCTCGGCCAGGGACTGCAGGGTGTTGGCCGGCCGGGCCTGCGCATTGCCAGCCTCGGCGGCGTCCTGGGCCAGTGCTGGTACTGCCAGTACGGCCGTCAGTGCCCAGGCGCAAAGACCCGTGGCCAGCCAGTGGGTACGGTGCAAGCGGCGGTCACTCATGAGCGGACTCCTCGGGCAGAACATGGGCAACGCTCAGGCGTTCGCGCGTGAAATAAGTGCGGGCAGCGTTCTGGATATCCTCAGGGGTGACGCGCTTGAGTTCGTCCAGCTCGCTGTCGATCAGCTTCCAGGACAGCCCGACGGTTTCCAGCTGGCCGATGGTGGTTGCCTGGCTGCTGATGGAATCGCGGTCATACACCAGCCCTGCAATGACCTGGGCGCGCACGCGCTCCAGCTCTTCCGCGGTCGGCGGCGTGGTCTTGAGTTCATCCAGCAACTGCCAGATGCCCTTCTCGACGTCTGCCAGGGTTTTTTGCTTCTGCACATTGGGCGTGGCCGAAATCAGGAACAGGCTGTCACCGCGAGTGAAGGCGTTGTAGCTGGACGACGCGCCCGCCACCAGCTCCTGGCCGCGCTCCAGGCGGGCTGGCATGCGTGCGCTGTAGCCGCCGTCCAGCAAGGCCGAGATCAGGCGCAAGGCATGCACCGTGCGAGGGTCCTGGGCCGTGGGCAGGCCGGGTACGTTGAAGCCGTAGATCAGGCTGGGCAGCTGGGTTCGCACATGCAGCGTCAGCTGGCGCTGACCGGGTTGCGCCAACTCCAGCGGCAGCTTGGCCGCAGGTATGTCCCGACGCGGGATCGCGCCGAAGTACTTCTGTGCCAGGCCCTTGACTTCATCGGCGGTGACATCGCCCACCACCACGAGCGTGGCGTTGTTGGGCGCATACCAGGAGCTGTACCAGTGCCGCAGCTCCTCGACCTTCATGCGCTCCAGGTCGGCCATCCAGCCGATAGTCGGGGTGTGGTAACCGCTGGCCGGGTAGGCCATGGCGCGGAACAGCTCGAATGCCTTGGCATTGGGCTGGTCGTCGGTGCGCAGGCGGCGCTCTTCCTTGATGACCTCGATTTCACGGCTGAACTCGTCGGCCGGCAGGCGCAGGCTGGCCAGGCGATCGGCCTCCAGCTCGAACGCAACCGGCAGGCGGTCGCGCGCCAGTACCTGGTAATAGGCGGTGTAGTCATCGCTGGTGAATGCGTTCTCCTCGGCGCCCAGGTCGCGCAGGATGCGCGAGGCTTCGCCAGGCCCCAGCTTGGCGCTGCCCTTGAACATCATGTGTTCCAGGGCATGGGACAAGCCGGTCTGGCCAGGCGTCTCATAGCTGGAGCCGACCTTGTACCAGATCTGCGAAACCACGACTGGCGCGCGATGGTCTTCGCGCACGACCACTTTGAGGCCGTTATCCAGGATGAATTCGTGGGTGGGTTGTACATCGGCAGCGAAAGCTGCGAGCGGGAGGCACAGCGTGCCGAGCAACAGGCCAGCGGCGCGGCGGGCTAGAGCATTCATACGGTGTTTAACCTGTTCGGCGGCCCGCTGGGTTTAGCGTCGGCAGGCCAGGAGGTGCTAGGATACTGATCCGGTTGCCTGGCGACCATGCCTGTCGCCGTTCTGGCCTGCAGGACATCAAGACAAAACGTTGCGCATGAACCAGCCGGCTTCTAGATAGTCTGTTCTGCGTAGAAAGTATTCCTGATGCGCCCTAGCGGGCCATCGCTACCCTGAGATAGCCGTCTTCCATGTTTGGTTCCAACGACGACAAAAAAGCGCCGGCCGAGTCCGGCGAGAAGAAAGGCCTGTTCGGCTGGTTCCGCAAGAAGCCGCAGCAACCTGCGCAAGCGGACGTGCCGGCGCCAGAAACCCCTGCTGTCGAGGCGCCCGCACCGGCCGTCCCCGATCCAGCGGATACCCAGGCGACGCAGGCCCAGCAAACCGCTCAGGCGCCGGACGTTTCTGCGCGTGTCGAGCCGGTAGCGCCAGACCGGGCGACATCTCCGGCTGAGCCCCAGGTTGCCGACGTGCCAGCGCCAGCGGCCGACCCTGCGCCACAAGTGCCTGCACAGCCACCGGCCCAGCCGGCGCTGGTGGTAGCCGTGCCGGTAGCCGAGGCGCCTGCGCCTGTGAGCAATCTGGTGTTGCCGGTGGCGGAAGAGCCCGTGGCGCTGGTGCCCGACCTGGAGGCCAAGGCGCCACCGGTCATCCCGGATCGCCCGGCACCCGAGCCGGCAGCCCCGCCCGTCGTAGCGGCGACCCAGGCCGAACCTGTGAAGGCCGGCTTCTTCGCCCGCCTCAAGCAGGGGTTGTCCAAGACCAGCGCCAGCATTGGCGAAGGCATGGCCAGCCTGTTCCTGGGCAAGAAGGTCATCGACGATGACCTGCTCGATGAAATCGAGACCCGCCTGCTGACTGCCGACGTCGGGGTAGAGGCCACGTCCACCATCGTCCAGAACCTGACGCAGAAAGTGGCCCGCAAGCAGCTGGCCGACGCCGACGCCTTGTACAAGTCCCTGCAGGAGGAGCTGGCGGCGTTGCTCAGGCCTGTCGAGCAGCCACTGGTGGTGGCGGCGCAGAACAAGCCCTACGTGATTCTCGTGGTCGGTGTGAACGGTGCAGGCAAGACCACCACCATCGGCAAGCTGGCCAAGAAGCTGCAGATGGAAGGCAAGAAGGTGATGCTGGCTGCTGGGGACACGTTCCGGGCTGCGGCGGTCGAGCAACTGCAGGTGTGGGGTGAGCGCAACCGGATCCCGGTGATCGCGCAGCACACCGGCGCCGACTCCGCGTCAGTGATCTTCGATGCCGTGCAGGCGGCCAAGGCCAGGGGGGTGGATGTGCTGATCGCCGACACCGCTGGGCGCCTGCACACCAAGGACAACCTGATGGAGGAGTTGAAGAAGGTTCGTCGTGTCATCGGCAAGCTCGACCCTGATGCACCGCACGAAGTGCTGCTGGTGCTCGATGCCGGTACTGGCCAGAACGCCATCAGCCAGGCCAAGTACTTCCACCAGAGCGTGGAGCTGACCGGCCTTGCGCTTACCAAGCTCGATGGCACCGCCAAGGGCGGGGTCATATTTGCGCTGGCCAAGCAGTTCAAGCTGCCCATCCGGTTCATCGGTGTCGGTGAAGGTATCGATGACCTGCGCACCTTCGAGGCCGAGCCGTTTGTCAAGGCCCTGTTCGCCGAGCGAGACTGACCATGATCCGATTCGAACAGGTTGCCAAACGCTATCCCAACGGCCACGTTGGGCTGCACGAGCTGAGTTTCCGGGCGCGGCGGGGCGAATTCCTGTTCGTCACGGGGCATTCGGGCGCCGGTAAAAGTACGCTGCTGCGTCTGTTGCTGGCCATGGAGCGCCCTACCAGCGGCAAACTGATGCTGGCTGGGCAGGACATGGGCCAGATCAGCAATTCGCAGATTCCTTTCCTGCGCCGCCAGATAGGCGTGGTGTTCCAGAACCATCAACTGCTGTTCGACCGGACGGTCTTCAACAATATCGCCTTGCCCTTGCAGATTCTCGGCTTGTCCAAGGTCGAGATCGCCAAGCGCGTGGACTCGGCGCTGGAGCGGGTGTCGCTGGTGGACAAGGGCGAGCTGTACCCTGCCGACCTGTCGACGGGCCAGCAACAGCGCGTGGGTATCGCCCGCGCCATCGTTCACCAGCCAGCCCTGCTGCTGGCCGATGAGCCAACCGGCAACCTGGACCCGCGTCTGGCCGCAGAAATCATGGGCGTGTTCGAGGACATCAACCGGCTGGGGACGACCGTCTTGATCGCCAGTCACGACCTGGCACTGATTGCGCGCATGCGCCACCGCATGCTGACCTTGCAGCGCGGCCGTTTGATCGGCGACGGGGAGGCCGGACAATGAGCACGACACGATCACCGAAAGTCTCCGAGCGGGTAGCTCCGAAACCTGCCGACCCCCAGCCTTCGAAAAAGCGCGGTGCGGGCGCCGATGACGACGGGCCCGACCTGCGTACCCTGATGCATGCCTGGCTCGAGAGCCATCGTGCCAGCCTGGCTGACAGCCTGCGGCGTCTGGGCAAGCAGCCGATCGGCAGCTTTTTCACCTGCATGGTGATGGCAGTGGCGCTGAGCATGCCCATGGGGCTGTCACTGTTGCTGAAGAACGTCGAGCAGTTGGGTGGGTCTTGGCAGCGCGCTGCGCAGATCTCTGTGTACCTCAAGCTCGATGCCAGCAGCCGTGACGGCGAGGCCTTGCGCGATGAGATCCAGGGCATGCCTGGCGTGGCAGAAGCGCAGTACGTCAGCCGTGAGCAGGCATTGCAGGAGTTCCAGCAGCAGTCGGGCCTCGGCGAAGCCCTGCGCGAACTGCCCGACAATCCACTGCCCGGGGTGGTCGTGGTGACCCCGACCGAAGTCGACAAACCGGCCCTGGAGGCGCTGCGTCAGCGCTTGTCCGAGTTGCCGCGTGTGGACGTGGCGCAACTGGACCTGGTGTGGGTGGAGCGGCTGGCGGCCATTCTCAAGCTTGGCGACCGTTTTGTTTTCGGGCTGGCCGTCATGCTCATTTCTGCCTTGCTTTTGGTAATTGGTAACACAATTCGTCTACACATCGAGAACCGCCGTGTCGAGATCGAAGTGATCAAGCTCGTGGGGGGGACCGATGCCTACGTACGCCGGCCTTTTCTGTACATGGGGGCCTTGTACGGGCTGGGGGCGGGTCTGTTGGCCTGGGCTATCCTGGCGTTTGGCCTGGGATGGCTGAACGAGGCGGTCGTGGGCCTATCCGGTCTCTACGGGAGCGACTTCGCCCTGGGTGGAGTACCTGCATCCGACGGCGTTTCGCTCTTGATCGGAGCGGTACTGTTGGGGTATATCGGTGCATGGATTGCAGTCGCCCGCCACTTGAACGAGCTGGCGCCGCGATAGTTTTTATTTGCCAGCAATGACCCGGGGTGCCCCCCGCCGGAACTTGTACCTGAGTTCCAGGTCAATGTAGGCAGCGCCTGAAAAGCGCGAGTTCAGTAAGTCGGAGGTTCTTGAATGACCACATCGTTGCAACCTGCATATGCCCTGGTACCCGGTGCGAACCTGGAAGCCTATGTGCATACGGTCAACAGCATCCCGCTGCTGACTGTCGAGCAGGAGCGTGATCTGGCTGAGCGTCTCTATTACGAGCAGGACCTCGAAGCTGCTCGGCAGATGGTCATGGCCCATCTGCGGTTCGTTGTGCACATCGCCCGTAGCTATGCGGGTTATGGGCTGGCCCAGGCCGACCTGATCCAGGAAGGTAACGTCGGCCTGATGAAGGCCGTCAAGCGCTTCAACCCCGAAATGGGCGTGCGTCTGGTGTCGTTCGCCGTTCATTGGATCAAGGCCGAGATTCACGAATTCATCCTGCGCAACTGGCGCATCGTGAAGGTCGCGACCACCAAGGCTCAGCGCAAGCTGTTCTTCAACCTGCGCAGTCAGAAAAAGCGTCTGGCCTGGTTGAACAACGACGAAGTGCATCGGGTTGCCGAAAGCTTGGGCGTCGAGCCGCGGGAAGTGCGTGAGATGGAAAGCCGTTTGAGCGGCCATGACATGGCGTTCGATCCGGCTGCCGAAGCCGACGACGACAGCGCCTTCCAGTCGCCAGCGCATTATCTGGAAGACCACCGCTATGACCCGGCGGTACAGCTCGAGGATGCGGACTGGAGCGACAACTCCACCAGCAACCTTCATGAAGCCCTGCAGGGGCTGGATGATCGTAGCCGAGACATCCTGTATCAGCGCTGGTTGGCCGAGGAAAAGGCTACCCTGCACGAGTTGGCCGAGAAGTACAGCGTGTCGGCCGAGCGTATTCGCCAGTTGGAGAAGAACGCGATGAACAAGGTCAAGGCCTTGATCGCCGCCTGATCATCTTCTGTTCAAAAAAAGCCGCTGCCCTGAAAGGGGTCAGCGGCTTTTTCATACCCGCTCCGGGTGCACGGCCAGGCTCAGGGCCGGCGTGACGTGTCCAATTGCATCAGATAACTGGGCCCGCCTAGCTGACTCATTTGACGGCGTATCCAGCCAGCGCGGCTGGCCACGTAGGTGCTCGGCTTGCCAGCATTCCACTTGAGCGGGCTGGGCAACACGGCGGCGAGTTGCGCCGCCTGCTGGCGGCTGAGCTGGCTGGCCTCCACGCCAAAGTGGTAGCGGGCCGCTGCCTGGGCACCGAATACACCCTGGCCCCACTCGGCACTGTTGAGGTAGACCTCGAGGATGCGCTGCTTGGACCAGAACAGCTCGATCAAGGCGGTGAACCAGGCTTCCAGCCCCTTGCGCAACCAGCTCCGGCCTGGCCACAGGAAAAGATTCTTGGCCACCTGCTGAGTCAGAGTGCTGGCGCCGCGCACGCTACCGCCGCGCTCATTGAAGGCCAGGGCTGCCTGGATGGCAGGTATGTCGAAACCCCAGTGGCTGGCGAATTTCTGGTCCTCACCGGCGATGACGGCGACCTTGAGATCATCGGAAATGCGCTCCCAGCCTACCCATTCGCGCTGCAGGTCAATGGGTTCACCCGTCACCCACGATTGAACCTTGCGCTCGACCATCAACGCTGTACCGGGCGGCGGTACCCAGCGAAACACCAGAACCAGCACGATACTAGCAGCGGCGAACCAGAGCAGGGCGCGGAGGAGACGTCGGAGAAGGTTTCGCAGCATGGGGTGGCTTGGCCGGACGTTTGGGAAAGGCCATTATACAGACCCGATTCGAGGAGTCGTCCCATGCTTCGCAGCTTCCTGATGCTTGCCGCTTTTTTCGGTTTCACCGGCGTGGCCCTGGGCGCCTTTGCAGCCCATGGCCTGAAAAATCGACTCAGCGCCGACTATCTCGCTATTTTCCATACCGGTGTCACCTACCAGCTGGTCCATGCGCTGGCGCTGTTTGGCGTGGCGTTACTGGCCGTACACCTACCTGGCCGCCTAGTCGGTTGGGCAGGCTATCTGTTCGTGCTGGGTATCGTGCTGTTCTCCGGCAGCCTGTACCTGCTGACACTGACCGGCGTCAGCAAGCTGGGCATGATCACGCCCATCGGTGGCCTGTGCTTTCTCGCCGGGTGGCTTTGCCTTGGGCTTGCAGCCTGGCGGCTGGGCTGACCGCCTGGTCCACATTAACGACTAATGGCGCGCGGTGGCCTTGGGTTGGGCGGCCTTTCGGCGCTAGAATGCGGGCCCCAAAGAACAATGGTGGCCGTGAGCATGCGTATCCAACTGAACGGTGAACCTTACGAATTGCCCGCGGGTGAAAACGTGGCCGGGCTGCTTGGCCGTCTCGAGCTGGCTGGCCGCCGGGTGGCGGTAGAGCTGAATCAGGACATCGTGCCGCGCAGTCAGCATGACAGCACCGTGCTGAGCGATGGCGACCAGGTCGAAGTGGTTCACGCCATCGGTGGCGGCTGATCGCTGTCGGCAACTCAACCGCAGGCCCAGCAACCTTTTCCCGAGGAACAACGATGAGCAACGTTCGCAGCGACAAGCCCTTCACCCTGGCCGGGCGCACCTTCCAGTCGCGCCTGCTGGTAGGCACCGGCAAATACCGTGACATGGAGGAAACCCGTCAGGCCATCGAGGCCTCGGGTGCCGAGATCGTGACTGTCGCGGTCCGCCGCACGAACATTGGTCAGAACCCGGGGGAGCCGAACCTGCTCGACGTGTTGCCGCCAGATCGCTACACCATCCTGCCCAACACGGCCGGCTGCTATGACGCGATCGAAGCCGTGCGTACCTGCCGTTTGGCCCGCGAACTGCTCGATGGGCACAACCTGGTCAAGCTGGAAGTGCTGGCCGACCAGAAAACCCTGTTCCCCAATGTGATCGAAACCCTCAAGGCCGCCGAAGTGCTGGTCAAGGATGGTTTCGATGTGATGGTCTACACCAGCGACGACCCGATCATCGCCCGCCAGCTGGCCGAAGCGGGTTGTATCGCGGTCATGCCCCTGGCGGGCCTGATCGGTACGGGGCTTGGCATCTGCAACCCGTACAACCTGCAGATCATCCTCGAAGAATCCAAAGTGCCGGTACTGGTGGATGCTGGCGTAGGCACCGCCTCCGACGCCACCATTGCCATGGAAATGGGCTGCGAAGCGGTGTTGATGAACTCGGCTATCGCCCATGCTCAGCAACCTGTACTGATGGCCGAAGCCATGAAGCACGCCATCGTGGCCGGTCGCATGGCTTACCTGGCCGGCCGCATGCCCAAGAAACTCTATGCCAGCGCTTCTTCGCCGCTGGATGGTCTGATCAAGTAAGAGCACCCGATGACTGATTCGCAAGATCTGCCGAACGCCGCCGATGGCGACGCCCGCCCGCATCGCCGCATCAAGAGCTTCGTGATGCGCGCCGGGCGCATGACCGAAGGCCAGCAACGCGGCCTGGACCAGGCGGGGCCGCTGTACATCCTGCCGCTGGTGGACAGCCCGGTCGACTACGACCAGGTGTTCGGCCGCTCGGCCCCGCGCACGCTGGAAATCGGCTTCGGCATGGGGCATTCCCTGCTCGAAATGGCCGCAGCTGCGCCCGAGCAGGACTTCATTGGCGTTGAGGTCCATCGGCCGGGCGTAGGGGCGTTGCTCAATGGCGTGCTCACGCAGGGTCTGACCAACCTGCGGGTGTACGACTGCGATGCCATCGAGGTGCTGAACCGCTGTGTGGCAGACGACAGCCTGGACCGCCTGATGTTGTTCTTCCCCGACCCTTGGCACAAGGCGCGCCATCACAAGCGTCGTATCGTCCAGCTGGAGTTCGCCGAGCTGGTCCGGCGCAAGCTCAAGCCCGGTGGCGTTTTCCATATGGCCACCGACTGGGAGCCCTATGCCCAATACATGCTGGAAGTGATGAGTGCAGCCCCTGGCTATAGCAACCAGGCAGCGGATGGTACCTACGTACCCCGCCCCAGCGAACGGCCGATCACCAAGTTCGAACGCCGCGGCGAGCGCCTGGGCCACGGTGTCTGGGATCTGAAGTTCGAGAAGACCGCTTGAGCCGATGAACCGGATGCAGTGTTAGCTGCAAGCAAAAAACCGCCTTGGAAAAGGCGGTTTTTTTCGCGTACGCAGTGGCGGGGTGCAATACAGGGACCCAATAGCCAGGCCACCATGGCGGCATGAAGGGCGCCTGGGTTGCGCAGGTTAGCCGCGACGATCGGCCACTACACCGATCAGCGCCAGGACCACCACCAGCACAGGCGCCAGCGCGTAGTTGTTGAACTGGCCCAGCCCTTTCAAGACCCAAGGAGTGGCATAGATCAAGGCCGCGCCACTGCCGATCATCACCAGCAGTGCCATCAGTGGCACCCGCAGGGCCCCTGTCAGCCCGCCTAGACGCTGCTCGGCCCAGGCCTTGATATCGGTCCCGAATAACACCAGTAGACAGCCTACCAGCGCAAGAGAAATCTCCGACAGGTTACCGCGGCTCCAGCGAGAAACCGTCGCCAGCAGGTCGAGTACCAGATCCATGGGTCATCCTTAGGTCAAGAAATACTGCAACAAGTCATTGAGGAACAGCTGGCCTCTGGGCGTTGCGACCAGTCGATCCGGTTCGACCTGCAAAAGCCCTCTTTGTTCTGCAAGGCCACGGGCTTGGGCGAGCTGTGCGAGCGGCAAGCCGGTGCGCTCCGTGAACAGCTGCGCCTCGACGCCCTCTGTCAGGCGCAACGCGTTCATCAGAAACTCAAACGGCAGCTCGTCCACCGGCAACGGCTTTTCACCTGCCTTGAACGGCTTGGCCAGGTTCAGGTAGTCCTTGGGCAACCGGGTTTTCCACGTGCGTACGATGCGCCCATCGGCATAGGTGAGCTTGCCATGGGCGCCGGCACCGATGCCGATAAAGTCCCCAAAGCGCCAATAGTTGAGGTTGTGACGGGCGGCGCGCTGCGGCTGTGCGTAGGCAGACACCTCGTACTGGCCGAACCCGCTGGCCGCCATCAGGCTCTGGCCGGCTTCCTGGATGTCCCAGAGAATATCGTCCTCGGGAAGCTCCGGCGGCTGGTTCCAGAACACCGTATTGGGCTCTACCGTCAGCTGATACCAGGACAAGTGCGTGGGGCCAAGGTCGATTGCCTGGCGCAGATCGCCCAGGGCGTCCTCCATCGACTGGGCGGGCAAGCCGTGCATCAGGTCCATGTTGAAATTGTCAAAGCCTGCGGCACGCGCCATGTCGGCGGCACGGATCGCTTCCTCGCCGTTGTGAATACGGCCCAGCGCTTGCAGTTTGGCGGGCTGGAAACTCTGCACGCCGATGGACAGACGGTTGATCCCGGTCTGCCGGTAGGCCTTGAATTTGTCCTGTTCGAACGTTCCTGGGTTCGCTTCCAGGGTGATCTCGATGTCCGGGGCGAACGGGATGCGCTGCTCGACGCCACGTAGCAGACGACCTAAGGCATCGGCGCTGAACAGGCTCGGCGTGCCGCCGCCGAAGAAGATCGAGCTGAGGACGCGGCCCTGGACAGCGTCCAGCTCCTGGTCGAGGTCGCTCAGCAGCGCGGCCACGTAGGCCCCTTCCGGCAGTTCAGGGCCTGCGGCATGCGAGTTGAAATCGCAGTAGGGGCATTTGCGTACGCACCACGGGATATGGATGTACAGCGACAATGGAGGCAGCTGGCTGATACCGGCTGCCTGCACGGGTGGCGTCGTCAGGGTCATGCCAGGCCCAGGCGTTGACGCAGCAGCGCCATGGCGCGGGCACGGTGGCTGATCTGGTTTTTGTCGGCCGGGCTCAAGTCGGCGCTTGAGCAGTCACGCTCAGGTACCCAGAACAGCGGGTCATAGCCGAAACCGTAATCGCCGCTCGCCTGGAAGAGGATGCGGCCGTGCCAAAGGCCTTCACAAAGAATCGGCAACGGGTCGTCGGCGTGGCGCACCAGCGCCAGCACGCAGACGAACTGCGCACCGCGCTCGCCCTCGGGTACGTCCCTGAGTGCGTCGAGCAGCTTGGCATTGTTGGCGGCATCACCCTGGCCATCGGCGTAGCGCGCCGAATAGATGCCAGGCGCACCTCCCAGGTAATCCACGGCCAGGCCCGAGTCGTCCGCCAAAGCGGGCAGCCCGGAAATGCGCGCGGCATTGCGTGCTTTCAAAATGGCATTTTCGACGAACGACAGGCCGGTTTCTTCCGGCTCGACCTGGCTGAACTCGCCAATCGATCGCAATTGCACGGACTGACCGAGCATCGCCTGCAGTTCCTTGAGTTTGCCGGCGTTATGGCTGGCCAATACGAGTTGCTGGAAATTCATCATTCGCCTGGGAACACTTCCTGGTTGAAGCTGAAGGAGTGACCGACACCACCGGCTTCGACGGCTAGCTCGAAGACGACGGTCTCAGGTTGTTCAATCTTGAATTGGGTGACATACGACGCAGTGCCGGAGTCGGTGACCTGCTTGAACGCCAGTGGCTGTTCGCGCCCGGTCAGGTCTTTGATTACCCCGTTGACCACGGCCGTGATCGGCTTGCCGGTGCGCAGTACCGTGAGGGTAAGAACGCCCTGGTTACGGCTGCGAATCAGGCCCGTGGCCGCCGCCACCTGCGGGGTCAGCATGCTCGAGGTGAACGCGCTGTAATGCACAGTGACGTCGCCGAATACCGCATTGCGATCAGCGCGTGCAGTATCGGCTGCCCATGCCGGCAATGCCAGGCACAGGCCGATCAATAGCAGGGCAAGGCGACGCATGGCGCAGGTTCTCCTCTGTCAGACCGCGAGCTGGTGTTCCTGAAGGCTGGGGCTGCTGACGCGGTAGATACCGATTTCGCCCAGCAAATTGGGCCACAGTCGGCCGCCCAGGCCGTTGCGGTGCAGATGGTCCACCGCCAATCGGTCCAGCACCTTGGCCTTGCGCTCATGGACCAGTTCTTCGAAGTCGGCGAAGGTGCAGAAGTGGATGTTCGGCGTGTTGTACCAGGTGTACGGCATGAAGTCCGAGACAGGCATGCGGCCCTTGGTCGCAAGGTACCAGCGGCAGCGCCAGTGACCGAAGTTAGGGAAGGTGATGATGCACTGGCGACCGACGCGCAGCATTTCGTCGAGGATGCGGTCGGGGTACTCCACCGCCTGCAAGGCCTGGGTCATGATCACGATGTCGAAACTGTCGCTGGCAAAATTGCCCAGGCCTTTGTCCAGGTCCTGCTCGATGACGTTGACGCCCTTGGCCACGCAGGCGGCGATATTGTCGCCGTCGATCTCCAGGCCGTAGCCGGTGACCTGCTTGCGGTCGCGCAGCGAAGCCAGCAGCTCGCCCGTACCGCAGCCCAGGTCCAGTACCCGGCTGCCGGCGGGAATCCAGTCGTGGATGATTTCCAGATCGGCTCTCATGCTGTCCTCAGATGGCAATGCGGTTCATGTAGTTCGAGAAACCCTGCATGTAGCGAGGCGTTGGAATCAGGAAAGCATCGTGGCCGTAGGGCGAGTCGATTTCCAGGTAGCAGACGTTCTTGCGCGCAGCCATCAGGGCATCGACGATTTCCCGCGAGCGGGCCGGCGAGAAGCGCCAGTCGGTCGTGAACGACATGATGCAGTAGTTGGCCTTGACGTGGGCCAGGGTCGCTGCGAGGTCGCCATTGTGGGCCGCAGCCGGGTCGAAATAGTCGAGTGCCTTGGTCATCAGCAGGTAGGTGTTGGCATCGAAGCGCCCGGAGAACTCCTCGCCCTGGTAGCGCAGGTAGCTTTCGACCTGAAACTCGACGCTGTGAAAATCGTAGTTGAGCTTGTCGCTCTTGAGCTCGCGGCCGAATTTTTCGCCCATCGAGTCATCCGACAGGTAGGTGATATGCCCGACCATGCGTGCCAGCATCAGGCCCCGCTTGGGTATCACGCCCTGATCCTGGAATGAGCCACCATGAAACTCCGGGTCGGTGAGAATGGCCTGGCGCGCCACCTCGTTGAACGCGATGTTCTGCGCGGACAATTTGGGGGCCGAGGCGATGTCGATGCAATGGCGCACGCGCTCGGGGTAGCTGATGGTCCATTGCAGGGCCTGCATGCCGCCCAGGCTGCCGCCCACCACGGCTGCCCACTGCTCGATACCCAGGCGCTCGGCCAGGCGCACCTGGCTGTGCACCCAGTCTTCGACGGTCAGTACCGGGAAGTCGGCGCCATACACCTTGCCGGTGGCCGGGTTGATACTGCTAGGCCCGGTGCTGCCATTGCACCCGCCGAGGTTGTTCAGGCTGACCACGAAGAAACGGTTGGTGTCGATGGGCTTGCCTGGGCCTATGCAGCTGTCCCACCAGCCCGGCTTGCGGTCAGTTGCGGCGTGGTAGCCGGCAGCATGGTGATGGCCCGACAGGGCATGGCAGATCAGCACGGCATTGCTCGCGCTGGCGTTCAGGGTGCCATAGGTTTCATAGACCAGCTCGTAGCGGCTCAGCGAACGACCGCAGGCCAGAGCCAGCGGCTCGTCGAACCGGGCGGTCTGCGGTACGACCAGACCGACGGAATCTTCGGGAAAGACAGTGGACATCGACCCTGCTCACGCTTGACGGAGGCGTAAGTCTAAAGAGCACCATCCCCAGCGGCAAGCAAAGGCTTGTCGCTGGGGTGCTGCAAGGTCAGATCATCCGCCACAGCTCTTGTGGCATAGCTGCATAGGCAGCCAGCGGCGGCATGACGAACGACTGGATGACCTGGATGGCCAGGAAGGCGAAGATCGGCGAAATATCCATGCCGCCCAGGTTCGGCACGATCCGCCGGAACGGGGCCAGCACCGGCTCGCTGATCTGATAGGCCAGTTCGGCTGCCGGGTTGTGACTGTTGGGTGCTACCCAGGAAACGATGACCATGACGATCATCGCCACCCAGAAGATCTTCAGGAACAGCGAGGTAATCCCGATGATGGCCCACAGCAGCAGGTGCAGTACGTCCCCGAAGGTGCCGTAGGTCACCATCAGCACGAACCCCATCAGCAGCGCCTGAATGACGACGGCCAGCAGTAGCGAAGAGGTGTCCAGCCCGGCGATGCTCGGTACGATCCGGCGGATCGGCTTGAGCAGCGGCTGGGTCGCACGGACCGTGAACTGGCTGAGCGGGTTGTAGAAGTTGGCCTTGACCAGTTGCAGCACGAAACGCAGCAGAACGATCACCAGGTACAGGCTGACCAGTGTTTGCACCACGAAGATCGCGGCGCCGGACAGTGCATTCATCTGAAACTCCTTATTGGCCCAGTTGTTCGGCCAGTTCTGCAGAGCGGGTGGCCGCAGCTTGCAGCGCCTGCTCGACGATGGCCTCGAAACCATTGGCCTGGAACGATTTGATGGCCGCTTCGGTGGTACCGGCAGGCGAGGTTACGCGGCGGCGCAGCTCGGCGGCATCCACATCGCTGGCAACCGCCATGCGCGCGGCGCCCAGCGCCGTGTGCAAGGTCAGCTCGGTGGCGGTCTCACGAGGCAGGCCGAGTTTCTCGCCAGCGGCCGTCATGGCCTCGATCAGCAGGAAGAAATAGGCAGGGCCGCTACCGGACACGGCAGTCACGGCGTCCAGTTGCTGCTCCTGTTCGAGCCAGAGCGCCGTGCCTACCGCCGACAACAGTTGTTCGGCCTGTTGGCGTTGTTCGTCGCTGACTTCGGCAGTGGCATACAGGCCACTGACGCCTTGGCGCAGCAGTGATGGCGTGTTGGGCATGCAGCGCACCACTGGGCGGCTACCCACCCAGCTCTGCAGGCTGGCGCATGTAATGCCCGCGGCGATGGAAACGATCAACTGGCCTTCCTTCAGGTCAGTGCGCAATGCCTGGCAGACCGTCTTCATGACCTGCGGCTTGACCGCCAGCACGATCACATCGGCGCCGTCGATCGCCTGTGCATTTTGCTCGAAGGCTTCGATGCCATGCTCGGCCTGGATGCGGGTACGGGTTTCGGCGCCTGGGTCGCTGGCGCGAATGTGCGACGCTTCCACGCCCTGGGCACGCAGACCACCGATGAGGCTTGCGGCCATGTTCCCGGCGCCGATAAAGGCAATACGTGTCTTGCTCATGTCAGGTCCTTGTGGGGAAAGGTGAGTAAAGCATGTCATCAAGCGTTGCCGTAGTCGCGGGCACCGAACAGGGCGGTGCCGATACGGACCCAGGTCGCTCCTTGAGCGATTGCAGCCTCCAGGTCGTGGCTCATGCCCATGGACAGGGTATCGAGGCCAAGCCCCAGCTCGTTCTGCAGCTGGCGCAACCTGGCGAAGGCCGCTTCCTGAACGGTGCGATCATCGGTCGGCTCAGGAATCGCCATCAGCCCGCGCAGGCGCAGGTTGGGCAACTGAGCCACGGCCTTGGCCAGGCCGGGTAATTGCTCTGGAGCACAACCGGATTTGCTGGCTTCTGCGCTGACGTTCACTTGCAGGCAAACGTTCAACGGCGCCAAGTGGGCAGGGCGTTGTTCTGAAAGCCGTTGGGCTATTTTCAGGCGGTCCACGGAATGCACCCAGTCGAAATGCTCGGCGATGGCCTTGGTCTTGTTCGACTGAATGGGGCCAATGAAGTGCCAGATGAGAGACAGATCAGTGAGTTGCTGTTGTTTAGTCAGCGCCTCCTGTAGGTAGTTTTCCCCAAAATCCTGCACACCTGCGGCATGCAGTTCGCGTATGGCACTGGCGGGCTTGGTCTTGCTGACTGCCAGCAGCCGAACTTCGGCTGGGTCGCGTCCGACAGCCTGGGCACCCCGGCTGATGCGGTCGCAAATCGAGGAAAGGTTGTCTGCTAGGGTGGACATAGATCGACGCCGGCAACTGATGGGTTGCCGCATTTTACCTGGTTGAAGGCAGATGGGGAGTCTCATGGATGTGACAGACCTGCTGGCGCGTGCCTCGAAGGCGGGTGCCAGCGACCTGCACCTGGCAGCAGGCCAAGTGCCGACGGTGCGAGTGGATGGCGTGCTGCAACGCCTGCCAGTCCCCATGGCAAGCCCAAGGGCCTTGATGCGGTGCATGGAGCCGTTGCTCGATGCCGACCAGCACCGACAGTGGGCTGCCGGTCACGACCTGGACGTGGCCCTGGAGCTGCCTGCGCTAGGGCGGTTCAGGGTCAACCTGTTCAGGCAGATGAACGGCCCGGCGCTCACGTTTCGCTTGATCCCCGCGCGCATCGCGAGCGTGGACGAGCTCGGCCTGGCCGAGGTGGTCGAAACGATCGCCCGCTGCCGGGATGGCCTGGTGCTGATAGGCGGCCCTACGGGCAGCGGCAAGACAAGCACATTGGCGACGTTGCTCGATCAGATGAACCGTGAGCGCGCATTGCACATCGTTACCCTCGAAGACCCGGTCGAGATCGTTCACCGGAGCCATCAAGGCCTGGTCAATCAGCGCGAGGTTGGTCGCGATTGCAGCAGCTTTGCCCAAGGGCTGCGCAGTGCATTGCGTCAGGACCCCGACGTGATCATGCTCGGCGAGCTCAGGGACCTGGACACCATTGGCCTTGCACTGCGGGCCGCCGAAACGGGTCATCTGGTACTGGCGACCGTTCACACGCGGTCGGCGGTGAACAGTATCGATCGCGTGGTAGAAGTGTTTCCTGCACAGGAAAAGGCCTGGGTGCGCACGATGCTGGCGCAGTCGCTGCGCGTGGTCGTGGCGCAGGTGCTGGTCGGGCGCCGAGGTGGGGGCCGGGTAGCCGCGCGCGAGGTGCTGGTGGCGACCGACGCCGTTCGCAATCTGATCCGCGAAGGGCGCATGGCCCAGCTCCATTCAGCGATGCAGGCCGGTGCGGCGCAGGGTATGCAGACCATGGAGGATGCGATGAGAAAACTCGCGGCGCGCGGGCTGCTCGCCGAGTGATGCAATCAGTGCCGCTGCTGAACGCCCAGTACGGGCGATGCGAGCGGCACTGCAGTGGTCCCCTTCAGCGCTTGGCCAGGCTCAGCTGTTGCTGTTCCTTGGGCAATACCCGTTTGGCGACCACGTAGTGCTTCTGCCAGTAGGGCTTGCTCAGGTTGTCGATGCTCACACGCTTGCCGCGACGCGGCGCGTGGATGAAACGGTCATTGCCAAGGTAGATGGCAACATGATTGACGCGGCGGCTCTTGATGTTGAAGAAGATCAGATCGCCTGGCTTGAGATCACCCTTGGCGACCTTGGTGCCGTGACCGCTGGCCATGGCACTGGACGTGCGAGGCAGGTTGACCTCTGCCACGTCGTTGAAGGCGTAACGAACCAGGCCGCTGCAATCGAACCCTTTTTTCGGGCTGGTACCGCCCCAAACATAGGGGGTACCCAGCATGTTCACTGCACGGTCGAGCACGGCGCTGCTTTGCTTGCTCGACGCGGCGGCGACCGTCTTGCCACGCTTGTTGCTGGCAGCATTGCCGGGACGGGCATGCAGGGTGGTCTGCTTGATGGGCGTGCGCTTTACCGAAGCATTGGTGGTGTAGCCGGTAAAGCCGTTGGGAAGACGTTGCTCACGGTTGGTGGCGTGGGCGGCCAGGGGCAATAATAGGCAGAGGGTCAGCCATGTCTTGATCAAAGGCGGCATAGATGAAGCTCTTGTGAATAGTTGTGTGTTGGGCGCGCAACTTTATAACAGCTTTTTGATCAAATTTTGATCCGTTGGTCGATTCTCGCTAACCGTACGTCGGCCTTGGCCAAAAAAGTCACAACTTTTTTTAGAAAATTTAATCAGCAACCCAACGAGGGCCATGCATGAACAGTTATCAACAGGGTGCGCCCTTTCACGACACGCACAGCAAGGTCATCGGCTACCTGCTGTGGATTTTCGGTTTCACCGGCTCGCACCGCTTCTACTACGGCAAGCCCATCACCGGGACGATCTGGTTCTTCACGTTCGGTCTGCTGGGCATCGGCTGGCTCATCGACCTGTTCCTGATCCCCGCCATGGACCGCGAAGCCGACCTGCGTTTCCAGGCAGGCCGAATCGACTACAACATCGCCTGGATACTGCTGACGTTCCTGGGCATCTTCGGCCTGCATCGCCTTTACCAAGGCAAGTGGATCACCGCCATCATCTACTTCTTCACGGGCGGGTTGTTCCTGGTGGGGGTCTTGTATGACTTCTGGACGTTGAATGGTCAGGTGTCCGAGCGCAATGCCGCTCAGCGTTGACCAATAGCCGTTCGGGCGCGGCCTGGGCAGGCCGCGCCGCAAGCTTCGCTACTGACGGGTCTGGCGCTGTTGCAGCAACAAGTTGCTGAAGCCAGCGCCGCCCAGCTGCTTCTGCGCCACGGTCAACTGTTCGCGGTTGCTGAACGGCCCGACCAGTACGCGGTACCACGTCTCGTCCTTGACCGTGCCTGACTCCACTTTCACGCTCTGCCCCAACAGGATGATCTGTGCGCGTACCTTGTCAGCATCGGCCTGCTTGCGGAACGAGCCTGCCTGGAGAAAGAACTGGGTAGTTGCCGCCGGTTTTATCACTGGAGGAGCGGGCGGTGGCGTCTGACCCAGCAGGGCGGCCTGGGCGCGTGCGGTATCGATCTTCGCGGCCTCTGCCGGCGTCACCGGAGTGACTGGCTGGGCTGGAACAGGTGGCGTCTTCTCGGGCACTGCCTCAGGCGGCACGATGACTTCCGATTCCGGCAGCAGGGTGTAGAAATCGTACTTGGGCTTTACCGGCTGTTGCGGTGTGGCCTGGGTCGACTTTCCGGCTTCGATCACCTTCTCGGCTTTCTGCTGCTCGGGCTTGGTACGCTTGATATCGCCGCCGCCAGGCTCGAGCTTCATCAGGAAGACGATGAACGCACCGATGGTCAGGCCGACTGCCAGCCATACCCAACCGGGCATGGGCTGCTTGGCGGGCGCCGTTTGACGACTGGCACCACGTTTTGGGGCAGGTTTCTTCTTGGCGGCCACCTTACATGCGCTCCAGGGTTTCCAGGCCGAGCAGTTGCAGACCTTGTTTGAGGGTGCGCCCAGTCAGGGCCGCCAGACGCAGGCGGCTTTGTTGCTGCTCGGGCGTTTCGGCAGCCAGGATCGGGCAGTTTTCGTAGAAGCTGGAGAACAGCCCCGCCAGGTCGTACAGGTAGCTGCACAGGACGTGCGGCGTGCCTTTTTCGGCCACGTTGTTGAGAATTTCCCCAAACTGGGCCAGGCGCGCTGCCAGGTCCTGCTCGTGAGGCGCTTGAAGCACGATGCTGCCTTCGACTTCGTCAAAGCCCTTGCCCAGCTTGCGGAACACACCGGCCACGCGGGTGTAGGCGTACAGCAGGTACGGGGCGGTGTTGCCTTCGAAATTGAGCATCAGCTCGAAGTTGAAGCTGTAGTCGCTGGTGCGGTGCTTGGACAGGTCGGCATATTTCACCGCGCCGATGCCCACTACCTCGCCGATGCGACGCAGTTCGTCTTCTGCCAGGCCTGGGTTCTTCTCCTTGACCAGCGCGTATGCACGGTCCTTGGCTTCGTTGAGCAGGTCGATCAACTTGACCGTGCCGCCGTCACGGGTCTTGAACGGGCGGCCGTCGGCGCCGTTCATGGTGCCGAAGCCCATGTGCTCCATCTGCATCGGATGCCCGACGAACCCAGCACGGCGTGCCACCTCGAACACCTGATTGAAATGCAGCGCCTGGCGTTGGTCGACGAAATACAGGGCTCGGTCGGCCTTGAGCACATTGCTGCGATAGCGCACGGCGGCAAGGTCGGTGGTCGCGTACAGGTAGCCTCCGTCGGCTTTCTGCACGATCACGGGCAGCGGTTCGCCCTCACTGTTCTTGAACTCTTCCAGGAACACGCATTGGGCACCTTGGTCCTCGACCAGCAGGCCCTTGGCCCGAAGCTCGGCTACAACATTGGCCAGGTCATCGTTGTAGGCGCTTTCGCCCATCACGTCGGCCATGGTCAGCTTGACGTTCAACAGCTCATAGGTCTTCTGGCAGTGCGACAGCGAGATGTCCTTGAAGCGTGTCCACAAGGCCAGGCAATCAGGGTCGCCCGCCTGCAGCTTGACCACCAGGCCGCGCGCGCGGGTGGCGAAGGCCTCGGACTCGTCGAAACGCTTCTTGGCCGCGCGGTAGAAGTTTTCCAGGTCGGAGAGCTCGTCGCTTGTAATCGGGTTTTCTTCGAGGTACGCCAGCAGCATGCCGAACTGGGTGCCCCAGTCGCCTACGTGGTTCTGGCGCACCACCTGGTCACCCAGGAACTCGAGTACCCGCGCCACGCTGTCGCCGATGATGGTCGAGCGCAGGTGACCGACGTGCATTTCCTTGGCCAGGTTGGGGGCTGACAGGTCGACCACCACTTTCTGCGCTGGGCCGGCCTTGCGCGCACCAAGCCGCGCATCGTCAAGCGCTGCGTCGAGGCGAGCGGCCAAGGCGTCGGTATTCTGGAAGAAGTTGAGGAAGCCTGGGCCAGCGATTTCGACCTTGCTGATGTCGGCACAGGCCGGCAGGGCGTGGATCAGTTTTTCGGCCAGGTCACGCGGCTTCATGCCGGCCGGTTTTGCCAGCATCATGGCAATGTTGCTGGCGAAGTCGCCGTGGGTCTTGTCTCTGGCGTTTTCCACCTGGATCGCCGGCGACAGCCCGTCAGGCAACACACCGTCGTTGACGAGTTGGGTGAGGGCTTGCTGGATCAGCTGGCGAATGGTGTCTTTCATAGGAATCTCTTTTCGACCGCAAGCGCGGCGGGCGCCTGGATGCGCTGGTGGAAAAACTGGGCATTATCCGTGGCTGGGCGCGCGTTGCCAACCTTTGACAGGCATGTGCCGAACGAGGCGTCGGTGGGAGCGCCTCGCTGTTCCTGGCGCAGCCTTTACGGTTCGCGGCTTGTCGCTTGAATCAGGCTTTCAGTAAAGATCTACCGGGTCGACGTCCACCGACCAGCGTACCTGGCGCCCGCTCGGTAGCTGTTCCAGTACCAGCAGCCAGGCACTGATCAGGCGATGCAGGGGCGCGCGCGTACTGGCCTGCAACAGCAATTGTGCGCGAAAGCGCCCGGCACGGCGTTCCATGGGGGCGGGTACCGGCCCAAGCAGCTCGATGCCAGGCAGCCGCTGCTGCGCCATGAGGCGCTCGGCCGCCGTGCAGGCTTCATCCAGAAAAGCTTCGGCCTGTCCCGGTTTGTGCGCCTCGGCGCGCAAGAGGGCCAGGTGCGAAAAGGGCGGCAACCCGGCGGCGCGGCGTTCGTCCAGTGCCTGCTCGGCGAAGGCGAAATAGCCCTGCTCGGTTAGTTGGACCAGCAGAGGGTGGTCAGCCAGGTGCGTCTGGATGATGACCTTGCCGGGCTCTTCTGCCCGCCCTGCGCGGCCTGCGACCTGCACGATCAACTGTGCCATGCGTTCACTGGCGCGAAAATCACCGGAAAACAGCCCGCCGTCGGCATCGAGAATGGCAACCAGCGTGACACGAGGGAAATGGTGCCCTTTGGCGAGCATTTGAGTGCCGACCAATAGGCTTGGCTGGCCGCGCTGAATGGTGGTGAACAGCTGGTGCATGGCATCCTTGCGCGAGGTGCTGTCGCGGTCCACGCGTAGCACGGGATAGTCAGGAAACAGCACTTTCAGGCGCTCTTCGGCACGCTCCGTGCCGGCGCCGACAGGGCGCAGGTCAACGTGCTTGCACTGTGGGCAATGATGCGGCAGCCGCTCGTCGTAGCCGCAGTGGTGGCAACGCAGCACGCCAGAGCGTTGGTGGACCGTCATGCGCGCATCGCACCGCGGGCATTCGGACAGCCAGCCGCAGTCGTGACACAGCAGGGTCGGCGCGAAACCACGGCGATTGAGGAAGACCAGGACCTGCTGCCCTGCCTCCAGGGTCTGGCGGATGGCCTGCTGCAGCGGGCCGCTGATGCCGCTGTCCAGCGGCAAGCTCTTTACATCCAGACGCAACATGCGCGGCGCGCGCGCACCGCCGGCGCGCTGGGTCATGCGCAGCAGGTGGTAGCGGCCGCTCAGTGCGTTGTGCAGGGTTTCCAGGGACGGTGTGGCCGAGCCGAGCACAATAGGTACGTTTTCCTGGTGCGCGCGCACCAGTGCCAGGTCCCTGGCGTGATAGCGCAGGCCTTCCTGCTGTTTATAGGAGCCGTCGTGTTCCTCGTCGATGATGATCAGGCCTGGGTTCTTCATGGGCGTGAACAAGGCCGAACGGGTGCCGATGATGATGTCTGCGTCACCGTCACGTGCCGCCAACCAGGCATCCAGGCGCTCACGGTCGCTGACGGCCGAGTGCACAAGGGCGATGCGGGCGTTGAAACGCTGCTCGAAGCGCGCCAGTGTCTGCGGCCCCAGGTTGATCTCGGGGATGAGTACCAGCGCCTGCTTGCTCGCTTCGAGGGTTTCGCGGATCAACTGCAGATAGACTTCGGTCTTGCCGCTACCGGTGACGCCGGCCAGCAGAAAAGCCCCGAACCGCCCGAAGCCGCCGAGCACGGCGTCGAAGGCGTCACGTTGTTCCTCGTTGAGCGGCAGTTCCGACTGTGCCAGCCAGTGCTCGCGCCGTTCGGCCGGCCGGTGGCGGCGTACCTCCACGCACACCAGTTCCTTGGCCAGCAGCAGGTCGAGGCTGTCCTTGTTCAGGTTGAGCTTCGACAGCACGCTGTGGGCCACGCCATGCGGGTGCTGGGCCAGGGTCTTGAGCGCGTCGCGCTGGCGAGGTGCGCGTGCGATGCGCGGGTCTTCCAGGCAAGCGCCTGGTGCTGCGTGCCAGAAGCGCTCCTGACGCATCTCGGCAGGCTCGCCCTGACGCAGCAGGGTAGGAAGCGCCCAGCTCAAGGTGTCGCCCAGGCTGTGCTGGTAGTACTGGGCGGTCCACAGGCACAGCTTGAACAGCGACGGCGGGATCGGCGAGGTCGGGTCGAGCAGGGCGCTGGCCGGCTTGAGTTTGTCGGCCGGAACCTCGCTGTGGGCACACACTTCGACCAACACGCCGATCATCTCCCGCCGCCCGAATGGCACGCGTATGCGCATGCCCGGCACCCACGTCTGGTTCGCCATGCCGGCCGGCGCCTTGTAGTCGAACAGGCGGCGCAGCGGGGAGGGCAGGGCAAGGCGCAGGATGACGTCGGGCACGCTAATGGTCTCGGGGGCGTTTCAGAACTGGCGAGCCTAGCAGACGACGGTCGGTACAAGCGACAACTTGCGCTGACGCCATGCTCTGGTATTATTTGCCGCCTAATTACGTGCGGTATTCAACAATTGGTGTTGGGTGGCGGCACGCAGCTCGAGGAAGTGACTTATGAAAGCTGATATCCATCCGAACTACGAAGCAGTTGCTGTCACCTGCAGCTGCGGCAACAAATTTGAAACCCGTTCGACCCTGGGCGATACCCTGTCGATCGACGTTTGCAACCTGTGCCACCCGTTCTACACCGGTAAGCAGAAAGTCCTGGACACCGGCGGCCGCGTTCAGAAGTTCGCCGACCGCTTCGGCATGTTCGGTGCCAAGAAAGGCTGATGCGCTTGGCGAACCCCTTGGGTTTCGCAGCGTTGCAGAAGAAAGCGCCCCTTGTGGGCGCTTTTTTTATGCTTGTTTTCTGGGTGTTTCCAGCGCTGGCGTTCTGCCCCTCGCCGCAACGTCCGCAGTGGGTTGCCATACGGCACGTGGTCGATGGGGATACCGTGCGCCTGGTGGACGGGCGTAGCGTCCGCCTGATCGGTATCAATGCCCCTGAAATCGGCCGCAAAGGGCAAGCCGACGAGCCTTTCGCCCAGGCCGCCAGAAAACGCCTGCGGGCATTGATCAAGGCCAGTGACGGGCGTGTTGGCCTGGTAAGTGGCGAACAGAACAAAGACCGCTATGGCCGTACCCTGGCGCATCTCTACAGCCGTGAGGGCCGCAATCTCGAGGCGCAACTGCTCAGTGAGGGGCTTGCCTACCGCATCGCGTTCGCACCCAACACTCAGCTGAGTCGCTGTCAGGAGCGCGCCGAGGCAGGCGCTCGGCAAGCGGCTATCGGGGTATGGAAGCGTTCGCCGGTCGTGCCCGCCCATGCCGTGCGCACATCAGGTTTTACACTGGTTTCAGGCCGCGTCACTGCCATCGAGCGTAACCGTGGCGGTGTTCGACTGACCCTCGATGACGTTCTGACGCTGCAGATACCCGCTCGTCTGCGACGCACGTTCCCCGCCGGTTTCTTCGATAACCTGAATGGGCAGAAGGTTGAAGCCAGGGGCTGGATCCGGAACGCTTCACGGCAGGCTCCGTACAAACCAAGGCAAAAGCGCTGGCAGCTGACGATTACGGACGCCAGCATGCTCAGCCGTTTATAAAGTGAAAAGATGTAGACATTTCTACATCGGATTGTACACACTAAACCCCGCATGCCCCGTGGGTTGTAGCATAAAGTCGTAGGCTAGAGGCCTTGACACTAGTGACCGGCCAGTCTTGTGACGGCTGGACTCTTTGCGTATCCTCGGCGGTCCGTCAGAACAGTCAAATAGCGGAATGCCCAATATGTCAGACCTGAAAACCGCCGCTCTCGAATATCACGCTCATCCTCGTCCGGGGAAATTGAGCGTCGAGCTCTCCAAGCCCACCGCCACCGCCCGTGACCTCGCCCTGGCCTACAGCCCAGGCGTCGCAGAGCCTGTGCGCGAGATCGGCCGTGATCCGGAGCTGGCCTACAAGTACACCGGCAAAGGCAACCTGGTTGCAGTGATTTCCGACGGTACTGCCATTCTCGGTCTGGGCGACCTGGGCCCGCTGGCTTCCAAGCCTGTCATGGAAGGCAAGGGTGTTCTGTTCAAGCGCTTTGCCGGCATCGACGTGTTCGACATCGAAGTCGAGTCCGAGAGCCCGCAAGCTTTCATCGATACCGTTCGCCGCATTTCGATCACCTTCGGTGGCATCAACCTCGAAGACATCAAGGCCCCGGAGTGCTTCGAAATCGAGCGCACCCTGATCGAGCAGTGCGACATTCCGGTCTTCCACGATGACCAGCATGGCACTGCCATCGTAACGGCAGCTGGCATGATCAACGCCCTGGAAATCGCCGGCAAGACCCTCGAAGACGCCAAGATCGTCTGCCTCGGCGCAGGTGCGGCGGCCATCTCCTGCATGAAGCTGCTGGTCAGCATGGGTGCGAAGGTCGAGAACATCTTCATGATCGACCGCAGCGGCGTGATTCACGCCGGCCGTGACGACCTGAACCAGTACAAGGCGCAGTTCGCTCACGCGACCGACAAGCGTACGTTGGCCGATGCACTCGAAGGGGCTGACGTATTCGTGGGCCTGTCCGGTCCGAACCTGTTGAGCGCCGAAGGCCTCAAATCGATGGCGGCCAATCCGATCGTGTTCGCCTGCTCGAACCCCGATCCCGAAATCGCCCCTGAGTTGGCCCATGCCACGCGCGACGACGTGATCATGGCGACCGGTCGTTCCGACTACCCGAACCAGGTCAACAACGTTCTGGGCTTCCCGTTCATCTTCCGCGGCGCCCTGGACGTTCGGGCCAAGCGCATCAACGAAGAAATGAAGATCGCTGCCGCCATCGCCCTGAAAGACCTCGCCAAGCAGCCAGTGCCCAAGGAAGTGTGCGAAGCCTACGGTGTGGACGGTCTGGAGTTCGGTCGCGAGTACATCATTCCGAAGCCACTGGATGCACGTCTGATCACCGTCGTCTCCGACGCAGTGGCCAAGGCCGCCATCGAGTCGGGCGTAGCCACGCTGCCGTACCCCAAGCACTACCCGCTCAAGAACGTCGATGACGTGTTCAACGGCTAATAACCGTTGATCAAAAAAAACCCGGCCATGTAAGCCGGGTTTTTTTTGCGGTTGTGGCGTGTAGAGCCGGGGAGCGTTCGCGCGGCCCTTGCCTCGAATGGCAGGGCCGCGTTGCTGTCAGGGGGGTCAAACCCTCGTCAGAAGAGGTCCATGGGTGTCGCTTCGTCGGCCGGAAGCGGGCTGCCCGGTACCGTTCCGTTACCCAGTTCGTCCACCGACGGCGGCGAGTCTTCGGCCTTGAACAGCTCGAAGTAGGCGTTCGGCGTGCTTGGCGAAGCCGCACGACCACTGACCGGATCGACCCGCAAGCTCAGGATGCCTTCAGGCTGCGCAGGCGGGTGCTCAGGCCGGCCTTCAAGTGCCGGGCCCATGAAGCCCATCCAGATCGGCAGTGCGGCCGTGCCGCCGTACTCCCGGCGACCCAGGGTTTCTGGCTGATCGAAACCAACCCAGACCGTGGTCACGTAATCGGCGTTGTAGCCCGAGAACCAGGCATCCTTGGATTCGTTGGTGGTACCGGTCTTGCCTGCCAGGTCGGTGCGACCCAGAGCCAGGGCTCGGCGCCCTGTGCCGCGCTTGATGACGTCCTGCAGCATGCTGGTGAGGATGTAGGTGGTACGGCCATCGATGATGCGCTCGGCCACTGCCGGGGTTTGCGCGGCGGCGGCCTGATCGAACGCGGCAGGAGGCTCGCCCGGAACATTTCCGGTACTGATGGGCTGCTCGGGAGCGGCCAGGCCGGCGTTGTCCTCCGATCCTTGAGGTACTCGCGCCGGGTTGGCCGTGAACAGCGTCTCGCCGCTGCGGCTCTCGATACGGTCGATCAAGTAGGGCGATATCTTGTAGCCGCCGTTGGCGAAGGTGCTCCAGCCGGTGGCGATCTCCATCGGCGTCAGTGTGGCCGTACCCAGCGCCAGCGACAGGTTGCGCGGCAAGTCCTGCTTGTTGAAGCCGAATTTGGCGATGTAGTCGATGGTGCGGTCAACGCCCATGGCCTGGAGCAGCCTGATCGAGACCAGGTTGCGCGACTTGTACAAAGCTTCGCGCATGCGGATTGGGCCCAGGAACGTGTTGGTGTCGTTCTTGGGGCGCCAGACCTTGTCCACCGACTCGTCGACGAACACGATCGGTGCGTCGTTGACCAGGCTTGACGCTGTGTAGCCGCTGTCGAGTGCCGCGCTGTAGATGAAGGGCTTGAAGCTGGAGCCGGGCTGGCGCTTTGCCTGCATGGCGCGGTTGTAGTTGCTCTGCTCGAACGAGAAGCCGCCTACCAGCGCACGGATCGCGCCGCTTGTAGGGTCCAGGGTGACGAGCGCACTCTGGGCGCCGGGGACCTGGCTGAACTTCAGCGCACCATCGTCCAGGCGCTGCACGCGTACCAGATCGCCGATCTGGACGACGTCGGCAGGCGACTGGGGCGCTCGGCCCTGAGCATTGGTGTTGATGAACGGTCGGGCCCATTTCATGGTGTCCCAGGCCACTGTCTGTTCCTTGCCGTTGCGGGTCAGGACCTGAAGGCCGGTCTTCTCGACGTGGGTGACGATGGCAGGTTCCAGCCCCCCCAGCGTGCGCTGCCTGGCCAGTTCATGGGTCCAGGCTGCCACCGTGCGCCCCGGGAATCGAGCCTCAGGACCGCGATAGCCATGGCGCTGGTCATAGTCGGTCAGCCCCTTGAGCACCGCGTTGTTGGCGATCTGCTGGGTGTCGCTGGGCACCGTGGTGGTCACGCGGAAGCCTTCGGTGTAGGCGTCGCTGCCGTACCGGCCGACCATCTCGGCGCGAGCCATCTCGGCGACGAACGGCGCGTTCACCTCCGGCGTAGGCACGTGATAGCGGGCGTTCAGGGGTTCGGCCAGGGCAGCCTGATAGCTTGCCTCGTCGATCTTGCCCAGCTTGAACATGCGGCCCAGGATCCAGTCACGACGCTCCTTGGCCCGGACTGGGTTGGCCAGAGGGTTGAAGCGTGATGGCGCCTTGGGCAGGCCAGCGATCATCGCCATCTGCGCCAGGCTTACATCACGGATCGACTTGCCGTAGTAGACCTGGGCCGCGGCATCGATGCCGTAGGCCCGGTTGCCCAGATAGATCTTGTTCACGTACAGCTCGAGAATCTCGTCCTTGGTCAGCTCGCGCTCAATCTGCAGGGCCAGCAGGATCTCGTTGGTCTTGCGCGAAAAGCTGCGTTCACTGGTCAGGAAGAAGTTCTTCGCCACCTGCATGGTGATGGTGCTGCCGCCAGTCTGAATATGCCCGGTCTTGACCAACTGGGTAGCCGCGCGCATCAGGCTGCTAGGGTCGACGCCATAGTGGTTGAGGAAATTGTCATCCTCGGCCGACAGAAGTGCCTGAATGAACTGTGGCGGAATTTCCGCGAAACGGATCGGGGAGCGGCGCATCTCGCCGAATTCGGCGATCAGCTTGCCGTCGCTGCTGAACACCTTGAGGGGGATCTGCAACTGGATGCTTCTGAGCGAATCGACCGAAGGCAGGTTGGGACTAAGATACAGAAACGCACCGCTCACACCGAGTACGAGCGCGCAGATGGCTGCGACGGAAGACCACCAGAAGAACTTAAGCAGACGTATCAAGGCTTTTCGGTGTCCAGGTTGTGAGTGGATTGCACGCAGGTCCGGCGGGCCGGAAAACGCCGGGCATTATAAGCATTTTTCGCCACTCCGGGGTTACCGCCCGGGCTGCTCGTCGTCTGGCGGTGGCCAGGTCCAGGTAGCGCGCCGGGGTGCATCGAGCGCAAGGGAGGCCGCGATGCTTGGACGCTTCAGCAAGGATGCCGGTTCATTTACAGGGGTTGAAATTGCCGAAAATGCGGTGAGGGTGGTTCAGCTACGCAAGCGCAAGCGGCGCTACGAGGTGCTATGCCAGGCGCAGGAGCCGTACCGACAGCCAGGGGCTGCCACATGGCTAGCTCAGCCCACGCATGCTGCGGCGGCTTTGCGGCGCGCCCTTGAGCATCACGGTATGCGGCCGCGCCGCGTGGCAATGGCGCTGCCAGCCGATCAGGTCATCTGCAAGCCTTGTCGCTTGCCGCTTCACACCTGCGAAGAGCAGCTCGAAGCGCAGTTGCTCGCCGATGCCGAGCGGCTACTGCCCTTTGCGCTGGATGACCTGGCCATGGACTTTCATGTGCTCGGTGCCTGCGCCGATGAACCGAACAGCGTCGATGTGATGGTGGCGGCGTGCCGGCAGAGCATACTGGCATCGGCGCAACAGGTGGGCATGGAGGCCGGCGTGCAACTCGAGGCCGTCGAGGTCGATACGATCGCCCTGACCCGTTTACTGCCCGGCGCATTTTCAGATCAAACCGCCCTGTTGCGAATCGACGTGCAGCACATCGCTGTGCATCGTTGGCATCCTGAAGGCGCCTGCCAGCGTTGCGAGTGGACAACGCCAGAACCCATGCAGCCGGGTGAGCTGCCCGCGCAGGTCGTCGCGGCACTTGAGTCCCAGGGCCTGCCTGCGGACCTGTGGGTGGCCAGTGATACCTGCTTGACGCATCGTCATCTGCAAGAAATGGGCGAGAGGCTCAAGGTACGTTGCCGGCAGTTGCCCGTACCCGATGGGCTTGAGTGTCTTGGCGGCTCGATGCTGCTTGCCGGCGTTCTGGCAGCGGGCGGGTTGCGAGCATGATTAGGTTCAACCTTCTACCTTGGCGCGAAGGGCAGCGGCAAGCGGCGGCGCGGCGCTTTCGCGGGCAGTTGTTGGCGGGCGCAGTGGTGGCCTTGTGTGCGGTGACAGCGATCGACCAGTCGGCCCGTCAACGGGCTCAATTGCAAATGACCCACAACATGCAGCGTGCCTCTGCATTGACAGCGCTGGGTGAGCCGACAGCATCGCGGGTGGAGTTGCAAAGCCAACATGCCGCGCTGTTGAGTCAGCTCTCCCGCCTCGAAGCACTGCGTAGCGAGCAGAGTGTCCTGACAGGCGTGTTCACAGACCTTGAGCAGGCATTGCCGACAACGGTGCAGGTACTGAGCCTGCGGCTTGAAGCCGGCCACCTGCAGGTAACGGGCCTGGCCCCGTCTGGCACCGTGATCGCCCAGCTCATGCGGGATCTGGGCCGCTCCGGTGTGTTGACCGACCTTGAGCTCAAGCACATCAAAAGCCTGCCTAGCGCCGACCAATTCCTGCTGACAGCCCGTGTTGCTGCGTCCTGGTCATGAGGCTGCAGGCAGCTTTCGAACAGGTGACGATGATCGGGCAGTCCAGGCGCGTCAGGGGTCTGGCACCGGTGTTGCTAGCGTGTAGCATTTTCGCCCTGGGTTGCGCAATGCGCCTGCCTGCGGCATTGCAGCACATTGAACAGGGGCAGGCCGGCGCTCGAGCGCTGGATGAGCGGCAGGCGGCCCTCGAGCTTCAACTGGCAGATCTCGACAGCTTGCGCGCTACGCTGACCGGCACCGAGCAACGGCTGCAGGAGGCCCTTTGGTACATGGCTGCCGGACAGGACATGAGCGACCTGGTCGAGTCCATCGTGGCATCTGGCCGCGCCCACGGCTTGCGCATCGAATTGCTGCGGGTGCAAGAGGCACAAGCCCAAGGCGAATATCAAAAGGTACCGCTGGAGTTGCTGGTCACCGGCGAGTATGCCGGCGTGCGGCAATGGCTGTTCGACTGGCTTGGCCAACCTCGGCTACTGCGCAGTGGCGATATGAGCCTGATACCTGCAAGCGGGCAGCCTGGTGTATTGCAGCTGCGCCTGCAGGTCGATGCCTTCCAGGCAACTGCCCCAACGCAGCCACCACAGGCCTTGGCCCAGCTGCCAGCGAGCGCGCCTGTGGCGGCGCCGCAGGTCGATCCGTTCAGGCCGCAGCTGGACCGTCTGCCTGTCAATGGGCTGGTTGGCGCACCTCTGTCCCAGGTGCGGATGGTTGGCACATTGTCGCGTGCGCAGGCCTATGAAGCGGTGCTGACCACGGACGGCAAGGTCTATCGGGTGCGCCTGGGAGACCGGGTGGGGCGCGATCAAGGGGTCGTGACTCATATCGATGCGGGGCAGGTTGAAGTCCGCGAAAAGTGGTTCATGGAAGGCGTATGGCAGGAGCGCGTCGCGTTTCTGTCTCTGGCAACCCGTGTGGGCAAGGAGGCCCTGGTCCGCTATGAGCAAGTCATGGAAATGGATACTGGCAACCCTGCTGCTGCCGCTGACGGCGATAGCCGGCCCTTATCAGGGTGAACGGCTGTCTCTGAATTTTCAGGACGTCGAGATTCGCGCCGTGCTGCAGGTGCTTGCCGACTATGCTGGCGTCAACCTGGTTGCCAGCGACGAAGTCCAGGGGAACGTGACTTTGCGGCTAGAGGATGTGCCCTGGGACCAAGCGTTCGACCTGGTGCTGCGCAGCAAGGGCCTGGCTCGACGTCAGGAGGGCAACGTACTGCTGATTGCGCCTGCCTCTGCGCTGACCGCGCGGTCCCTGGAGGGCGCCGTCGCCCCCATCGACATGCAAGAGCAGCCCATGCGCCGTGAGCTGCTGCGTATCCACCATGCCAAGGCGGCAGATTTGTCCGAGTTGTTGCTGGCGAGCCTGTCGGAGGACGGCGTCTTTACCGGCAGGGGTAGCCTGGGCGTGGATGAGCGTACCAACACATTGGTGGTCCACCAGCCGGTGAATCGACTCGCCGAGATCCGGCGGCTGATCGCCCAGTTGGATGTGCCCGTGCGTCAGGTGGCGATAGAGGCACGTATCGTGGAGGCCAATGTGGACTATCAGAAAGCCTTGGGCGTGCGATGGGGCAGCGACCTGTACGGCGCCGACCCGAGACCGGGCAAGGACCTGTTCGTCGATCTGGGTGTCGAGCAGGGCGGCGGCAGCCTTGGGGTAGGCCTGCTGCGCGGCGGTGTGCTGCTCGACCTGGAACTCAGTGCCATGGAAAAAAGCGGTGAGGGCGAGATCATCTCGCAGCCCAAGGTGATGACCGCCGACAAGGAGACGGCACGGATTCTCAAAGGCACCGAGGTCCCTTACCAGCAGTCCAACAAGAACGGCGCAACGACCGTATCATTTCGCGAGGCCTCGCTTTCGCTGGAGGTGACGCCGCAGATCACGCCGGATGACAGCGTCATCATGACTGTGAGAGTGACCAAGGACGAACCCGACTACATCAATGCCCTGAACGACGTTCCGCCCATTCGCAAGAACGAGGTCAACGCCAAGGTCCGGGTCGAGAACGGGCAGACCATCGTGATCGGCGGCGTGTACTCGACCGCGCAAAACAATGTGGTGGACAAGGTGCCATTTCTTGGCGATCTGCCGTATGTTGGACGGCTGTTTCGACGCGATGTATTACAAGAGAAAAAATCCGAGCTGCTGGTCTTCCTGACTCCGCGTATCATGAGTGACCAGACGATTGCTGTGAGTCGTTGATTCTGTGCGAAATTTGATACTTGTGGGGCCGATGGGTGCCGGAAAAAGCACCATCGGGCGCCTATTGGCCAAAGAGCTGCGCCTGCCATTCAGGGATTCCGACAAGGAAATCGAACTGAGGTGCGGTGCCAACATCCCGTGGATCTTCGACAAGGAAGGCGAACCGGGTTTCCGTGATCGCGAGCAGGCGATGATCGCCGAGCTGTGCAGCCTTGACGGCGTTGTCGTTGCCACGGGCGGCGGTGCGGTCATGCGCGAGGCCAATCGTCGAGCGCTGCACGAAGGCGGGCGGGTGATCTACCTGCATGCCTCGGTCGAGCAGCAGGTCGGACGCACTGCTCGGGATCGCAACCGGCCGCTGCTACGCACCGCCAACCCGGAAGCGACCCTGCGCGCCTTGCTCGAAACCCGAGACCCGCTCTACCGAGAAATCGCCGACCTGGTGGTGCAAACCGACGAGCGGCCACCGCGCATGGTGGTGATCGACATTCTCGAGCGCCTGCAACGGTTGCCGCCCCGTTAGCGCGGGACTATTCTCGGCCTCCTGCGCCAAGGCGAGGTTCAACGATACCGCGTGGCTTGTCTGTCGAAGGCAGCGCGCACCAGCTCATTGTGGGGATACATGCAGACACTGAAGGTCGACTTGGGCGAGCGCAGCTACCCGATCTACATTGGCGAAGGCCTGTTGGACCAGCCCGAGTGGCTGGCACCGCATATCGCTGGCCGTCAGGTTGCCATCGTTTCCAATGAAACCGTGGCGCCGCTCTATCTGGAGCGCCTGACCAAGACCTTGGGTGCCTATAGCGTGCTGCCGGTGGTACTGCCTGACGGTGAGGCCTACAAGAACTGGGAAACGCTGCAGCTGATATTCGACGGCCTGCTGACGGCCCGCCATGATCGGCGCACCACCGTGGTGGCGCTCGGTGGCGGTGTGATCGGTGACATGGCCGGCTTTGCCGCGGCTTGCTATCAGCGCGGGGTGGACTTCATCCAGGTTCCCACCACCCTGTTGTCCCAGGTGGATTCGTCGGTTGGCGGCAAGACCGGCATCAACCATCCGCTGGGCAAGAACATGGTCGGTGCGTTCTACCAACCCAACGCGGTGGTGATCGACACCACCACACTCGCCACCCTGCCGGCCCGTGAGTTGTCTGCCGGGTTGGCCGAAGTCATCAAGTACGGTTTGATCTGCGACAAGCCTTTCATGGCGTGGCTCGAAGAGAATATGTCCGCACTGCGCGCGCTTGACTCCGTCGCACTGACCGAGGCCATTCGCTGCTCCTGCGCGGCCAAGGCAGCCGTCGTGGGTGCCGACGAGCGCGAGTCAGGCGTTCGCGCCACGCTCAACCTCGGTCACACGTTCGGGCATGCCATCGAAACCCACATGGGCTACGGCGTCTGGCTGCACGGTGAAGCAGTGGCGGCAGGTACGGCCATGGCGCTGGAAATGTCCATGCGCCTGGGCTGGATTACTCAGGCCGAGCGTGACCGTGGCATCGGCTTGATGCTCGAAGCCGGTCTGCCAGTGGTACCACCGCAGGAAATGACCCCGGCGCACTTCATGGAACACATGGCGGTCGACAAGAAGGTGCTGGACGGCCGTCTGCGCCTGGTGCTGCTGCGCCGGCTGGGCGAAGCCGTGGTCACCGACGACTATCCCAATGAGATTCTTCAGGCCACGCTGTCGGCGGATTACCGCGCGATCGTGGCCCAGCTTTGAGGTTGTGACAGCGCAATGACCAGTTTGCATGCCGATGAGGCCTTTCTCGACCATTACCAACTGAGCCATGACCCGTTCGCACCTCGCGTGCCGGGCTTCAAGTTCTTCCCCGCCCAGCGCAAGCCGGTCCTGGCGCAGTTGCACCACCTGGCCCGCTATAGCCACCTCATGCTGGTGGTTACCGGGCCCTTGGGCAGCGGCAAGACCCTGCTGCGCCAGGCACTGGCAGCCAGCACCAACAAGCAGTCTGTGCAAAGCGTCGTGGTTTCGGCTCGCAGTGCCGGCGATGCTGCCAGCATCCTCGGCCAGATCGCACAGTACTTGGATGTAGCCGAGCCGCAGGTTCAGAGCATTCTAACCAAGATGATGCAACTGGCCCTCACTGGCCAGGAAGTGTATCTGCTGGTGGACGATGCGGAACAATTGGACGAGTCGGCACTCCAAGCGTTGCTGGAATTGGCGGCAGGCGTACCAGAGGGGCGCCCGCATGTGTTCCTGTTCGGTGAGCCGTCACTGATTGCGGCGCTCGATGAGCTGAATATCGAGGAAGAACGCTTCCACATCATCGAACTTGCGCCCTATAGCGAGGAAGAAACCCGCGAGTATCTCGAACAGCGCCTGGTAGGTGCCGGCCGGGGTATCGAGGTGTTCACCCGGGAACAGATCGCCGATATCCATGAAAATGCCGATGGATGGCCTGGCACTATCAACCAGGTTGCCCGTGACACTCTGATCGAAGCCATGATCGCCAGCCGCTCGACGGCCAAACGACCAGCCATGGGGTTCAAGATGCCTAAGAAACACGTAATCGCGCTATCCGCCGTGGTCGTTGTCGCCGTGGCAGCAGCGGTGCTGATGCCCCGCAAGGGCGACAAAGCCCCAGAGGACACGCCTGCTGCCCAGGCCCAGTTGCCCTTGGGTGACGGCAATTCCAGTGCGGCGATCGAATTCTCAGGCTCTTCTCAGCCCAAGCCCTTGCCACTGGGTGGGCAGTCGCAACCGGTCATGCGTGAACCGCTGGCCCAGGCGGCGGGCATGGGCGAGGGCGAAGAAGGCAGCGCCGCGGGCGATACAGCGCTGCAGCCAGGCAACCCGCCACCTACGGTAACCACTATTGCGCCGCCTCAGGGCGTGTCCGCAGGCCCGGCCCCGACACCTGCACAGCCGATTACGTCTGCACCCAAGCCGGTTGCTACACAGCAGCCCAAGCAGGCCACGCCGGCCAAACCGGAATCAGCACCTACCCAAGTGGCTGTAGCCAAATCCGCACCGAAGGTTGCCGAGAAAGCTGCTGAAAAGCCCACTTCAGGCGGCAGCGGCAACAGCAGCTGGTACACCGGCCAGAAGCCGGGTAACTATGTTGTGCAAATTCTGGGTACCAGCTCCGAAGCCTCGGCCCAGGCCTTCGTGAAAGCCCAAGGGGGCGACTATCGCTACTTCCGCAAATCACTGCAGGGCAAGCCGCTTTACGTAGTCACCTACGGCAACTTTGCCAACCGTGATGCGGCCGTGGCCGCCATCAAGAACTTGCCAGCGAAGGTCCAGGCTGGTAAACCTTGGCCACGTACTGTCGCCAGCGTCCAACAAGAGCTGGCTTCAGCCCGCTGATACCTTCCGGGCAGCAACACCCCGCTGCCCTGTAGCCAAGCGAATTCTGGTTTTCGTCTAGCCTGCTGCGCCCAAGCGCGGCAGGCTTTTCTGTCCCGGACTGCCGGCCACAAGCCGTCCATGCAGTTTTGGCTGAATCGCTTCAGAGTCCAGTGAAGTCGCCGCACCGTTTGGCGACATAAATACATTCAAAAATGCGACATAAATTTTCAATGGTGAGACATGAAAATTTGTGAGTGTCGCTGTCGCTGTGCAACAATGGTTTTCCATGGCCACCGCAAAAAAGCTGGCGTTTGATCGGCGTGGATGGTAAGTGGTTGTTAAAAAAAGAGATTTGCCTCCGTTGAGGGGTGAACCTGGTGAGAATGTGTCTATGAAAACAGGTCTGTACCATCCCGAAGAATTCAAGGACAACTGTGGTTTCGGCCTGATCGCCCATATGACGGGCGAACCCAGCCACCACCTTCTGCAAACCGCCATGCAGGCGTTGACCTGCATGACGCACCGCGGCGGCATCAATGCCGACGGCAAGACCGGTGACGGTTGCGGGCTGTTGATGCAGAAGCCCGATCGGTTCCTGCGTGCCATGGCCCTGGAGCATTTTGCCGTGGAGCTGCCCAGGCAGTACGCCGTCGGCATGGTGTTCTTCAACCAGGACCCAGTCAAAGCCGAAGCGGCTCGTGCCAACATGGACCGCGAAATCCGCGCGGCTGGCCTGCAGCTGGTGGGCTGGCGCAAGGTGCCGATCGACACCAGCGTGCTGGGTCGCCTGGCCCTGGAGCGCTTGCCGCAGATCGAGCAAGTGTTCATTGGCGGCGACGGCTTGAGCGATCAGGAATTGGCCATCAAGCTGTTCAGCGCCCGTCGCCGTTCGTCGGTAGCCAATGCCCATGATGCCGACCACTACATCTGCAGCTTCTCGCACAAGACCGTCATCTACAAAGGCTTGATGATGCCGCGCGACCTGGCGGCGTTCTACCCGGACCTGAGCGACGAGCGCCTGCAGACCGCGATCTGCGTGTTCCACCAGCGCTTCTCCACCAATACCCTGCCGAAGTGGCCGCTGGCGCAGCCTTTCCGCTTCCTGGCGCATAACGGTGAAATCAACACCATCACCGGTAACCGCAACTGGGCCATGGCCCGGCGTACCAAGTTCGCCAACGACCAGATCCCCGACCTCGAAGAGCTCGGCCCGTTGGTCAACCGCGTCGGCTCCGACTCGTCGAGCATGGACAACATGCTCGAGCTGATGGTCACCGGCGGTATCGACCTGTTCCGTGGCGTGCGCATGCTCGTGCCGCCGGCCTGGCAGAACGTCGAGACCATGGACGCCGACCTGCGCGCCTTCTACGAATACAACTCCATGCACATGGAGCCGTGGGACGGCCCGGCCGGTGTGGTGATGACCGAAGGCCGCCACGCAGTGTGCCTGCTCGACCGCAACGGCCTGCGCCCGGCGCGCTGGGTCACCACCACCAACGGCTACATCACCCTGGCGTCCGAGATCGGCGTGTGGGACTACAAGCCCGAGGATGTCGTGGCCAAGGGCCGGGTCGGCCCTGGCCAGATCTTCGCCGTCGACACCGAGACCGGGCAGATCCTCGACACCGATGCGATCGACAATCGGCTCAAGTCGCGCCATCCGTACAAGCGCTGGTTGCGCCAGCATGCCCTGCGCATCCAGGCCAACCTGAGCGACGACCCAGGCGTGGCCAGCTACGACGTCGACCAGCTCAAGCAGTACATGAAGATGTTCCAGGTCACCTTCGAGGAGCGTGACCAGGTGCTGCGCCCCCTCGGGGAACAGGGCCAGGAAGCCGTTGGCTCGATGGGGGACGACACGCCGATGGCGGTGCTGTCGCAGCGCGTACGTTCGCCGTACGACTTCTTCCGCCAGCAGTTCGCCCAGGTCACCAACCCACCGATCGACCCGCTGCGCGAAGCCATCGTGATGTCGCTGGAGATCTGCCTGGGCGCCGAGCGCAACATTTTCCAGGAGTCGCCGGAGCATGCCTCGCGCGTCATCCTGAGCTCGCCAGTCATCTCGCCCGCCAAGTGGCGGTCGCTGATGAACCTGGAGCGTGAAGGCTTCGAGCGCCAACTGATCGACCTGAACTACGAACAGCATGTTGGTCTGGAAGCGGCGATCCGCAACATCGCCGACCAGGCTGAAGAGGCCGTGCGTGCGGGCAAGACGCAGCTGGTGCTCAGCGACCGTCACATTGCTCCCGGCAAGCTGCCGGTGCATGCCTCGCTGGCCGTAGGTGCAGTTCATCACCGCTTGACCGAGCAAGGCCTGCGCTGCGACAGCAACATTCTGGTGGAAACCGCCACCGCCCGTGATCCGCATCACTTCGCCGTGCTGCTGGGCTTCGGCGCATCGGCGGTATATCCGTACCTGGCCTACGAAGTGCTGGCCGACCTGATCCGCACCGGCGAGGTGCTGGGCGATCTGGACGAGGTGTTCAAGTACTACCGCAAGGGCATCTCCAAAGGCCTGCTGAAGATCCTGTCGAAGATGGGTATCTCCACGGTCGCGTCCTACCGCGGTGCGCAGTTGTTCGAGGCCATCGGCCTTGCCGACGAAGTGGTCGGGCTGAGCTTCAAGGGCGTATCCAGCCGTATCAAGGGCGCGCGCTTCGTCGACCTGGAAAGTGACCAGAAGCTGCTGGCGGCCGAGGCCTGGAGCGTGCGCAAGCCGATTCAGCAAGGTGGCCTGCTGAAGTTCGTCCACGGGGGCGAATACCATGCGTACAACCCCGACGTGGTCAACACCCTGCAAGCTGCCGTGCAGCAGGGCGACTTCGCAAAATTCAAGGAATACACCACGCTGGTCGACCAGCGCCCGGTTTCGATGATTCGTGACCTGCTGAAGGTCAAGGTGGCCGACCAGCCGCTGCCGCTGGAGCAGGTCGAGCCGCTCGAAGCCATTCTCAAGCGCTTCGACTCTGCCGGAATCTCGCTGGGCGCATTGTCTCCAGAGGCGCACGAGGCGCTGGCCGAGGCAATGAACCGCTTGGGCGCGCGCTCCAACTCGGGCGAGGGCGGTGAAGACCCGGCACGCTACGGGACCATCAAAAGCTCGAAGATCAAGCAGGTGGCGACCGGCCGTTTTGGCGTGACCCCCGAGTACCTGGTCAATGCCGAAGTGCTGCAGATCAAGGTGGCCCAAGGCGCCAAACCCGGTGAGGGCGGCCAGCTGCCGGGTGGCAAGGTCAATGGCCTGATCGCCAAGCTGCGCTATGCCGTGCCAGGCGTGACGCTGATCTCGCCTCCACCGCACCACGACATCTACTCGATCGAGGACCTGGCGCAGCTGATCTACGACCTCAAGCAGGTCAACCCGCAAGCGTTGGTTTCGGTCAAGCTCGTGGCAGAGGCGGGCGTGGGTACCATTGCCGCTGGCGTGGCCAAGGCCTATGCCGACCTCATCACCATCTCAGGCTACGACGGCGGCACGGGTGCTTCGCCCCTGACCTCGATCAAGTACGCCGGGGCACCCTGGGAGCTGGGCCTGGCCGAAACTCACCAGACCCTGCGTGGCAACGATCTGCGCGGCAAGGTGCGGGTGCAGACCGACGGCGGCCTGAAGACCGGCCTGGACGTGATCAAGGCGGCGATCCTGGGCGCCGAAAGCTTCGGCTTCGGTACGGCCCCAATGATCGCACTGGGCTGCAAGTACCTGCGCATCTGCCACCTGAACAACTGCGCGACCGGCGTGGCCACCCAGAACGACAAGCTGCGCAAGGACCACTACATCGGCACGGTGGACATGGTCGTCAACTTCTTTACCTTCGTTGCCGAGGAAACCCGCGAGTGGCTGGCCAGGCTTGGCGTGCGCAGCCTCGGCGAGCTGATCGGACGGACCGACCTGCTCGACGTATTGCCGGGCGACACCGAGCGCCAGCAACACCTGGACCTCACCCCACTGCTGGGCAGCTCGCACATCCCGGCAGACAAGCCGCAGTTCTGCGAAGTCGACAAGAACCCGCCCTTCGACAAGGGCGAGCTTGCCGAGAAGATGGTCGAAATGGCCATGCCGGCTATCCGTGACCAGGCCGGTGGCGAGTTCGCGCTCGACATCTGCAACTGCGACCGCTCCATCGGCGCGCGTGTTTCGGGCGAGATCGCCCGGTTGTACGGCAACCAGGGCATGGCCAGTGCGCCCGTCACGTTCCGTTTCAAAGGCACCGCGGGCCAGAGCTTCGGCGTCTGGAACGCAGGAGGCCTGAACCTGTATCTGGAAGGGGATGCCAACGATTACGTCGGCAAGGGCATGACGGGTGGCAAGGTCACCATCGTGCCGCCTGCCGGTAGCCCGTTCGAAACCCAGCACAGTGCGATCGTTGGCAACACCTGCCTGTACGGCGCTACCGGTGGCCGGCTGTTCGCTGCCGGTACGGCTGGCGAGCGTTTCGCTGTACGCAACTCTGGTGCTCACGCCGTGGTAGAGGGCACCGGTGATCACTGCTGTGAGTACATGACCGGCGGCTTCGTCTGCGTTCTGGGCAAGACCGGTTACAACTTCGGCTCTGGCATGACGGGCGGTTTCGCCTACGTGCTCGACATGGACAACAGCTTCGTCGACAAGCTCAACCACGAACTGGTGGAAATCCAGCGCATCAGTGGTGAAGCGATGGAGGCTTACCGCAGCCACCTGGCGCGCGTTCTTGCCGAGTACGTGGATGAAACCGGTAGTGAATGGGGGCGCGAGCTCTCTGAAAACCTGGACGACTACGTACGTCGCTTCTGGTTGGTCAAGCCCAAGGCGGCCAACCTCAAGCAACTGCTGTCCAGCACCCGCGCCAACCCGCAGTAAAACAGCTGCACGTGACGAACCCTGGGCTCTCGATTGAAGCAGCCCAGGGTTTGCCCGGCTCAAGTGATCGTCTTGCGGCTTGCAGCGTGTAGCGTGCGGCTGCTGTTAAGAGGTTTTGAAAAATGGCTGAACGTCTGAACAACGACTTCCAGTTCATCGAAGTGGGCCGCAAGGACCCGAAGAAAAAGCTGCTGCGCCAGCGCAAGAAGGAGTTCGTGGAAATCTACGAACCGTTCAAGCCGCAGCAGTCCGTGGAGCAGGCACACCGTTGCCTGGGCTGCGGTAACCCGTACTGCGAATGGAAGTGCCCTGTGCACAACTTCATCCCCAACTGGTTGAAGCTGGTGTCCGAAGGCAACATCCTGGCGGCCGCGGAGCTGTCGCACCAGACTAACACCTTGCCTGAAGTGTGTGGCCGAGTCTGCCCACAGGACCGTCTGTGCGAAGGCGCTTGCACCCTCAATGACGGGTTTGGCGCCGTGACCATCGGCTCGGTGGAGAAGTACATCACCGACACGGCCTTTGCCATGGGCTGGCGTCCGGACCTGTCCAAGGTCAAGCCGACCGGCAAGCGCGTGGCTGTCATTGGCGCAGGCCCGGCCGGGCTGGGGTGCGCGGACGTGCTGGTACGCGCCGGCGTGACGCCTGTCGTGTTCGACAAGAACCCCGAGATCGGTGGCTTGCTGACCTTCGGCATTCCTGAATTCAAGCTCGAGAAGACCGTGCTCAGCAATCGCCGCGAAGTCTTCACCGGCATGGGTATCGAGTTCCGCCTCAATACCGAGGTGGGCACGGACGTGACCATGGAGCAGTTGCTGGCTGAATACGACGCGGTATTCATGGGCATGGGCACCTACACCTACATGAAAGGCGGCTTCCCGGGCGAGGACCTGCCAGGGGTGCATGATGCGCTCGACTTTCTGATCGCCAACGTCAATCGCAACCTGGGTTTCGAGAAGTCTCCCGAAGACTTCGTCGACATGAAGGGCAAGAAAGTCGTGGTCCTGGGCGGCGGCGATACGGCCATGGACTGCAACCGTACGTCGATTCGCCAGGGCGCCCAGACGGTGACCTGCGCCTACCGCCGTGACGAAGCCAACATGCCGGGCTCGCGCAAGGAAGTGAAAAACGCCAAGGAGGAGGGGGTCAAGTTCCTCTACAACCGTCAGCCCATCGCCATCGTCGGTGAGGACAAGGTCGAAGGCGTGAAGGTGGTCGAAACCCGCTTGGGCGAGCCCGATGCGCGCGGTCGCCGCAGCCCGGAGCCGATCCCGGGCTCGGAGGAGATTCTGCCGGCAGATGCGGTGGTAATCGCTTTCGGCTTCCGCCCGAGCCCTGCGTCCTGGTTCGAGCAGCACGACATTCAGCTCGATAGCCAGGGCCGGGTCGTGGCGCCGGAGAAGAGCAGGTTCAAGCATCAGACCAGCAACCCGAAAGTGTTCGCCGGTGGTGACATGGTGCGCGGTTCGGACCTGGTCGTCACCGCCATCTTCGAGGGGCGTACCGCAGCCGAGGGCATCCTGGACTATCTGGAAGTCTGAGTGCGCCTGGGCAGACACCGGTGGGGTCGCTGGTCGGCCCCATTCCTGAAGCCAGGCGGCCGGTGAATGCTTGACCTGTAGCACGCAAAAAACAAAACGCATGGCCCCGACCGTGCCTTTTGTGTCGGTGTCTGAGAAAATGCCCTCACTATTTTTCCGGATGCCGACATGACTGCCCTGAAGAACGACCGTTTCCTGCGTGCTCTGCTCAAGCAACCCGTTGACGTCACTCCGGTATGGATGATGCGCCAGGCCGGTCGCTATCTCCCGGAGTACCGCGCCAGCCGCGCCAAGGCCGGCGACTTCATGAGCCTATGCAAGAACCCGCAATTCGCCTGTGAAGTGACCATGCAGCCGCTGGACCGCTATCCGCTGGATGCGGCGATCCTGTTCTCGGACATTCTCACCATCCCGGATGCCATGGGCCTTGGCCTGTATTTCGAGACCGGCGAAGGTCCACGTTTCAGGAAGGTGGTCAGCACGCCTGCCGATATCGAAGCGCTACCTGTTCCCGATGCGCAGAAAGACCTCGGCTACGTGATGGATGCCGTCAGCACCATTCGCCGCGAGCTCAACGGCCGCGTACCGCTGATCGGCTTTTCCGGCAGCCCCTGGACGCTCGCCACCTACATGGTCGAAGGCGGCTCCTCCAAAGACTTTCGCAAGACCAAGGCCATGGCCTACGACAACCCGCAGGCGCTGCATCTGTTGCTGGACAAGCTGGCGCAGTCGGTGACCACTTACCTCAATGGGCAGATCCTGGCAGGCGCCCAGGCCGTGCAGATCTTCGATACCTGGGGCGGCAACCTGTCCTCGGCGGCCTATCAGGAATTCTCCCTGGCTTATATGCGCAAGATCGTCAGTGGCCTGATTCGCGAGCACGACGGGCGTAAGGTGCCGGTGATCCTGTTCACCAAGAATGGTGGCCTGTGGCTGGAAAGCATCGCCGATGCCGGTGCCGATGCCCTGGGGCTGGATTGGACCTGCGACATCGGCGATGCCCGTCGCCGGGTAGGCGACAAGGTCGCTTTGCAGGGCAACATGGACCCGACCGTCCTGTATGCCCGGCCGCAAGCCATCCGCGCGGAAGTGGCACGCATTCTGGCAAGCTATGGCCACGGCAGCGGCCATGTGTTCAACCTTGGCCATGGCATCACGCCCGAGGTCGATCCAGAAAACGCCGGCGCCTTCATCAACGCGGTGCATGAACTGTCGGCGCAGTATCACGCGTAAGCCGAATGTGACAGGCAATGACGCTGCCTGGCCTGGGCCGGAGCAGAGGCGCTGACGCATTAAGTTTCAATTCAGCGCTTCTCGCTAGGCTGGTCCTACTCAAACAGAGATAGGACCCGCCCCCATGAAAGCACGCTACTTCGCCCTGATCTTCGCGCCCCTGTTCAGCACCGCTGCACTGGCGGCAGGTAGCTACACAGGCCCCGGCGCCCAGTCGATCTCCACGGTTGCCGCTGCCAGCGAGGCAGCGGACGACACCCCGGTGGTATTGCAGGGCTTCGTGACTCGAAAGCTCGACAATGATGACAAATATGAATTCAGGGACAGCACCGGCACCATCACCGTCGAGATCGATGACGAGGACCTGCCGCCTACGCCGTTCAATGACAAGACCAAGGTCAAGCTTACCGGTGAAGTCGAGAAACACCTGATGAGCCGCGAGGTGGATGTGGACCGTGTAGAGATCATCAACTGATTGACCGCTCTATCGCGACCAGCCCACTCGGGGCGGCGTCATCGCCCAGTGATGGGCTGGCTCGCGTTGGCTTTGCCCAATCTTCAGGCGGCCTTGGGCGCCAGTGTGCTCAGGCGCAGGGCTACCATCAAAGCCAAGGCCAGCAAGCTGCCGATGAATATGCCGATGCCGTTCCATCCCCAGTGGTGCCAGAACAACCCGCCTGCGGTGCCGGCCACGCTTGAGCCTGCGTAATAGCAGAACAGGTAGAGCGAGGACGCCTGCCCCTTCGCCTTGAGCGCCCGACGCCCGATCCAGCTGCTGGCCACCGAGTGAGCACCGAAGAAGCCGAAGGTGAACACGAGCATGCCCAGGATGATCATCGATAGCGGCTGCATCAGGGTCATGAGCAAGCCGCACCCCATGACCACGATGCTTGCCCAAAAAACCTTGCGCCGGCCGAGCCTGTCAGCCAGCGCCCCCACCTGTGCCGAACTGTAGATGCCAGACAAATAGACGACCGAGAGCAGACCCACCAGGGCTTGATTCATGTGATAGGGCTCGGCCAGCAAGCGGTAGCCGATGTAGTTGAACAAGGTGACGAACGCGCCCATGAGCAGGAAGGCTTCGAGAAACAGCCAAGGCAGACCTGCGTCCTTGAAGTGCATGACGAAGCCATCGACCAGCGTGCGCGGGTTCATGCGCTGGGGGCGGAAGTTGCGCGACTCGGGCAGCGCCTTCCAGAACACGATAGCCGCCAGCAGCGAGAGGCTACCCAGGGTGAGCAATGCCGCGTGCCAGCTGACGAAATCGATCAGCACACCGGTGATCAGACGCCCACTCATGCCACCGATGGCGTTGCCGCCGATGTACAGGCCCATGGCCAGGCCGATGTGCTGTGGGTGGATCTCTTCACTAAGGTACGTCATGGCCACGGCCGCTAGCCCGCTCAGCGACAGTCCGACCAATGCCCGCGTTGCCAGTACCAGCTCCCAGGTAGGCATCACCGCGCTGGCAATCGTCGACAAGGCAGCACACCCCAGTGCGGCCACCATCACCGGTTTGCGGCCGATGCGATCGGAAATCGGCCCCGTCACCAGAAGACCGAGCGCCAGCATGCCGGTCGAAACCGACAGCACCAGGCTGCTTTGCGCTGCATTGATGCCGAACTCTTGCGACAGCAGCGGCATCATCGGTTGCACACAGTAGAGCAGGGCGAAGGTAGCGAAGCCGCCACTGAACAGCGCCAGCACGGTTCGCATGAAGGCCGGGGTCCCTTTTTCGATCCATACGTCGTTCAAGGTGACAGGCTCGGGCTCGATAGGTAGGGCAGCTACAGCGGATTTCACAGGTGAGTACCTCGAAGGCAGTGAAAAAAGCATATAGCTGGCTAATAATTAGGTCCAATATATTGTTCGACCTAATTGAGACGTTTCGCGACCTGTCAGGGGTGGATGATGGAGCTGCGCCATTTACGGTATTTCGTTGCGGTCGCCGAGGAATTGCACTTTGGCCGCGCGGCCCAGCAACTGGGTATTTCACAACCGCCGCTCAGCCAGCAGATACTGGCGCTCGAGCAAGAGCTCGGCGCGCGGCTGTTCGAACGAACCAACCGCCGTGTCGAGCTCAGCGAGGCCGGACGGTTGTTCCTGGAAGAGGCCCGCCTGGTATTGGCGCAGGTTGAAAAAGCTGCCGATGTTGCCCGTCGTGCCCAGTTGGGCGAGCTGGGTGAAATGAAGATCGGCTTCACGTCCTCGGCGCCGTTCACCTCGAAAATTCCCAAGGCGATCCATGCGTTTCGGCAGCGCTTTCCTGCCGTGCACCTCAACCTCATGGAAATGAGCAGCCGTGAAGTGGCGGAAGGGGTTTTCGACGAGTCCATCGAAGTGGGCCTGATGCGGCCCATGCCGCTTGCCCAGGGACTGGTTGCGACCGAGTTGTTTCGTGAGCCTCTGGTGGCCGTGATCAACGCCTCCCATGCGCTGGCCCAAGGCACCGAGCAGGGTGTGCATCTGGCAGCGCTCGCCCACGAGCCTTTCGTGTTCTTTCCGCGTAGCTATGGCAGCGGTTTGTATGCCCAGTTACTGGATCTGGCCCGTCAAGCCGGTTTCAGCCCCCATTTTGCGCAGGAAGCGGGGGAGGCCATGACCATCATCGGCCTGGTGTCGGCGGGGCTTGGGGTGTCGGTGTTGCCGGCCTCCTATCAGCGCATGCGCATCGAGGGCGTGGTGTACCGCACTTTGCTGGACGAGCAGGCCACCTCGGCGGTATGGCTGGTACAGCGCCAATGCCGCAGGTCGGCAATGGCCGAGGCGTTCGCCGAGCTGCTCACCGGGCAGGTTCAGGCCTGAACCTGCCCGGTAAGTGGGGGCATCAGTTGACGCGGGCCAGGTCGCCTTTGAGGGCAACGCCGGCAATCACTGCGCCGGCGTGGCATTCGTAGGTAGTAGCGTCCTTGCGTTCGTTGCGCTTGTAGTAACTGGCAATGTTCGTCACCGCATTGGCGTTGGCCTTGCGAGCAGCGTCCTGCAGGGTCAGCAGCGCTGATTGCAGGGCCCACTCGCAGGCAGCTTCGTCACTCTTGTTGAACGCGTTGGTTTTCTTGTTGGTGACCGAGTTGGGGCTGATCACGGTTACCTTGCCGCGAGGCTTGACGCCCGCCAGGTAGAACTTGACCGAGCCATCGAGCTTCTTCTCGGCGAGCATCTGTTGCACCACCTTTTCGAACGGCAGGTACAGCGCCGTATCGCGGGCCTGGCTCAGGCCTGGGACTGCAGCCAACAGCAGGGCGGTAGCGGCGGTCAGGGTTTTCAAGCGCATCGGATTCTTCCTTGGTTAGTTGTTGGTTGCGTTGCTATGCTGCAGCAGCTGATCGGCGGTCTGGGCGTTGAGCTGGCGCACGATGCTGCGATCGAGGTTGTAGACCCAGCGGTTGTAGTTGCGGTGGATCTTGCCATCGTCATACCCCAATTCACGGCTATCGCGATAATCGATGCGGAACTGGCTGGCGCTGTAATGGATATCGACGGCGGCGTAGAAGGTGTTGCGCACGGTTATGTCGGCCTGGATGACATCGGCGCGAACCGAACGGGCGGTCCAGCCGCGCTCTACGATGGCCTTGAGAATCGCCTGCTGGACCTGCTGCTGGGTATAGGGGGTAGCTGCCGCCAGTTGTTCCGAGGGGTTGAGCACAGGCTTGGAGGTACAACCAGCGACGCCGGCAAGTACCAGGCCCAGTGCAGCGGCGCGTAACAGTGAGGACATTCCTTGCGCTCCTATCGAAGGTCAGGGCCAGCGGCGGAAGATCAGCGATGTGTTGACCCCGCCGAAGGCAAAGTTGTTGTTCATCACGAACGAGTGGTTCATGGTGCGGAACTCGCCGCGCAGGTAATCCAGTTCGCCGCAACGGGGGTCCACCGCGTCCAGGTTCAGCGTGTGCACGTAGCGATCGCTGTTCATCATCTCGATGCTGAACCAGGATTCCAGTGCTCCGCAGGCCCCCAATGTATGGCCCAGAAAGCTCTTCTGCGAACTGATGGGCATGCGTGGGCCGAACAGGCTGCTGGTGGCCAGGGTTTCGGCAATGTCGCCTTGCTCGGTTGCGGTGCCATGGCCGTTCACATAGCCGATCGCCTCGGGCGCCAGGGCTGCGTCCTCCAGCGCCAGTTCCATGGCCCTGCGCATGGTCGACTGTTCAGGGCGCGTGGTGTGCTGGCCATCGGCATTGCTGCCGAAACCGACGATCTCGGCATGTATTTTGGCGCCTCGTGCCTGCGCATGCTCAAGCTCTTCGAGTACCAGCATGCCTGCACCCTCGCCGATCACCAGGCCATCCCTGCCGCAGTCGTAAGGGCGTGGGCTGAGGTGCGGCGTGTCGTTCTTGAGGCTGGTGGCATAGAGCGCATCGAACACCATGGCTTCGGTCGGGCACAGTTCCTCGGCCCCGCCGGCCAGCATCATCGGCAAGCGCCCGTACTTGATCGCCTCATAGGCATAACCGATGCCCTGGCTGCCGCTGGTGCAGGCACTGGAGGTGGGGATCAGGCGCCCGGTCAGGCCGAAGAAAATACTGATGTTGGCCGCGGTGGTGTGCGGCATCATGCGCACGTAGGAATTGGCGTTGAGCCCGTCGGCCACCGAGTTGAGCAGCATGTTGCCGAACGCCTTGATTTCGTCGGTGCTGCCGGTGGACGAGCCGCAGGCCACACCCATTCGTCCATCGCGAATGCTCGGGTCGCCGAGCAGGCCTGCGTCCTCCAGGGCCTGCTCGGCAGCGCAGACGGCCAGGCGCGACACCCGGCCCATGCTGCGAAGCTGCTTGCGCGTCCAATGGGCCGGGACCTTGAAGTCGTCGATGGGGCCGGCCAGGCGCGTGTTCATTTCCTCGAAGCGGTCCCACTCGTCCATCCGGCGGATGCCGCTGCGCTGACTGGCGAAATGCCCGGCAATGGTTGCCCAGTCATTACCCAGCGAGGTGATGCCGGCCATGCCGGTGACTACCACGCGGCGCATCAGCACAGCCCTCCATTGACCGCCAGTACCTGGCGGGTGATATAGCTTGCCTCTGGCGACATCAGGAAGTTGACCGCGCCTGCTACCTCTTCAGCGGTACCCATGCGCCCGGCAGGAATCATCTTCATCAGTTCGTCCACCGGGACATGTTCGTCGAGCATGGCCGTGTCGATCAGTCCAGGGGCCACGCAGTTGACGGTGATGCGCCGCTTGCCCAATTCGATCGCCAGGGCTTTGGCTGCCCCGATCAGGCCCGCTTTCGAAGCGCTGTAGTTGACCTGCCCACGGTTGCCGATCAGCCCCGAGACCGAAGTGATGCAGACGATGCGACCGGGCGCGCGACGGCGGATCATGGGCATCGTCAGCGGCTGCAGGACGTTGTAGAAACCGTCCAGGTTGGTACGCAGCACCTGGTCCCAGTCTTCGTCGGTAAGCGCCGGAAAAGCACCATCGCGGGTCAGACCGGCGTTGCACACCACGCCATAGTAGGCGCCGTGTGCTTCCACATCGGCTTCGAGCGCTGCGCGGCAGGCGGCGCGCTCGGCGATGTCGAACTGCAACACGCGCGCCTGCTGCCCCAGTGCCCGCACTTCATCGGCCACCGCGTCAGCTTCGGCCCGGCCACTGCGGCAGTGCAGCACCAGGTCGTAGCCCGAGCGTGCCAGGCGCAGGGCGATGGCACGGCCGATCCCACGGCTCGAACCGGTCACCAGGATGGTATCAGTCATGAAAGGGGCTCCTCAGGGCCCGCTTCGGCCAGGTAGCTGGCCGCTTGCGGCGGGCGGTACACATTCAGGCGGGCTGTGGCATGGATGCCGGGGCCGCGCAGGTGACATTCGAATACGCCCATGCCGTTCTCGTCTTCGAGCGAGCGCTGGGCGTGGATATGCAGCTGGGCGCCGGCCGGGAAGCACTCGACGTCGCACGCGTATTTGCGTGCACCGAGCAGAAAGCCCAATTCGACTGCCTGCCCATTGCGGCGCGCGCGGCAGCCGGCATAGGCCGCCACGCTCTGGGCCATCAGCTCGACGCCGAACCAGGCCGGCAGGCTGCCATCGGCGCGATTGAACATCCCGTCAGGGCGTACGGTGGTGCGGGTACTGATCTGCTCTTCGTCACAGTGCTCGATGTGGTCGATCAGAATCATGTCGCCGGCATGAGGCAGCAGCTCGGCCAGGGGCCAGGTGATCATGCGGTGTCTCCAAGAATCAGGCTGACGTTGTTGCCGCCGAAGGCGAACGAGTTGCTCATCATTCGGCGTGGGCCCTTCGTTGCCAGGCGCTGGCTGCCATCGACCAGGGTCAGTTCAGGCAAGGCGGGGTCGGGCTGCCCGTCCCACACGTGCGGCGGCAGTAACCCCAATGGGTTGTGCCTGCTAAGGCTCAGCCAGCAGAACGCTGCCTCGAGTGCGCCGGCCGCGCCCAGGGTATGGCCGGTCATCGGCTTGCTGGATGAGCACGGCAAGCGGGCGCCGAACAGGGCATCGACTGCCAGGCTTTCCATGGCGTCGTTATGGGCCGTGGCGGTACCGTGCAGGTTCAGGTAATGGATGTGTGCGGGTTCAAGGCCCGCATTGTCCAGCGCTTTGCCCATGCACTGCAAGGCGCCGGCGCCAGTGGGGTCAGGCGCGGAGATGTGATGGGCGTCCGAACTGGCGCCGGCGCCCAGCAGGGCGATGCGCTCGCCTTGTGCTTCGGGTTCGCGGGTCATCATGAACAAGGCGGCGGCCTCGCCGATATTGATGCCGTCGCGGTTGGCAGAGAAGGGGTTGCAGCGGCGATCGCTGATGGCTTCCAGGGCATTGAACCCGTTGAGCGTGAGGTGACAGAGGCTGTCTACACCGCCGCACAACACCGCATCGCAGACGCCAAGCTCAAGCAGGCGCCGAGCGCTCAGCAGTGCTCGGCCGCTTGAGGTGCACGCGGTTGAAATCACATAGGCCGGGCCGCCGAGTTGCAGCCAGTCGGCGAGAAAATCGGCCGGCGCGCTCAACACTTGCTGGGCATAGTGATAATCGGCCGGGAACTGGCCGCGGGCCAGGAACTGGCCGATGGCAGCACTGCCTTCGGCGATCCCGGACGTGCTGGTGCCCAGGATCACCCCGATACGGTGCGCACCGTATCGCGCGATTGCCTTGCGAATGGCTGGCTCGATCTGCAGCGCAGCGGCGTACAGCAGCTGATTGTTGCGGCTGTGCTGGTCAGGCAAGGGGACGGCAGGCAGTGGCTGCGCCACGGCACCCACCGGAGGCTGGCGCTCGGGGATCCAGCCGGCTGCGGGCTGCATGCCTGAGCAGTCGCCGGCAAACAGGCGCGTGGCGACGTCGGCCTGGCCGTGGCCAAGGGCGCAAATCAGGCCCAGGGCATCGAGGTAGGCGGTCATGGGGTGTGCTCGCGGGGCAGGGGGTCGATTAGATAGCGCAGGCCTTGGCCCAAGTGCAAGTCGAAGGCACCGGCGGTGCGATAGGTCACCTGCCAGCGCTCGCCCAGCCACCGCTGCCCGTGGTGCTGTCGGGCCTCGGGGTACAGCCGGGCCAACTGGTCCTGTGGCGTGAGGGCGAAAAGCATGGCGGCGAACAACTCGCGGGCGGCAGGGTTGGGTGGCAACAGGCCGTCGGCTTGCCACTGTTGGCCGTCCAGCACTTGCCGCGCCTGGGGTATGCCCAGCAGGTCGAGCAACGACCAGCGCAGGCGGCCACCCTCGTCCTGAATGACCAGCAGCCAGTCCTGGCGTTGCCCGGCCTGGGTACGCTCGACATGCAATTGCTGCGGCAGGGCAAGCGCTGGAAGTGACTCGGGCAGGGGCGGCTTGGCGGCGCAGGCACCGAGCATCAGGCAGCAGACGAGTGCCATCCAGGGTTTCATGCGTGCTCCAATGGCTTGCGGGCCACTACGTTGACCAGCGTCTCATCGCGCTCGCCAACGGGAGGCGGCTTGCGCAGGCCCAGACGCTCCAGCAAGCCGAAGTCCTTGGCTCGGCTCCACCACAGGTACGGGTAGGACACATTCTCCGGCCCGAACGCGAACCCCTGCTCGCGCAGCATGTGCAGATAACCTTCGGCGCTTTTCTGCACGTGCATGGGGTGCCGGAAGAACCAGCGAATCACCCAGGTATCGATATAGGCCTGCGTGGATTCGGCGAACAGCAGATAGCCGCCCGGTTTGAGTACCCGATAGAACTCGGCCAAGGCCTTTTCCTGCTCGACCAGGTGGTGGAACGTCTGGTGGCAGAACAGCACGTCAATGCTGGCGTCAGGGTAGGGCAGGCTGGCGCAGTCTGCGCCAGACAGGGTTACGGGAATGCCTAGTCGCTGGGCCTCGGCTGCGCTGAGGTCAAGGCTGTGGGGATCGGCGTCGGCACCCAGCAGCCTGGAAGGTGCGAATACGCGCTGCAAGTGCTTGAACGATTTTCCTTGCCCGCACCCGGCATCGAGCAGTACCGGTGCCTTGGGGATGGCACCGTTGAAAAGCCGAGCGAGGTCATCGATCGCCACCCGCAGCACGTGGTGCTGCCAGGTGTGGCTGCTGAGGAAGCGAAAGCCGATACGGGTTTCTTCGACGTAGGTTTCGCTCAGGAAAGGGCGCTGGGTCATGACGTAGCCCTTGCGCACAGTTCGGCCAGCGTCCGCAGTCGGCGCCGCGGTTCGGCCACGAACGGGTTACGCGTATCCCAGGCATACCCGGCCAGGATGGAACTGATCATGGCGCGAATTTCCGGTGAGCTGCCGGGGTGGTAGATCACATCCTGGAAGCTGCCGTCGTACCAGCCTTCAACGTACACCCGGAAGGTGTCGACGCCGCGCTGCAGCGGCTCGGCAAATGCGCTCTGCCAATCCACCGCTTCGCCTTGCAATTGGCGGTGCAGCAGGCCGGCAGCCATGCTGGCCGAACGCATGGCGATGGTTACCCCGGAGGAGAACACCGGGTCCAGGAACTCTGCGGCATTGCCGAGCAGTGCGTAGCCTGGCCCGTGCAGCGCCTTGACGTTGGCCGAGTAGCCGCCGATGGTACGCGCGGGGGTATCCCAGACGGCATTGGCCAGCACCTTGGCCAGGCCAGGCGCTTGCGCCACGAAGTGCTTGAGGCAGGCATCGAGGTCGTCAGGCGCACTGGCAAAACGCTCGGCGGCGGCTACCACCCCCACCGAGGTACGGCCGTCACTGAACGGAATGGTCCAGAACCAGATGTCGCGGTGCTCGGGGTGGGTGGTGATGAGGATCTTGTCGCGGTCGAAGCCGGGGTGGTCGATGCGGTCTTCGATGTGCGTGAAAACCGCCTGACGTACAGGGAATGCCGACGGTGCCTCAAGATCCAGCAGGCGAGGCAACACGCGGCCGTAACCGCTGGCATCCAGAACGAACTGGGCCTGGATGACGTACTCGCTGCCATCCGGGCGGCGCACGCGCACGTGCGGCTGGATTGCATCCATGTCAGCGCTGACCACCTCATGTTCGTAGCGGACCTCTACGCCCTGAGCTTCGGCCTGATCGGCCAGTATCTGGTCGAAGCGGGCACGCTGCACCTGGAAGGTGCTGGTCTTGCCGGGCGTGAAGGTCTGCCCGAAATCGAAGGCCGTGTACTCGTCGCCCCACGCGAATGCAGCGCCATTCTTGTACTGGAACCCCGCCGCCTGCACGGCGTCGAGCATGCCCGCTTCCTCGACGAAGTCCAGGCAGTGCGCCAGTAGGCTTTCACCGATGGAAAAGCGCGGGAAACGTTGGCGCTCGATGACCAGTACGTCGTGCCCATGGCGCTTGAGCAGGGCCGCAGCAATGGCGCCAGAGGGCCCGGCGCCGATCACCAGGACCTGGCGTTGTTGATGTTCAAGGTTTGGCATGCGGGCTCCTTGCCATGGATTCTGAAGTGAGCGGAAGACGATGAAGGCCGGCCAGCGCCGGCATCAGGGTGGCGACCAGGCTCATCAGCATGAGCGCGAAGTACACCGCTGGGGTGATCAACTGCTGCGAAAGCAGCAGGTTGAGGAAAACGATTTCACTGAGGCCACGAATGTTCAGCAGCAGGCTCTCGCGCCACTTGGTGCCAGCGCTGAGTGAAGAGGCGGCCCAGCCCAGGCCAAGCCAATTGCCCAGCAACTTGCTGATGATCGGAAGCACTATCAAGGCACCCAACTGCATGGCATCCAATTCACCCAGGGCCTGGTGGGCATCGATTTGCACCACGCCGTAGGTGAGAATCAGCGGCACTGCCAAGTGGTGTTGCACCTGGCGGTTATATCGCTCGGGTAGTGGCAGCGCCGCCGGGACCTTGAGCCAGGCGAGGCAGGCCAGGTAGCCGACGCCCAGGATCAAGGCGTTGAGCTTGTAGTGCTCGGCGACGCACAGCAGTATCAGGAACAATGCGCCATACACAGAGGACGCACGCAAGCCAGCGGCATGCAACGGCAGTGGCAGCAGGGCCGCCAGCAGCGGCAAGGCCAACGTGCCGGGGTTCAGGCTGCCCTGGCCCACCCCCAGCAGCAACCAGCACGCCAGGTCGATCAGGATCGCAGCCTGCAATAACCGCCGACTGGCCGCTGCGGGATAACCAATTGCCTGGAGATAGAGGTAGAGCACCGGTATGGCGGTGATCGCGAATACCAAGCCCAATGCCAACGCGCCGACACCGCTCAGGCCTATCCCCCAGACCGCGCAGGCGATACCGCAGGCGAACGGCACCAGGAAGCTGGGCACGGCAAGCTTCAGAGCCTGGCGGTCCGGGCGCAGCGCAAGCACGTCGATCAGAATGTGAGCGAGCACTAAGGCGAAGCTACCGCTGTATAGGGTTGTTACCCATGTCGGTGCGATCAGTGCATTGCCGTCCAGTTGCCAGTGAGGCGTCACGCACAGGCCCATCGACACAGGAAGCACCAGCGTTGCCAGCAGCAGATGGCTGACGATCGGTATCAGCCCCAGACGCTTGCCCAGCCGGCTGGCCAGGGCGAAAAGCGCCAGCGCCAGCACCCAGAAAACGATGATCATCATGGACGCTCGTGCGCCCCCTCACGAGGCGCTGCCCAAGGCGCCAACAGGAAGCTGAATACCAGGCCGAGGCTCACCGCCACACCGAAGTTACTGACCGCGGGGGTACTGGACAGGGCCAGCAGCCCGAACGACAGCCACGTGGTCAACGCAGCCAGCAAGGTTCCAAGCAAGCTCACGGCGGCACCGCCAATGCGCTCGTGCATGAGAATGGCGTAGTCGACGCTGATGGCTGTCACCAGCAGCAACCCGAACAGGCTGAACAGCGTCAAGGGCTCGCCCAACCAGCCCAGACTCGCCAGGCTACAGAGTGCGGCCAACAAGGGCAGGGCCACGATGCGCAGTGAGCCACGCAGGCCGAAGGGCACGACCAGCAGCACCAGAATCAGCGCGCACGAGAGCAGCTTCAGCTCTGCTGCACTGACCTGGGTAGCGGCGAACACCTGGTTCAGCTCGCCAAGACGATCGACCAGTTGGACGCCAGCCAGGTCCTGCGTCTGCGACCTCAGCAGGCTGGCATCGGACAGCCCTTGCAGGCTGACGATGGCAGCCACGCCGCTACCCGTGCTGCCCAGCCACAGTGGCCTCCACGCCTCGCCCAGAGGGCCTGCCAGAACATCGTCGATACGCTGGAGCGGCAATGCGCGCAATTGCTCGACTTCGGCATTCAGGGCCGCTTCGGGGATACCGAGCGACACCAGTGGCTGCCAATGTGACGCCAGCGCGGCCACGGCCTCGCGCGCCTGGTCTTGTGCAATGGGGGTGGCGACCAGTTGACCAAGGCTCATGTAGCCTTTGAGCTTTTCATGCGCCACCAACGCGTCAAGCTTGGCCCCAAGCTGCTGGGTGCGTTCGAGCAACTGCTGCTGGTCGTCAGCGCGCACCAGGTAGAACTGGCTGGTGGGCTGGTAACCGGTGATGCGCGCCACCGCCTGGGCTTGCTGCAGCAATTGCGGCGGCGTGTCCACCCATTGACGGATATCGTTGCGGGCCTGCAGGTGCCAGAGGCCACTGGCGCAGAACAGCAGTAGCAGCGCGAGCAGCGCCGCGCTCGGCACTTTGCGCAGCAACGCCTCACGCCAGCGGGTGAGCGCCTGGGCAACGCGCATCGGCCAATCAGCCGGGCGCAGTTGCGCGTTGGCCAAGAGCGCTGGCAGCAAACACACCGCGCTCAAGTAGGCGCCTATCAGGCCAGCGGCAGAAAAAGCGGCGATCTGGGTCAGCGCCGGGAAAGGCGTGAAGGCCAATGCCAGGTAACCGATGCAACTGGTCGCCAGGCTCAAGCTCATGCCCGGCAGGGTCAGGCGCACGGCTGCCCAGCTGTGCCACGGCTTGAGGCTCCAGCTCTTGGACAGGTAGTGGAGCGGGTAGTCCACCGCAACGCCGATCAGGCTCGAGCCCAGTACCAATGTCATGACGTGCATCTGGCCGAATACCGCCACGCACACCACCGAACCGAACAGCATGCCGACCAGCACGGGTACGAAGGCCAACAACGCGCGTACGCTGCGCAAGGCCAGCACTAGCAGCACCAAGATGCCCAGTGTAGCGCCACCCCCCACCCATGTGATTTCCCGGCTGGCTTGTTGCTGTCCGGCAGCGGCATGCAGCAGGCCGCTGGCGGCCAGCAACCGGGCGCCCACAGTACTCGCCTGCAGACGCGCATCGGCCAGCAGGGCTGCTACTTGCAGCGGCAGCTGCAGGTCGAAGGCGTTGCCCAGGGTGCGCGCCCGCACCAACACCCAGTAGCGCCCCTCGGCCTGGGCAATCAAGGCGCCATTGGCGGTGTCCAGTTCCACGTTCGCGGGTTTGGGCTGTGCATGCTGTATGCGCCCGGTCAGCCCTAGCCAGTCGTTCTGGCTGGGTACCAGGTTGAACCCTGCGAAAGGGTCGACCAGGCTCTGGACGCGCTGCGCCACGAAAGCTGACGGCTGCTGCTGCAATTGTTGCCGGTCGGATGACGGCAGCATGGCCAGACGGCCCTTGAGTAACTGCTCACGTACCGCCTGCAGATCGGTTTCCAGGCTCCATTGCACCTTCTCGAACAGGCCGCTGGCCTGCCACTGGTCCGCCAGTTGTTGTGCCAGCGCGAGCGCCTGTTGACGCTGCGCGTGGCCGACCAGCAGCAGCAGCTCGCGGTTCAGCGGCTCCTGCATACGCTGTTCGGCCTGCTGTACCAAAGGGTCCTGGGTCGCGCCGGGGACCAGGGCCATCAAGTCGGCGGACAACGGCGCGCCGCGATGCCACTGCCAGCCGGCCACGGCCAGCATGATCAGCAGCAGACACACGAACAGGCGTGGCAGCAGGCGTTCAGTCGACAAAGTCACTGCGCTCCGTGTCGCTCAACGTCGTCGCGCCGGTGCTTTGAGGCATGCGCAATACCGTGCTGTCGCCTTGGGTTTCGTTCAGCTCGATGCGCTGCACATAGCGCCCGCCGCTGATGTCGATGTGGTTGAAAATTTGTTTGAGGAGCAATGAGCGAGGGGTCAGGCGCAATTGCCACTGCGCCGAATCACCGCTCAACGCCAGCTCGAAATCACGCTGCAGCCCAGTGCTGTCACCTTGCAGCACAGCGAAGAAGAGACGGTTCTGCTGCGCACCGGCGCTGCCGCCGGGTAGCGCCTGCCAGCCGCCTGGGTCGCGCCGGGCGATGCCCTGAGCATCGATCCGGTAATCCTGACGCAACGGGATATGCAGCATCCACAGCAGACCGTGATCACGGGCCAGTACGAACTCCCCTTGGCTCAGCAGGGGCTGGGGGAGGGCGCGCAGGTGTTTTTCCTGGACGAATGGGCCCTTGACCACTGCCGGCGCGCTGAGCTGGCGTTGAAGGTCGTTCAGGTCGAAGGCAGCGCTCAGGGGGCTGACGAACAGCACCGCCATCGTGGCAAGCACGTAGCTCAGCCGCTTCAGCGCCAGGCTCATGACAACACCTGCTGCACGGCGTCGAGCATGACGGGCGGCGAGGCCAGCTGCATTTCGCCGCTGTCGATGTGCACGGCTACCTGCACCGTGCTGGCGCGGGTCATGCGCTCGCCGGTCGCAGCGTCGGTGATCAGGTAATGCAGTTTCAAGCGGTTTTCCCACTCCACCAGGCTGGCCCGCACGACCAGGCGCTGACCGAACGTGGCGCCGCGCATGTAGCGCAGTTGCAGGTCGATCACCGGCCATGCGTAGCCGCTGGCCTGCATCTGCACGTAGTTGTGCGCCAGGCGGTCGAGCAGGGCGCACCGGGCCACTTCCAGGTACTTCACATAATGGCCGTGCCAGACCACATGCATGCTGTCGACATCGAAGAACGGCACGACGATTTCGGTATCGACATGGAACACCCCAGGGTTACGCATGCAGCCTCCAGTGGCGTTGACCGATGCGCACCAGGCAGTGACGCAGATCGCCCTCCAGTGCGCGGTCTTCGATGACCGGCGCGAACTCCTCCAGCAGCGCTTCGTGCATCTGCGCCAGCGCAGGTGGCAGCGGGTGAGCCTGAGGCTGTCGGCTGCGCAACCAGACGCCCTGGTTGGCCGCCAGCAGTGCAGCAGCGGCAACTTGCTCGGTCAGCTCCAGTACGCGCAGGGCGTCACGGGCGGCGATGGTGCCCATGCTGACCTTGTCCTGGTTGTGGCACTCGGTGGAGCGCGAAAACACGCTGGCGGGCATGGTCTGCTTCAGCGCCTCTGCGGTCCAGGCGCTGGCGCCGATCTGCACGGCCTTGAAGCCGTGGTTGATCATCGCGCGTTCGGCCGGTGCACCAGACAGGTTGCTCGGCAGGCCGTGGTTGTAACGCACGTCCACTGCCAGCGCGAGTTGTCGGTCGAGCAGGTCGGCCACATTGGCGACGAGCGTTTTCAGGCTGTCCATGGCAAAGGCGATGTGCCCGCCGTAGAAATGCCCACCATGCAGCACGCGCTCGGCCTCACCGTCGATGATCGGGTTGTCGTTGGCGCTGTTGAGCTCGGTCTCGATGAACCCGCGCAGCCAGCCCAGGCTGTCGGCCAGTACCCCAAGCACATGGGGCGCGCAGCGCAACGAGTAGCGATCCTGCAGACGGTGCAAGGCCGGCAATGGCGCGTCGATCGCCAGGTCCTGGCGTAGCCACGCGGCGACCTGCGTCTGGCCAGGGTGTGGTTTGGCGGCGAAGAGGCGCTCGTCGAAATGCTCGGGGTTGCCTTGCAAGGCGACCACGTTCAGTGCCGTGATGCGGGTCGCCAGGTGCAGGAGGTAATCGGCACGGGCGAAGGCCAGGCAGGCCAGGCCCGTCATCACCGCTGTGCCATTCATCAGGGCCAGGGCTTCCTTGGGCCGCAGTACCAGAGGCTGCCAGCCCAGTTCGCGGTGCACGTCGGCGCTGCTGCGGCGTTGCCCCTGGAACATCACCTCCCGTTCTCCGGAGAGGGTCGCGGCCACGTAGGACAGGGGCGTAAGGTCGCCACTGGCACCTACCGAACCCTCTTCGGGAATCAGTGGCAGGATGTCGTGGGCGATGAAGTCGCGCAGGCGCTCGAGCAGTGCCAGGCGAACCCCGGATACGCCATGGCTGAGCGAGCGCAGGCGGGCGGCCAGCACCGCGCGCGTGGCCGAGGCGTCCAACAGTTTGCCAAGGCCGCAACCGTGGAATGTGTACAGGGGCCGTGGCAGTGCCTCGACGTGTTCCAGCGGCACTGCCACGACGCAGGAGTCACCGTAGCCGGTGGTAACGCCGTAGATCACCCCTTCCTTGTCGAGCAGGGTATCGAGGAAGCGCGCGCCGCGGGCGATGCGCTCGCGGTAGGCAGCATCGTCCTGCAGGTGTGCCGTGGCACGGCCTTCGGCCAGCGCCACGACGTCTTCGATTGCCAGCGGCGATTCGCCGAACGTGACAGGTTCATGCGCTTGCATCGTCATCGGTCTTCCAGAAAGGGTAGAAATTGAACCACTGCAGGGGGGCGCGTGTGCAGTAGTGGCCCAGGCGGTCGGCGTAGCGGGCGGCCCATTCGGCGATGACGTGATCGCGCTGGCCACGGCGCCATTGCAGGCGCTCGGCAAAGGGCTCGAGGGTGACGTGGTAGCGGCCATTGTGCTTGAGGCAGAACAGCAGGTTGAGCGGGCATTCGAGCATGCCTGCCAACAACCACGGGCCTTGTGGGAAGGCGGCACGGTGACCGAGGAAATCCACGTCGACGGTACGCCCACCGTGCAGCGGCACGCGATCCCCGGCGATGGCCAGCCATTCACCGCGCTCCAGGCGCTCGGACAGTTGCAGCATCACCGCCGGGTCCAGTTCGCTGACCTGAATGAGGCGCAGGTTGGTGGCTCCGGCTTCACCCAGCAGGCGATTGAAACGCTCGGCGTGCCGGGTGTGCACCAATACGTTCATGGTCACCTGCTCGCCGATTTCGGCCAGGGCCCGGCACACTTCCAGGTTGCCCAGGTGCGCGCCGACCAGCATCTGTCCACGGGCACCGCGCAGCTGTTGACGCAGGCCGGCCGGGTCGTGAATTTCGATATCTTCGATGCGCAGCTTGCCGTTCCACACGTCGAGCTTGTCCAGCAGGGCGTCGGCAAAGGCCATGAACTGACGAAAGACCTGCCACTGGCCAGGGGCGGGGGTTTGCCCGTCGTTCCACTGGCGCAACCGTTGCTGGTACTGCCACGCGCTGCGACGGGCGCGGCGCCCGAACAGGAAGAAGTAGGCGACGATCAGGTGGATCAATGGGCTGAGCACCCGGCGGCCAAGCAGGCGTACCAGGGTTGCGGTCAGCTTCATCAACCAGAAGCTGCCCCGCTCCTGGTGGTCGGCCCAGTGCTGCGACGGTTCGCTCATGATCGCCACCGCCGCCAGAGAATCGAGGGTGCTCGCACCAGCATGCCGAAGAACAGCTTGGCGTGCATCTTGGAGATCAGTGCGTTGTCGTGGAGCAGACGAAAATGCGACAGGCCATCTTGTGGGTAATGCACCCGCGTCGGCAGCCAGCGCATCGGCTGGTTGCGCCAGGCCAGACGCACGAGAATTTCGGGGTCGAAGTCCATGCGTTTGCCCAGGCGCACGCTGTCGATCAGGGCCAGCGTCGCTGGCAGCGGGTAGACGCGAAACCCGCACATGGAGTCGGGAATCTGCAGCGACAGGCTGTTGATCCACACCCAGACGTGGGTCAGGTACCGGGCGTAAAGCCGTCCCTTGGGCACACTGGCGTCATACTGTGGATAACCGCATACCAGTGCCTGGGGGTGATGGCGGGATTGCGCCAGAAACTGTTGCACATCACCCAGGTCGTGCTGACCGTCGGCGTCGACCTGCAAGGCATGACTGAAACCCAACCGGGCGGCCTCGCGCAGGCCGGCCATGACCGCACCGCCTTTGCCCTGGTTGACGGCCAGGGTGACCAGAAACACATCCCTGTGAGCAGCCAGTTGCGCGAGCACCTGCGCGCAAACTGCGTCGCTGGCGTCGTCTACCAGTACGCATGGCAGGCCCGCCTGTAGCAAGTCCTCCACCACCGCCGGGACGGCGTGCTCGTGGTTGTAGACCGGTATGACTGCGCAGGGCTTATGCACGAGCGTTCTCCAGCAGGATCCGGCCGCTTGAGCACGGCTGGCCCGCACAGGTGAACGCGAAGTAGAGCTTGCCGCGCACCTTGTCCAGGCGAAGGTTGAGCGCCAACTCGTCGCCGGGTCGCACCAACTGCTGGAACTTGAGCACCTCCATGCCCGCGAAGCGCAGCGCAGGTTCGGTCAGCGCTGTGGCCAGTGCAATGGCCCAGTCGATCTGGACCACGCCGGGCAACACGGGCGTGCGTGGGAAATGCCCTGGGAAACAGGCCAGGTCCAACGGCACGGCCAGCTTGAACAGCAACTCGTCACCTTCGCGGCACTGCTCCAGCACTTGCGGCGCCATGCTGCGGGGCGCCTGCAACAATGCGTCAAGCGCCGTCTGGGTCAGCTTGCCCTGGCTGTTCAGGGGCAGGTCTCGTACCAGTCGCCAGCGCCGTGGCAGTGCCAGCGCCTCGCAGTGCCCTGCCAGGTGGCTGCGCAGTGCCTCGACCACGGCCCGCCGGCCCTGGTTGCGCAGGGCGTGCAGGCCGGCGGAGCTCGGTACCAATACGGCGCCCAGGCTGGCCCGGCCGTTTTCGATCATGCCAAGGCGTGCCTCGCAGACCCAGGGGTGGGTGCACAATGCTTGTTCGAGCATGGGCAGGGAAATCCGTTTCTCTTCGAGCTTGACGATACGATCCAGTCGCCCCAGCAAGCGAAAGCGGCCATCAGGCGAGAATTCGACGGCGTCGGCGCTTTGCTCCAGATGCCCCGCAGGGAGGTAGGGCGATGCAATACACAGCGCACCTTGGGCGTTTTGGCTGACCTGTACCTCGGCAAACGGCTGCCACAAGGCTTGTCCTTGGCGCCAGGCGATCCCGCCGGTTTCCGAGCTGCCGAGGATCTCTGCCGGCCATTGGCCAAGTCGCTGCTGCAGGCGCTCGGCAGCATCGCTGGGCAACTCACCTCCGGAGGAGAACACCTTGCGCACCGGGCGCAGGGCGGGCCAGTCGAGGTTTTCACCCATGCGCTTGAGCAGGGCGGGGCTGGCCACCCAGGCAAAGGCCGGGTGTGCACGGCTGGCCCGTTGCAGGTCTTCGGGGAACGGCAACTGACGGCGCTCGAAGCCACGCCCGGCACACAGTGGCCACAGCACTCGGAACAGCAGGCCATAGATGTGCTGGGTGGCGACGCTGCCGATGATCCAGGCCGAGCCAAGCTCCTCGCCCCACAACTGCTCCAGTGCGGTGACTTCGCTTGCCAGGTGCGCTACCTGCTTGTCGATGCGCTTGGGCTCGCCGCTGGAGCCGGACGTACACAGGCTGATGCGGCATCGGGCCAGGTCCAGAGAGGCCGGTGGCAATGGCTCGTCCAGCAGCGCTTCGGGCGACGCATCCTCAGGCTGGTCACTGAGCCACAGGTCCACGTGGGCGTTCCAGCGCCCACGGGTGGCCGGCTGCAGATCGGCCGGCAGCAAGACCTCGACGTCGGCCCGCCATGCACCCAGCAGGGCAGCGGCCAGTTGCGCGGCGTCCTCCAGGTGCACCGCCAGCCGGCGTATACCCCGCGTGCGCAGGCCCCCGGCCAGGCGCAGTGCCTGCTGGCACAGCTCGGCGTGGTCCAGGGCAGGGGCTTGGGTCACCTGGCGCGGCGCATCCAGCGGCAGCAGCAGGTGTTCGAGGTTGATCCAGTTCATGAGCGTCCTCGCACACGTTGTCTAATCAGCCATTCAAGGGCAAACAGCACGCCCATCGCGGCATAGGCGATCACGCCGTTGTAGAGGGTCCACCAGCCCAGGGGTGCCCACAGCGTAAGCGCGGTGGCGATCAGGCCGTTGAGCAGAAAGAACAGACACCAGGCCTGGGTGACATGGCGCGTGTAACGCACAGCCCGAGCCGGCAGCACCGGATCGCTCAGGCGCGCCAGGCGTTCAGCCACCGGCATGCCGTGCAGCAGGCTGCTGCCGAACAAACCCAGCATGAAGGTACTGATCAGCACCGGATACCAACGCAACAGGGCCTGGCTATCCGAAAGCCCCAGCAACCCGCAGAACGCCAGGGCAGCGATGGCCATCCACAAGCTACCCGGGCGACGCGGCGCGCTGAGCGCGCGCGCCAGCCACAGCCCGCCGAGCAGCAGGCCGAATTGCCAGGGTGCGTAGTGCGCCATGCCGAAATGCACGGCGAACGGATACAGCAGGCCGGCGATCAGCAGGCCGGCGCCGATCAGTCGCTTCATGCCGCTGGGTTCACCAGGCGGAAGACGGCTTCGACCACATCATTGACGGTACGCACCGACTTGAATTCGTCGGCGGCGATCTTCTTGCCTGTCTGGCGCTTGATGTGATCGATGAGGTCGACGGCGTCGATGCTGTCGATCTCCAGGTCCTGGTAAAGGTTGGCGTCCAGGCTGATACGCTCCGGTTCCAGCTCGAACAGTTCGACCAGGGCGTCGCGCAGGATGTTGAAGATGTCTTCACGGGTTTGCATGGTGCGGTCTCAGGCGGCCTGACGGGCAGTGACGAACGCCGCCAGGGCGGCGACACTGCTGAAATGGTTGCGGGTGTCCTTGGCATCGGCGTCGATCTTGATGCCGTAGCGCTTCTGGATGGCCAGGCCAAGCTCGAGCGCATCGACCGAATCCAGGCCCAGGCCTTCGCCGAACAGGGTCTGTTCGTCGTCGATGTCCTGAACGCTGATGTCCTCGAGGCCCAGGGCGTCGATGATCAGTTGCTTGAGATCACGGTTGAGGTCTTGCTGTGGCGCGCTCATCGGCGGCGAGCTCCTTTGTGTAGTAGTTGTGCAGATAGTCGTTGAGCAGGCGGGAGGCCTTGGGCGCCGGGCCCAAGGCGGTGAAGGCCTCGGGCTGTACGTCCGGGCCCACTGACAGGGTGAAATGCACCCGCCTGCCTGGGATGCGGTACCAGGGTTCGTTCTTGGTCAATGTGGTGGGGCTGACCTTGATGGTGACAGGCGTGATGACGCTGGCACCGCGCAGCGCGATCGCGGCGGCGCCACGGTGAAAGGCGGGAGGTTGCCCGGGTGAAGTACGTGTGCCTTCCGGGAAAATCACCAGGGTCTGACCTTGTTGCAGCGAGGCGACGGCGGCGTCGAGCATGTCCATGCTGCCATCGTTGCCGATGTACTGCGCCTCGCTCACCGGGCCACGCGTGAACGGGTTGTCGAACAGGCTCTGTTTTACGACGCAATTGGCCTGGCGTACCAGGCCGATCAGAAACACCACGTCGATCAGGGACGGGTGATTGGCGATGATCATCTGCCCCGGCCGGCCCAGGCGCTCAGCCCCTTCGATCTCGTACGTCAGCACGCCCATGGCGCGCATGAACTGGACGAAGCGCCAGAACAGCCAGCTGATGGTGCGCCGGGCCCGCTCGCGATGACGCGCCCGGCCACCGGGCAGGCAGGCCAGCAGCGGAAACACGAAAAGACGCAGGGTCAGGCAACCCAGGCCAAACAGAGCAAAGCTCATGGCCGTCGCCAGCAGGCGCCAGATGAAGGCGTCGCCTGGCCGGCTCACGGCTGTCGGTGCCAGTTCCATGTACGACGCTTCCCTGTGTGAGTGAAATCGGTGCGGCCGTTGAGCATCGCCTTGAGCCAGCTAAGGCCGTGAGGCAACGCCGCCTCTGCAGGCGATGCCCCTACCTGGCCAGACGCCAACTGCCATTGCTGGCCTGGGGTCAGCAGCAGGCCCAGCGCGTAGGCGAACGGTACATCGTCTATCCAGGGGCCATAGGCCGGTGGTGGCTGCTCTTCGGTAACGATCAGCAGCACGGCAGGGGCGCCGTCAGCCATGAGCGCTGCTGCCTCCACGATGCCCTGTTCGAAGCCATCCCCTGCGGCAGCCAGCGCGGTCATCTCGCAGGTGGACCCGCGCAGGATCGACCACAGGCCGATCACCGCGTTGTGCACCGAGAGGCTGAATTGAGTAGGGGATAGCGGCTGCCCTGCAGCCAGCTCGCCCAGAATCGAAAACGTGCGGGGGGTTTCACCGTGGCGGGAGACGAACACCAGTGGCAGCGGCGGCTGGCCTTCTGCCAGTGGCCAGGCCACCGCGAACGCCATGCGCGCCATATGGCTCAGCCGACGGCGTTGCATGGCTGGCAAGAAGGCCACGTCAGGCGCACAGGCCTCAGCACCCGCTGGTGAATTGCCGCTGGCCCACGCGCTCCAGTCGGCAGGCGCTGAAAGGCCCGGAGCCCATGCACGCCATTGGGTGATATCGAAGGTGATCAAAGTGGTTTCTCTTCCCGCCCTGAGGGGCTTCCATGCCGAGCGAACGACTCGGCGCCTGCCTGTCAGGTGTAGTGCGTTCATCGAGTGGCGCGCATTATCCCGGTGCGGCCGTGATGTAGCAATGGATTCGGATCCAAAGAGACAATGCCTTCAAGTGGATGTGGCATTGTCTGATTGAATAGTTTCCCTTTTCCGACAGTCGGCGCTGCTGCAGGCGGAGGTTGCAGCGCTGGTCATCGACACCGCGCCGCCACATACTCGGGCACTCGTCCCTATCCGGAGGTCAGTCATGCGACGCGTGGTGTTCAATCAGAAAGGCGGGGTGGGCAAGTCCAGCATTGCCTGCAACCTGGCAGCGGTGAGCGCCCATGAAGGCTACCGAACATTGCTGATCGACCTGGATGCACAGGCCAACTCGACCCAGTACCTCACCGGGCTGACGGGCGAAGACATTCCCACGGGCATCGCCGACTTCTTCAAGCAGAGCTTGTCCAGTGGGCCTGCCGCGAAAAAGAACAAGGTCGATATCTACCAGACGCCTTTCGACAACTTGCATGTAATCACCGCCACCTCCGAGCTGGCCGACCTGCAACCCAAGCTCGAAGCCAAGCACAAGATCAACAAGCTGCGTAAATTGCTCGAAGCGCTGGATGAAGACTATGAGCGCATCTACATCGATACGCCACCGGCGCTCAATTTCTACGCCGTCTCGGCCCTCATCGCGGCGGATCGTGTGTTGATTCCATTCGACTGCGACAGCTTTTCGCGCCAGGCCCTGTACGGGCTGCTGGCCGAGATCGAGGAACTCAAGGAGGACCATAACGAGAAGCTGGTCGTCGAGGGCATCGTGGTCAACCAGTTCCAGCCTCGTGCGAGCCTGCCGCAACAAATGCTGGACGAGCTGCTGGGCGAGGGCTTGCCGGTGCTGCCGGTGTACCTCGGCAGCTCCGTGAAGATGCGCGAGTCGCATCACGCAAGCCTGCCCCTGATCCATCTCGACCCTCGTCACAAGCTGACTCAGCAGTTCGTGGCCCTGCATGATCTGCTTGGTGGGCGGGAGTAGGCTGTCAAACCCCCTGACTGCGCAACCAGTCCAGCAGCGGCTGAAGGGGCAATGCCCCTGCCTGGCGCGCGATCTCGCGACCATTACGCATCAGAATAAGGCTCGGGATCGAGCGAATACCCAGTTGCCCAGCCAGGTTGCGGTTGGCTTCGCTGTCGAGCTTGGCCAGGCGACAGCGTCCACCCAGCTGCCGGGCCGCTTGTTCGAAGACAGGCGCAAAGGCTTTGCAGGGGCCACACCAGTCGGCCCAGACGTCGATCAGTAACGGCAGATCGCCTTTGACCTGGCTTGCATAGCTACCCTCGGTAAGCACGAACGGCTCGTTGAGCAGCACCGGCTGCTTGCAGCGGCCGCACTTGGGCGCGTCGCCCAGGCGGTCGGCTGGCAAGCGGTTCAAGCCGTTGCAGTGAGGGCAGGGGACCACCAGTGAATCGGTCATTTCATCTCCAGGACAATGAGCATGGGTTTCAGGACGAGCAGCTGATTTCCAGGTGTTTGCCCCAGGCCGGTGGCCGTTCGGCATAGGCCTGCATGTCAGGCTGTTCCTCGAATGGGCGGCTCAACACCTCGTGCAAACGCCTGACTTCAGAGTAGTCACCCGCCTCGGCCGCTTCGATGGCGTTCTGCGCCAGATAGTTACGCAGCACGTAGAGCGGGTTCACGGCATGCATTCGCTCACGCCGCCCCGCGGCATTGCCCGGCTCGCGTTCGCAACGGGCTTGGTAGTCGCTGGCCCAGGCGTCGAAGCCCGCCAGATCGACGAAGTCGTCGCGTACCACCTGCAATGCCTGGGCCAGTGGTTGGTCGCCCAGCCTGCGGAAGAACAGGTTGTAGTCCACGCCACCGCTCTGCATGCGCTGCAACAGACGCTCGACCAATGCCATGTCCTCGTCTTCTGCCGTGGTCAGGCCAAGTCGGCGACGCATCAGGTCCAGGTAGTGCGCCTGGTACAGCGGCAGGAACAAGGCCAGTGCTTGCTTGAGCGGTTCGACCTCGATCACCGTGGTCAAGGCCTGGGCCAGCGCACTGAGGTTCCAGTGAGCGATCGGTACCTGGTTGGCATAGCTGTAGCGACCGCGGTCGTCGGAATGGTTGCAGATGAAGTTGGCATCGAAGTCGTCAAGGAAGGCGAACGGTCCGAAGTCGAACGTGATTCCCAGGATCGACATATTGTCGGTGTTCATCACCCCGTGACAGAACCCATACGCCTGCCAGCGGGCGATCAGTTCGGCGTTGCGCTCGACGATGGTGCTGAACATGGCCAGATAGGGCTGCTCGGCGTCTTTGCACTGCGGGTAGTGCTGGTCGAGCACATGGTCGATCAACACACGTTGCTGCTCGGGCTGCTTGGTGTAGTAGAAGTACTCGAAATGACCAAAGCGGATGTGGCTCTGGGCGAGGCGGGTGAGCATGGCGGCGCTCTCACGGGTTTCGCGCCACACCGGGGTACTGGAGCCAATCACGCACAGAGCGCGGCTGCTGGGTATGCCAAGGGCATGCAAGGCTTCGGAGGCCAGGAATTCACGGATCGAAGAGCGCAGCACGGCGCGGCCATCGCCCATACGCGAGTAGGGCGTCTGGCCGGCGCCCTTGAGGTGCAGGTCCCAGTGCTCGCCGGCATCGTTGATTACCTCGGTCAGCAGCAGGCCGCGGCCGTCACCCAGCCGCGGATTGTAGGACCCGAACTGATGGCCGGAATACACCATTGCCCGTGGATCGGCCCCTTCCCATAGCTTGTGGCCGCTGAACAGTTCGGCGAACAACGGCAACTGGGCCTGGTCAGGGGCGAGGTCGAGCAGCGCCATGGCCGACGTGCTCGCAACCACCAGGCGAGGGTCTGCGATGGGTTCGGGCAGCACCTGGGTGGAAAAGGCGTCGCCCAGGCGGGCGAAGCGGTTGTCGAAATCGAGTTGGTCGAGGGCTTTCACGGGGCTGGCTCCTGAATCTCGGTGGCAAGGCCGCTGTGTGGCCCTTTTCGGGCGGACCGGCCGTGAACGAGGGCTAGGCCCTCGCAGGTATAGTGGGGCTGGTTGCCCTATGGAGTCCAATCACACCGGCTGAGTGCCATCCGATTTGGGCGAGTCCGTGGGAATCAACTGTTGTTTGCCACCTTTGGCATCCATCAGGAACACCTCCACCTGGCGCACGGAGATCTTGATGTCGTGGGCCTTGAACTCACGGTTGATGTAGCGGTTGATCTCGTCCAGCGTCGGGTTGCGATCACCCAGGTCACGTACGTGCATGCGCAGTTCGTGGTCCAGCGAGCTTTCGCCGAATTGCAGGAAATACACCAAGGGCTCTGGGTCCTTGAGCACCCTGGGGTTCTCGTGTGCGCCCTTGAGCAGCAGGTCGCGAACCAGGTCCAGGTCCGAGCCGTAGTCGATACCCAGTTTCAAGGTCACGCGGGTGACCGTATCAGTGAGCGACCAGTTGATCAGTTGCCCGGTGATGAAGGTTTTGTTGGGGACGATAATGTCCTTGCGGTCGAAGTCGGTGATGGTGGTGGCGCGGATGCGAATCTTGCTCACCGTGCCCGATAGGTTGCCGATGGTGATGGTGTCGCCAATACGCACCGGGCGCTCGAACAGAATCATGATGCCCGAAATGAAGTTGGCGAAGATTTCCTGCATGCCGAAACCCAGGCCCACAGACAGCGCGGCAACCAGCCATTGCAACTTGTCCCAGCTGACCCCCAGGGTCGAAAGGGTACTGACGATACCGACGCCGACGATGGTGTAAGACAGCAACGTGGTGGTGGCGTAGGCGCTGCCTTGAGCCAGGTTCAGCCGCGACAGCACCAGTACTTCCAGCAGGCCAGGCAAGTTGCCGGCCAGGGCGAATGTGATCCCCACGATCACCAGTGCACCGAGCAGGTCGCCGAGGCTGATGGGGACCATGCTGGCCGCAGTGCCTGTGCCGCTGGTGTATTCGTACAATACGAAATTGTTCAGGTAGGCGAACACCGAGAGCAGGTCCGACCAGACCCAGTACAGGCCGGCGATGAAGCCGCCGAGCAGGGCCAGGCGAATCAGGCGCAGGGATTGCTGGTTGACCTGTTCGATATCCAATGTCGGTTCTTCGACGACGACTTCGCCGTCGAGCCCTTCCTTGGCCGCGGCACGTTTGCTGAGCGCGCGTTGGTAGGCCAGGCGTCGGGCAGCGACGGAAAGCCCGCGGACGAAGGCCGCTTCGATCACCAGCCAGAACAACAGCAGGTAGAGGGTGTAGATCAGGCGGTCGGTCAGCTTCAGCGCGGTGTAGTAGTAGCCGAAGCACACCGCGATGAACAAGGCGATGGGCAATGCCGTGAACGCTACGCCCACGGCCCTGCGAAACAACGAGGTGGCACGGTGTGCTGGGCTGCTCAACAACAGGCGACTGAGCAGCCAGGCCATCAGTGCGTAGCAGGTCAGCACTACGCCGATCCCCAGCACATCGTCGGCGAGCGCCGAAGGTTGATGCTCTGCGACGGCCACCACACCGACCAGTGCCAGCACGACGGTGCCCAGGCGGCGTATCCAGCCGCGCAGGAATTCCACTTGCGGCTTGTACCAGCGAAAATGAACCTCCGCCACGCCTCCAGGGGAAAGGATGCGGTAGGCGGTGTAGAACACCAGCCATGCCTGGGCCAGTTGCCACAGTGCAGCGCCGAGATTGGCGTTCTGGCCGCGCGCGTCGATCTGCAGGGCATAGCTGCACAGGGCCAGCCCCAGGCTCACCGGCATCGCCAGCAGGATGTTGATCAAGATCGCCTGTGGCGTATGCCACTGGCTGTCGCGGCGGAAGTGACCGATGTCCTGGTGCACTCTGCCCAAGCGTTGATACAGGTACTTGCGTCGCCACAGCAAGGCGCCGATCACCAGCAACAGCGGCAGAAACAGCAGCGGGCGCTGGCTCAACCCGTCAGCCAACTCCTTGAGGCCCGAGCTCCATGGCACATCTGCCACCTGATCGGCCAGGCGCTGCGGTACATAGGCCAGCCAATCCCAATCCAGCGGCTTGTTGCTGGGTATCCAGAACATCTGCTCGTCCAGCGTGGTGCGCAGGCTCTGGGCGGTGCTCAGCAGCTGCTTCTGGTTCAGCTGCAGGGTGATGGACTCGTTGAGCAGTGCCGACAGTTCCCGGTTCAGGCGTTCCAGCAGGTCGCTGCGGGTAATGGCCACTTCCAGCAGCGCCTTGCGCAGCTGGGGTGTGACGGTTTCGGGGGGCTGTGCGGCCAGCAACTTGTCCACGTAGCTGACCGGGCTGCTCATCTGCTCGCGCTGCTGATTGACTTCGAACTGGTACAGACGGGTGTCGGCGATCTGGTCGGCCAGGTCACGGTCGAGTTTGAGGTGCGGCAGCGTCTGCTTCTGCTTGTACAGAATCTTGGACAGCAGCAAGCTGCCCTTGAGCACGCTGATCTGCTCGTCCAATGCCTGGTCGGCCTGGGTCAGGGTATCGAGCTGCTGCTTGGTTCGCAGGTTCTGTTGGGTCAGCTCGTTGAGCCGGTCGGTGCTTCTGAGCAGGTAGTCGGAGAGCTTGAGATTGGCGGCGCTTTCGGTGGTCAGCAGGCTGCTGCTACCGGCTTTCTGCGCTTCGATCGACTGCTGTGTGACGGTTTCCTGGGATTGCGCCCGCCGCTTGTCGTTGATCAGCGTCTGCAGGTCCTGGATTTCCTGCTCCAGGCGAGCAGTGCGCTCGATCAGCAGGTCATGGCGGGCATTGCCAAGGTCTTGCAGGACGCTGTTCCCGGCCAGTTCCTGGCGGCGCAATACGGTCAACACATTGAGCGAAGCCAGTTCGGCATTGAGCTGGTTGCGCATGTCGGGGTTGACGGTCTTGCCGGCGTCCTTGCCGCTCTTGAGAATGCTGTTGATCTGCTGGATGCGGGCCTGGTTGCTGCTGATTTCGGACTGGGCCCGTTCGGGGCGGGTCTGCGAATTGATGATCAGGCTGTTTGCTTCGGACAGCGCTTTTTGCAGCTCGCCTTGCTGAGTTGTACGTTCACTGAGCATCTGTTCAAGCTGCGGCACGCTGAGGTTGGCATAGCGCTGGGCCAGTGAGGGCATCGAGGTGCGCTTGAGGCGGGCCAGCTCTTTCTGGCTGTCGTCGGTCTCCTTGGGTGCACTGGCCAGTTGCTCCTTGAGGGCCGCCAACTTGCGATCGTTTTCCTCCTTGCTGGACAGCCAGCCGAGGGTTTGCTCGAGGACCTGCTGCAGCGCCTTCTGATCCGCCTCGGGCAGCTTGCGCTCGGCAATCTTGTCGAGGCTGTTCTGTACGCTGTCGGTAGTGGGGAGTTCAGCAGCGGCGACTGCCATGGGGAGGCACAGGCACAGCCCGAGCAGGGCCGTGCGAAGATACAGGCGAAGAGGCATAGGCAGACTACTTGTGGATCAGGCAAGAGACGAAGTTTAGAGGAACAATCCTGGTCCTGGTCGCGATCCTTCGGGGAATCTGACGCCCACTTTCTGAATCTTGTTCCCGTCCATGGTCGCCACGGTCCAGATCGTGCCGTGCCATTCGACCTGATCGCCTACCACTGGCGCGCCTCCGACCTTCTGTCGGATGAACTGTGCCAGCGGCATATTGGCATCCTGACTGTCGACGTTGAGGCCGTACAACGATGCCACCGCGCCCAGTTCGGCGTCGCCCTCCAGCACGAAGTCGCCGAAGAAGCGCAGGTCCAGCCCGCGCTGGGGTGCCTGGCTGAAGAGTTTGCCCAAGGCAGGCAGGTTGTGCTCATGCCCGATCACGCACAGCATGTCGTCCACTTCCAGTACCGTACTACCCGAAGGGTGCAACAGCTGTTCGCCACGAAACAGCGCGGCGATACGCGTGCCCTCAGGCATTTTCAGCTCGCGCAGTGCGGCGCCAATACACCACTTCTCGGCGCCCAGGCGGTAGACGAACATCTCCCATTCGCTGGTCAGGTGCACCTCCAGTGCCGAGCGGGAAATGGGCGCCGGGTCTGGCGGGACCGTCACCTTGAGCAGCTTGGCCATCCAGGGCAGGCTGGTGCCCTGTACTAGCAGCGATACCAAGACGATGAAGAACGCCAGGTTGAAGAACAACTGGGCGTCCGGCAGGCCGGACATCAACGGGAACACCGCCAGAATGATCGGCACTGCGCCGCGCAGGCCCACCCAGGAAATGAAGGCTTTCTCGCGGTCATGGAACGCCTTGAAGGGCAGCAGCGCGGCAACCACCGACAGCGGCCGCGCCACCAGAATCATCCACAAGGCCAGGCCCAGTGCTGGCAGGGCGATAGGCAGCAAGTCGTGAGGTGTAACCAACAGGCCCAGCACCAGGAACATGCCGATCTGCGCCAACCAGGCCATGCCATCGAGCATGTGCAGAATGCCGTGCCGGCTGCGGATCGGCTTATTGCCGAGCACCAGCCCGCACAGGTATACGGCCAGGAAACCACTGCCATGCAGGGCATTGGTCAACGAGAACACGACCAGACCACCGGCTACCACCAGGATGGGATACAGGCCTCCAGCCAGGTTAATGCGATTGACCAGTTGCAGCATCACCCAGCCACCGCCCAACCCCAACAGCCCGCCAATGCCGAACTCGCGCAGCAGATGGCCCAGCAAGCTCCAATGCAGCCCGGTCTGGCCACTGGCGATCATGTCGATGAGGGTCACGGTGAGGAATACGGCCATTGGGTCGTTGCTGCCCGATTCGATTTCAAGCGTGGCGGTGACCCGTTCGTTCAGGCCTTTGCCGCCCAGCAGCGAAAATACCGCGGCGGCGTCGGTCGAGCCCACGATGGCGCCGATCAGCAGGCCCTGAATCAGACTCAGGTCGAACAACCAGGCGGCCACCATGCCGGTCAGCGCCGTGGTGATCATGACCCCGACCGTTGCCAGCGAGAGCGCCGGCCACAACGCGACGCGGAAACTTGCTACTCGGGTGCGCAGACCACCGTCGAGCAGGATCACGGCAAGCGCGAGGTTGCCCACCAAGTACGCGGTCGGATAGTTGTTGAAGACGATGCCACCACCGTCCACGCCCGCGACCATGCCAACGGCCAGGATGATGACCAGAATCGGGATACCGAGCCGCGACGACAGCGAACTGACCAGGATGCTGGCCCCCACCAGCAATGCGCCGATCAGGAACAGGCTATTGATGGTACTGGCATCCAAAGGCAGGTACTCCGGGACAACGAGGGGGAAGACGTGATAGCGCGTATTTCACTATTTGCTAGCAGGTCGCATGCCAACCGATTCTAACCTGATGAATTGGCAGCCTGTAAAGCGTTTCTGAAGATGTAGGCAGGCTGGCCCATACAGCAGGCCAGCCGGTTCGCGGGGAAGTGTTGCGAAAACGGCTGATGCGGGTGGGAAAGGTGTGGGGCCGCTAAGCGGCCCCGTTGGCGTTGGCTGGCATCTCGCCAATGCCTGCGTGCAATCAACCGTGGTTCTTGCCCAGCAAAGCGTGATAGAGCTCGGTATCCCCGAGGATCCCCACGACCTTGTCGTTTTCCTGCAGCACCAGCTTGTTGCCGGTGTGGTAGCGAATCTGCAAGGCCTCGCGCATGCCGATATCCGCATGCACCAGGGTAGGCCTGCGGCTCAGGCCTTCCACCGCTTGGCCAGGGGCCCAGTTCTGCATCTCCAGGCCATTCTGGCCTTGGCGTGCGCGCTTGATCGAATTGCCTTCACCCAGGTCCAGCCACGAGTCGCCCCCTGGGTCCAGGCAAACCGACCCGTTGACGCGTCTGCAGTTGTCGAGGGTGCGCATCAGGCTGCGTCCGCACAACACGTTCAATGGGTTGGTATGGGCCACGAAGGTGCGCACGTATTCATCGGCCGGGTTCAGCACGATTTCCTCGGGCTTGCTGTACTGGATGATCCGTCCGTCCTTCATGATCGCAATACGGCTGCCGAGCTTGAGCGCCTCGTCCAGGTCATGGCTGACGAACACGATGGTCTTGTTCAATTGGCTCTGCAGGGTCAGCAACTCGTCCTGAAGGCCTTGGCGAATCAACGGGTCAAGGGCCGAGAACGGTTCGTCCATCAGCAGGATGTCGGCGTCCATGGCCAGCGCACGCGCCAGGCCAACGCGCTGCTGCATGCCACCGGACAGTTCGTCGGGCTTCTTGTTGCGCCATTGCGCCAGGCCCACCAGTTCAAGCTTCTCGTCGACCAGCTTGCGCCGTTCCTTCTCAGGACGGCCCTGCATTTCGAGGCCGAAGCTGATGTTCTCGCGCACCGTGAGCCAGGGCATCAGGGCGAACTTCTGGAAGACCATGGCGATACGCTTGGTGCGCATCATTTTCAACTCGGCCGCGGTGCAGTGGGCGATGTCGATGTGCTTGCCTTCGTGCTCCACGAACAGCTTGCCGCGGCTGACGGTGTTCAGCCCGTTGATGCAGCGCAACAGGCTGGACTTGCCCGAGCCGGAGAGGCCCATCAATACGCAGATCTCGCCTTTCTGGATATCCAGGTTGGCTTTCTCGACGCCGACCACAAGACCGGTCTGTTTGAGAATCTCTTCGCGGGTCTTGCCCTGATCGAGCAACGACAGTGCTTCGCGTGGCTTGTTGGAGAAGATGACGTCGACGTCTTCGAATCGAATGATACTCATGCTTCACTCCTGGCCGGCAGCTCCGGTTGCTTGCAGATACGGTCGAGCATGATCGCCAGCAACACGATGGCCAGGCCCGCTTCGAAGCCCAGGGAAATATCGGCGGTGTTCAGTGCGTTGACCACGGGTTTGCCCAAGCCATCGGCGCCTACCAGGGCAGCGATTACCACCATCGACAGCGACAGCATGATGCATTGGGTAACACCTGCGGCGATGCTCGGCATCGCGTGGGGCAGCTCGATGCGGGTAAGCAATTGACGGCGCGAGCAGCCAAAGGCCTTACCGGCGTCCATCAGCTCCTGGGGTACATCGCAGATGCCCAGGTAGGTGAGGCGGATGGGGGCGGCGATGGCGAACACCACGGTCGAGATCAAACCGGGCACCACGCCCAGGCCGAACAGGGTGAGGGTCGGGATCAGGTAGACGAAGGTAGGAACCGTCTGCATCAGGTCAAGTACGGGCCGCATGGCCGTGTAGAACATCGGTTTGTGTGCGGCGACGATACCCAGCGGCACACCGATGGCCACGCACACGACGGTGGCGAAGCTGACTTGGGCCAGGGTTTCCATGGTTTCCTGCCAGTAGCCCAGGTTGAGGATCAGCAGAAAGGACAGCGCAACGAAGGCGGTCAAGGACCACTTGCGCTGGATCAGGTGCGCCAGTGCAGCGAACAGGGCGATGAGCACGAGCGGGTTGAACCAGGTCAGGGCGCTGGTGACGCCATGAATCATGAACTCCAGGCCTTGCGCGATGGCGTCGAAATAATTCGCGCCATGCTGGGTCAGCCACTCGACGAACGAGGACATGTACTGGCCCAGGGGTATTTTCTGATCGATAAGCATGATAGCGAGCTTCCACCTGCGTAGATTGAAATCAACCCGGGGCGGGCACGGTCCGGCCCCGAGGTAGCGCTACTGCGTAGTTCGGTTTACTGCGTCAACTTGGCCTTGGCTGCCTCCAGGCCAGGTTTACCATCCACGGTGGTTACGCCCGCCAGCCAGGTGTCCAGCTTGCCGGGGTTGTCCTTGAGCCATTTGCGCGCGGCGGCATCAGGCTTCATCTTGTCGTCCAGGACGTAGCCCATCATGGTGCTCTCGTCCTTGAGGTCGAACGACAGATTCTTCAGCAGTTGGCCGACGTTGCTGCATTGCTGCGCATACCCCTTGCGGGTATTGGTGTACACCGTCGCCTTGCCGAACTCGGGGCCGAAGAACTCGTCGCCCCCGGTCAGGTACTTCATCTTGAAACGGGTGTTCATGGGGTGGGGTTCCCAGCCCAGGAACACGACGGCCTCACCGCGTTTCTGCGAGCGGTCCACCTGGGACAGCATACCGGCCTCACTGGACTGGACGATCTTGAAGCCGGCGTCTTTCAGGCCGAAGGCGTTCTTGTCGATCATGCTCTGGATGGTACGGTTGCCATCATTGCCTGGCTCGATCCCATAGATCTTGCCGCCGAGCTCATCCTTGAACTTGGGAATGTCGCTGAAATCCTTCAAGCCCTTGTCATACAAGGCTTGCGGCACTGCCAGCGTGTACTTGGCGTTTTCCAGGTTGGCACGCACCGTTTCGACCGTGCCGGCCTCGCGGTACTGCTTGATGTCGTTCTCCATGGTCGGCATCCAGTTGCCGAGAAACACGTCCAGGTCCTTGCCGGCCGCCAGCGACTTGTAGGTCACCGGTACCGAGATCATGGTGGTGTGTGTCTTGTAGCCCAGGGCGTCGAGCACAGCGCTGGTGGTGGCTGTGGTTACCGTGATGTCGGTCCAGCCGACGTCCGAAAACCGCACCGTCTGGCACTGCTCGGGTTCTGCAGCCTGGGCCAGTACCGGTGCGGACAGCAACGCAACCAGCAACAGCGAGGGTGAACCTTTCATGGGTGGACTCCTGTGATTTTGTCTTCGGGTTCGCATGGTTCGTCGGACGTTCTGAGGGTCCGATCGATCAGGCCTGCAGAGGGCAGGTTGCGTGGCCGTGCTTTACGAGTCGCTTTCGATAATCCTCCAGCACCGGGCAATCGCCTACTGGTGGCGTCGTATCCAGTACGTAACGGGTCGCATCCAGTATGGGCAATGTCGCTTATGGATTCTTCCACCCGTGCTGCCGCTTTTTTGCGTCATCTGGCCACCGAAAAACGGCGCGCAGGGCCTGCAAAACAGGCGGCGCGGCTGGACAAGACTACGTCGGTTGCAGACGGCGAGCAGGGCGACAAAAGCCCGATGATGCGTGCATTCAAGGCGGCCTGCAGTTCAGCCTAGCAGCTGCCCCGCCCCGCGCATCGCGCGCACAGACAAGCCCAGCAAGAGGTGATTCGACAATGGCCATCAGCGTGTTCGACCTGTTCAAGATCGGTGTAGGGCCTTCCAGCTCGCACACCGTCGGCCCCATGCGAGCCGGTGCCCTGTTCGTTCAGGGGTTGCGCGAGCGCGGCGAGCTGGAACGCGTAAAGCGGGTCGAGGTGCGCCTGTATGGTTCGCTGTCGGCCACCGGTATCGGCCACGGCACCGACAACGCCACCATCATGGGCTTGATGGGCGAATGGCCAGACGCCATCGACCCCACCCAGATCGTTCCACGCATCGCCGACCTGCGCGAAACCCAGGTGCTGAAGCTCGATAACCGCCTGCCCGTCGAGTTCATCTGGGCCCGTGACATGCTGCTGCTCGACGAGAACCTGCCTTACCATCCCAATGCCATGACCCTGATTGCCGAAGGCGAGCAGGGCGAGCTGCATCGCGACACGTACTACTCGGTCGGGGGTGGCTTCGTCGTCGATGCCGCGCAGGCCGCCAGTGGTGTGCTGGACGCTGACCAGACGGTACTGCCCTACGATTTCAACAGCGCGGCCGAGCTGCTTCGTCTGTGCAAGCAAAACGACCTGAGCGTGTCGCAATTGATGATGGCCAACGAACGGGTCTGGCGCAGTGAGGCCGAAATCCGGGCGGGCTTGCACAAGTTGTGGGATGCCATGCAGGAGTGCGTCAACAACGGGCTCAAGTACGAAGGCACGCTTCCGGGTGGGCTGAACGTGCGGCGCCGTGCCGCCAAGCTGCACCGTAGCCTGCAGGAGATCGGCAAGCCCAACGTGATTGGCTCGACCATGAGCGCCATGGAGTGGGTCAACCTGTTCGCGCTGGCCGTGAACGAGGAAAACGCTGCAGGCGGGCGCATGGTGACCGCCCCCACCAACGGCGCGGCCGGCATCATTCCAGCCGTCCTGCATTACTACATGCGCTTCAGTGACGAGGTGGATGAGTCCAGCGTGGTCGATTTCTTCCTCGCGGCTGCGGCCGTGGGCATCCTGTGCAAGAAGAACGCGTCCATTTCAGGTGCCGAGGTGGGCTGTCAGGGTGAAGTGGGGTCGGCATGTGCCATGGCGGCGGCTGGCCTTGCCGAGGTATTGGGCGCTACCCCGCCGCAAGTGGAAAACGCAGCCGAAATCGCCTTGGAGCATAACCTGGGGCTCACCTGCGACCCGGTAGGGGGGCTGGTGCAGGTCCCGTGCATCGAGCGCAACGCGATCGCGGCGGTGAAAGCCATCAACGCTGTACAGATGTCGCTGCGCGGTGATGGCGAGCACTTCATTTCGCTGGACCAGGTGATCCGGACCATGCGAGACACCGGCGCCGACATGCACGACAAGTACAAGGAAACATCGCGCGGCGGCCTGGCCGTCAGCGCCATCGAGTGCTGAAGCACATCTTCGACGCGGGGTGCCATCGCCGAGCGATCTGCGGCGGCCTCACGCTCTTCATAACGGTGCAACGCACCCTTCCGTGACCTCAAAACGTGCAAGACGATGCCTACCGCTAGTCGGATGTCGTGATCGGTGTAGGCATTGTCGGTGACACTCAAGAGTGTCGTTTCTGGGCAACTTGGGGCCTGCGTGTCACCAAAGTGCTCAGAGGTGACACGCATGCTGCCTAGAACGCCTGTTTGAGCGTTGTAACAGACTTGTAGGAAAGCTCTGATTTTGACGGCTGAGTAGGTCGTTTTCAGGTTTTTTCGGATAGCTGTTCAATTTCAGGCACGGCGTTTGCGTAGTAATACATGACCAAGCCCCGCACACATCCACGGGGCAATAACAAGAAATCAGTGCCCGCCTGAGGCACACCCTGCATTTGTGTGAGGAGAAATCGCGATGACGTCGTACACCTCCGGGAATCCAACCCAGAACCGCACAACCCCCCAGTCCATCGGGTTTCTTCTACTGGACAACTTCACCCTCATTTCCCTGGCATCCGCGGTCGAACCCCTGCGCATGGCCAACCAGCTGTCCGGCCGTGAGCTGTATCGCTGGCATACCCTGACCGTCGACGGTGGCCAGGTCTGGGCCAGTGACGGCCTGCAGATCACGCCCGATGCGGCCATGCACAGCGCGCCGCCCATGGACACGGTCATCGTCTGCGGTGGCGTCGGTATCCAGCGCACCGTGACGCGCGAGCATGTGACCTGGTTGCAAGCCCAGGCTCGGCAGTCACGCCGCCTCGGGGCCGTGTGCACCGGCAGCTGGGCGCTGGCGTGTGCCGGTCTGCTCGACGGCTTCGATTGCAGTGTGCACTGGGAATGCCTGGCCGCCATGCAGGAGGCCTACCCGAGGGTGAACATGAGCACCCGCCTATTCACCCTCGACCGCAACCGCTTCACCAGCTCCGGCGGCACTGCGCCGTTGGACATGATGCTGCACTTGATCAGCCGCGATCATGGTCGTGAGTTGTCGGCGGCGATTTCCGAGATGTTCGTGTACGAACGCATTCGTAACGAACAGGATCACCAGCGCGTGCCGCTCAAGCACATGCTTGGCACCAACCAGCCGAAATTGCAGGAAATCGTCGCGCTGATGGAAGCCAACCTCGAGGAGCCGATCGACCTCGACGAACTGGCCGTCTACGTTTCCGTGTCGCGCCGCCAGCTGGAGCGCCTGTTCCAGAAGTACCTGCACTGCTCGCCGTCGCGCTACTACCTCAAGCTGCGCCTGATTCGCGCGCGTCAGTTGCTCAAGCAGACGCCCATGTCGATCATCGAAGTGGCGTCGGTCTGCGGCTTCGTGTCCACGCCGCACTTCTCCAAGTGCTACCGCGAATACTTCGGCATTCCGCCACGTGACGAGCGTGTTGGTTCCAATACGACCCAGCAGGTAGCGATGATGCCGATTCCGCAGGCCATCACCCTGTCGCCGCACAGCGGCCCCATGGCGGCATTGAGCCAGGCGCGCAACGAATCGACGTTCGCCAGTGTGAGGCTGTAACAGCTCGGGGCTGCTCTGCAGCCCGATCGCCGGCAAGCCTTCTCTTACAGCATTCCGCCTCCTGCGGCAGCTATGAGGGCCGGCTTACCCGCGAGGTAGCCTGCGTGGGAATAATGTTCAGGCCCGCTTGTTGAATTGCGCCAAGGCTGGCAGCAGCTGTTTATCGATCGCCTGACGCACTGCCGGTAAAATGGTGGCGCTGCCCGTGTACATCTGCTCGACCATCCCCTTTAGCGCTCGTGCGTTTGGCTCGGTAAGCCCGCGTACCACGGCCTCGCACGCCTGCTCGGCGCTGGCGCCGGCCGGAATGTCGAACCCCCGCGCCCGCAGGTGGCCCGCCAAGTCGTCTTGATCAATCAAATCGGCATGCATCATGGCTGTTGTCCCTTTTATCGCGTAGAGAGTGCTGCAGTGATTACGACCGATTCTGTGACGCCACCGACAGGCTCGCAACATCAGAATGACGCGGTGGCCGCTTTGGCTAAGAACAGGTCGTTTCCGGCTAAATCCGCTGCCCATGAACTGCGCACACTCTAGTCATCTACCGCTACGGAGGGTTTGGTCACCCTCATTCGTGCACAGTGGATGTTGCTCGCTCTTGGCCCCGGATGCTCACGGCTTTCCGGGGTTTTTTTATTCGCATGTCACAGCTTGCCACGTTGCGTCTGGCCAGTCCGTCAGGTGGTAGCGCGGGGCTTCTGCCATCTTCCGGGTAGTTCGGGCCCTAGGCGCTCGCTGGCAGGCTGATTACCTGTCCGATAAATGCGCTTTGCGCGAGCGGCCCCTGGGCATTGACGATGGATGCCAGGGCAGTGTTGCTGCGTTGACCGAACGGCGCCGACTTCGGCCCTGCGAGGTTCACATGCAACAGCATCTGTTCGCTCGCCGCCAGTGGCCCGTCAAACCCCGCGCGGTGCAGGCTGTGATAGACATGCAGGCGCTTGCGATCAAATCCGACGATGTGCGTCTGCACCCACACCTCGGTGCCCAGCTTCACTTCATGCAGGTAGTTGATGTGTGCTTCCAGGGTGAACAAAGAGTGACCGCTCTGCTCACGGTTTTCGGCATCCAGGCCAATGTGCTCCATCAGCGCGTCGGTAGCGTAGCTGAAGATCAGCAGATAGAAGGCATCGCGCAGGTGACCGTTGTAATCGACCCAGTCCTCCAGGACTGGGCCCCGGTACGTAGTCAGTGCAGGCACTGGATTCTCCTCAAGCCTCAAAGGCCATGCCGTGGTTGGCTTTGCTGGTTTTCACCGCTTCCAAGACCGCCAGCAAGGTGTCATCCCGATAGCGCTCCAAGGCCGCGATGCTGCGTTCGCCCAGTTGCTCCGCAGTGCCGTCGACCACATCGTCGATCAGCTTGTCGGTCAGCTCCGGCGCCGGAAGGTAGGTCCATGGCAGTTTCAGCGCCGGGCCGAACTGCGACATGAAGTGGCGCATGCCAGCATCGCCACCGGCCAGGGTATAGGTCAGGAAGGTGCCCATGAACGACCAGCGAAGGCCAGCGCCAAAGCGGATTGCATCGTCGATTTCACCTGTGGTCGCCACACCGTCGTTGACCAGGTGCAGGGCTTCGCGCCAGAGCGCTTCGAGCAGGCGGTCGGCGATGAAGCCTGGCACTTCCTTGCGCACATGCAGCGGGCGCATGCCCAGCGCGGTATAGATGATTTTGGCAGCTTCGATGGCTTCGGGAGTGGTGTGCTTGCCGCCGACGATCTCGACCAGGGGCAACAGGTACACCGGGTTGAAGGGGTGGCCGACCAGGCAGCGCTCGGGGAGGGTGCTCAATTCGTAGAACTCGCTGGGCAACAAGCCCGAGGTGCTGGAGCCGATGAGCGCCTCAGGCTTGGCGGCGGCGCTGATCTTGGCATGCAGATCGAGTTTGAGGTCCAGACGCTCGGGGGCGCTTTCCTGGATGAAGTCGGCGTTGCGCACGCATTGCTCGATGGTCGCCACGAAACTCAGGCGGTCTTGCGCAGCACCTGGCGCAAGGCCTTGTTTTTCCAGGGCCGGCCAGGCATTGGCAATGCGCTTGCGCAGAGCTTGTTCGGCGCCGGGCTCTGGGTCCCAGGCGACCACGTCCAGGCCGTGAGCCAAGGCGCGGGCCACCCAGCCGCTGCCGATCACGCCGCTACCCAAGGCGGCAAAGGTTTTAATCTCGGTGATGAAGGGCATATCGAACTCCTGAGGGGATCAGCGGCGGGTGAGGTTCATTTTTTCCCGGCCTTCTGCCGGGCTGAGCACGCGGCCACCCAGACGGGTGATGATCTCGGTGGCGCGGTCCTCCACCTGGCCGTTGCTGGCCAGTACACCGCGGTCCAGGTACAGGTTGTCTTCCAGGCCAACGCGCACGTTGCCGCCGAGCAAGACAGCCTGTGCGGCCATCGGCATCTGCATGCGGCCAATGCCGAAGCCGGCCCAGGTGACATTGGGGGGCAGGTTGTCGACCATGGCTTTCATGGTGGTGGTATCGGCCGGTGCGCCCCATGGGATGCCCAGGCATAGCTGGAACAGCGGGTCTTCGAGCAGACCTTCCTTCATCATTTGCTTGGCGAACCACAGGTGGCCGGTATCGAAGATTTCCAGCTCGGCTTTTACCCCCAGCTCCGTGATGCGCTTGGCGCCTGCGCGCAATTGCGCGGGGGTGGAGACGTAAATGGCGTTGCCGTCGCCAAAATTGAGTGTGCCGCAGTCGAGTGTGCAGATTTCCGGCAGCAACGCCTCAACATGGGCCAGGCGTTCCAGCGGGCCGATCAGGTCGGTGCCGGGGCCGAAGACCATGGGATTTTCATCGGGTCCGATCTCCAGATCGCCGCCCATGCCGGCAGTGAGATTGACGATGATATCCACGTCGGCTTCGCGGATGCGTTCCATGACTTCGCGGTACAGGGCCACGTCGCGGCTGAAGCGCCCTGTCTGCGGGTCACGCACGTGGCAGTGGACGACCGTGGCGCCGGCTTTGGCGGCTTCCACGGCCGATGCGGCTATCTGCTTGGGGGTGACCGGGACCAAGTGGCTTTTCGAGGCGGTGTCGCCGGCACCGGTAAGGGCGCAGGTGATGATGACGTCGTGGTTCATTGCGGGTTCCTTGTGCGAGCAGGTTTGGCTTTGTCGCCGGCAAGCCGGCGCCTGCAGGGTTCTAGGTGAACCCTGATGAGCAATGGTTTGGGGCGGGCCCTGGCAGGGGTTATCCCTGCAGGAGCCGATCGGCGCTGAAGGCCTGTCAGTTGGCCGTAAGCTTGAGGTTGTCCGCCGCCGGCTTGCCGTCGAAGGTGGTCACGCCCTGGAGCCAGCGGGCCTTGTCCTCGGGGTGGTCCTTGAGCCACTGGCGCGCCGATTCCAGCGCATCCTTGTGGTCGAGCAGTGGCTGCATCATGCGGCTCTCGTCTTCGGCGCTGAAACTCAGGTTGGCCAGCAGGCGGTTGGCATTGGGACAGCGCTGTGCATAATCGGGTGCGGTGACGGTCCACACCGTCGCACGGCCTTCATCCGGGCCGAGCGCGTCCTGGCTGTTGCCCAGATACACCATGTCGATGTTCACGTTCATGGGGTGGGGCTTCCAGCCGAAGAACACCACCGCTTCCTTGCGTCGTACCGCCCGGTCCACGGCGGCCAGCATGCCTGCTTCGCTGGACTCCACCAGCTGGAATTTGCCCAGGCCGAACTGGTTCTTGGCGATCATGGCCTTGATCTGGGTATTGGCGCCGGAACCCGGCTCGATGCCATAGATCTTGCCGCCCAGTTCCTTCTCGAACTTATGAATGTCGGCGAAATCTCGCAGCCCTTTGTCCGCCAGGTACTTGGGCACTGCCAGCGTGGCACGGGCATCTTCGAGGCTGGCCTTGTCCAGGACCTTGACCTGCCCGGCGTCGATGAAGGGAGTGATGGTCTGGGTCATGATCGGGTTCCAGTACCCCAGGAACATGTCCAGACGTTTGTCGCGAATGCCCGCGAAGATGATCTGCTGCGAAGCACTGGTCTGCTTGGTGCCGTAACCCAGGCCGTCGAACAGCGCCTGGGCGATGGCGCTGGTGGCGATCACATCGGTCCAATTGACCACGCCCAGACGAACATTCTTGCAAGCCGCAGCATCGGCTGCATAAAGGGAAGGGGTGGCAAGGCTTGTCAAGGCCAGGGTCAACAGGCTGCGGCGGATCAAGCTGTGCATGGTGGCTCTCCATCGGCAGTGCAGATTGTTATGGTGGCGATCTCTCTGGACCGTGTGAACACGCTACGCTGGTGGCACGATCGAAAATCGCACGCCGGCGACCAACATTTGCACGCAGGCGACCTGTTCGCTGGAGCATGCCATGCCGCAGATCATTCACTTCCTGTTATTGCCTGGCTTCTCGGCCATGGGGTTCATCAGTGCCCTGGAGCCGCTGCGCGTGGCCAACAGGTTCAAGGCTGGGGCGTATCACTGGCAGGTGCTGAGCCTCGATGGGGGTGCCGTCAACGCCAGCAATGGCATGTCGGTCAACGCCGACGCTGCGTTGGGTTCGCAAGCGCACTGCAATACGTTGCTGATCGTGGCAGGCTTCGATCCGCTGGGAAGCTACGGAACAAAGCTGCAATACAGGCTGCGGCGCCTGGATCACGATGGCGTCGTACTGGGCGGCATCGATACCGGGGCTATGGTGCTGGCCGAAGCGGGCCTGCTCGATGGTCATCGTGCGACCGTGCACTGGGAGGCGCTGGAAGCGTTCAGGGAGAATTATCCAGGGCTGGACGCCACCCAGGAGCTGTTCGAAATCGACCGGCAACGGATCACGTGCGCGGGCGGGACCGCTTCAATCGACCTGATGCTCGATCTGATCGGCCACGCCCATGGCACCGAGCTTGCGGTGCAGGTCTCCGAGCAGTTCGTATTGGGGCGTATTCGGCCACGCCAGGATCACCAGCGCATGCAGATCGCTGCCCGTTATGGCATCAGCAATCGCAAACTGGTGCAGGTGATTGGCGAAATGGAGAAGCACACCGAGCAACCCCTTGGCACGGCGGAACTGGCCGCGCGCGCCATGATCACCCGCCGCCAGATGGAGCGCCTGTTTCGGTTGTACCTCAATGACACCCCCAGCGGATTTTATTTGGGGTTGCGCTTGGACAAGGCCTGCCAGTTGCTGCGCCAAACCCAGATGACGGTTACCCAGGTCAGCGTGGCATGCGGTTTCGAACTGCCGTCCTACTTCACTCGTCGCTATAAACGACGCTTTGGGCGGTGCCCGCGCGAGGAACGCAGGGTCGTGAAACCGACACCACCGAATCAGAGGTGATCGATGTTGCAGAGCACCTCGAGACGCTGCTCGACGCGGCCTCGGTGCAGTGCAGCGTATTGATCGGCGGGCCGAATGCCCAAGTGGTCCAGTTCGAGCAGCGCCCTGGTTCGCATCGTATCCGGAACGGTCGAGCAGGACATGTGCAGAGCGATGGCCACTGGCCTGTCAGCCTCGTCGGTGTCGAAGTCAATGAGCATGTGCGAGCTCGCCACTCGTATGTGCAACATGGCCAGGTCTGGCTGCTTCAACCCTTGCAGGATGTCGTTGCCGACGCGTTTGAACTTGAGGTTCTTTCCTTGGGGTGGCGGTATCCAACCTGAGAAAATGTCTTCGAAAAGCGACTCGGTCGGTACATAAGGTATCGTTTTGCTGGTTCGTTCGAACACTTGGGCTCCGTAGCTTTCCAGGCTTTCCAAGAAGCACTGGAACCAGCGTCGGCTGTCCAGATGTTGGTTGCAGGCAAGGGAGGCTTCCAGTTGCGCTACGCGCAGGCAGGCCTGCAGGTCCTCGTAGGGGTGGCTGGCAGCTTCCATGGTCATGTGGCAGGTCCCCGCGCAATGGAGAGGTCTGGCGCCGCAAGGCGGCGCCAGGGCTGGATCAGATGTCCAGGGCCAGGATATCGACGGCCTGGCTGGCCAGTTTCAGCCTGACCGCATCGCGCATGGCGTTGAAGTGACGGATGCTGAAGGAGCCCTGCTGCGAGGCGCGATATACGCGGGTAGTGGACTTGTCGAGGGTGCGACCAGCAGCGCCGGTCGTATTCTCAGCCTTGGCATAGCTCAGTTGCACGCTGGTCATGTGCATGATCGGCAGCCCTTGTGGCGACATCTCGCAAGCCGAGATCTGCACGGTGCTGGATTTGCCGGACACGCTGGCAGCGCTCTCTTCCAGCAACTGCTGGGCTTTAGGCGTCTTGACGATCACTTCGAAAGAGCGTTTGACGCAGCTGCTCAGGCGATGCTTGTGGCCAATCTGCACCGAAACGATTTCTGGTACCAAGGTCGCCAGTGTATGGGTGTCCTTGTCTATCGCTTCTTCCACGTGGGCGGCACCTGTCAGCGTCCAGCCGAATTTGCCGAGCCCATCGTTGTAGAAGTTGTACCAGTCACGCTGTTGCGTTTCCTTGTCGAATTTCTTGTTCGCCGACAGATTCATCAGGCGCATGCCATCCAGCACGTCTTCAGCGACACTGGCCGGTACATCCGGTGCAAAGATGCACACGGTATTGGCTACCATGACGGCCCGTTCTTCGCCTTCTTTTTTCAGTGCGGCGATGGCGCTGTCCATGTCGGTTCTGGTGAGGTTCGTGCTCATGTTTACGACTCCTGTTCAGTGGGTGAAGCGCCTTGGGTGAGGCGCTTGCCACGCACTTTGGTACGAGTCGAGGCGGTGAATAAGCCGCAAGCTTTTCCTGGCGAGCCAACGTCGCCCTACTGTTGCAGGAGCGATTGCAGGTATTCGGAACGGTCATCGGTACGTTGTGCAACACAGGTGTCCCAGGCGGCCTGGTAAGCCTTGCTGCTCGGTGTCAGGGCAAGCGTCTCCACCTTGCAGTCGGCATCGCGAAGTTGTGCCCAAAGCTCCTGGGCCTGCTTCAAACGCTCGATCATCTTTGTCGGAGAAGCGTCTTTGTCGTCGAATGTGTCCCGAACGCGTTGAATAAGGTCGTCATAAGCCAATTTCAATTCTCGCTCAGAGACCTGTTTGTTGAACGCTGCACAGGCGTAACCCTGCACCTCGGTCTCGACGTTGTCGCACGGGGTACTTTCCTCCTCACCGGCCTGGGCTACCGTCACCATGGCCAGCAGTACCATCCCTGCCATTGCTTTCATCCGTTCTTTCCTCCACCAGCTGACGAATGCCGAAGATTCTCGCGCACTCTCGGGGTGTACGGTAGCACCTCGGGAAATTGTTCATCAAAGTGGCGCGTGCTGTCGTTAACGAGACTGTGTCTCATCGCCAGAGACCGCGCCAGAGCGCGTGTTGTCGCGCGTTGACGCTTTCGGCAAACCCCCTGTCGTTTTTGCATCGGGGCGCCTCGGGGCACAGGCATATGCTGGCCCCAAAGCGCCGGCACAAGGTTTGGCGCCAGCCCATTCAATAAAAGGGGACGCCTGATGAGCCCAGCCGAATTACACGCCGACAGCATCGTCATCGATGGCCTGATCATCGCCAAGTGGAACCGCGAGCTGTTCGAGGATATGCGCAAAGGTGGCCTTACCGCTGCCAACTGCACCGTGTCGGTTTGGGAAGGTTTCAAGGCCACCGTCGACCAGATCGCAGCCAGCCAGAAGCTGATCCGCGAGAACAGCGACCTGGTGATGCCCGTACGCACCACGGCCGACATCCGCAAGGCCAAGGAGCTGGGCAAGACCGGTATCCTCTTCGGCTTCCAGAACGCCCATGCCTTCGAAGACCAGATCGGCTATGTCGAGGTGTTCAAGCAACTGGGCGTGGGCATCGTGCAGATGTGCTACAACACCCAGAACCTGGTGGGCACCGGCTGCTACGAGCGTGACGGTGGCCTGTCGGGCTTCGGGCGCGAGATCGTTGCCGAAATGAACCGTGTCGGCATCATGTGCGACCTGTCCCACGTGGGCTCGAAAACGTCCGAAGAAGTCATTCTGGAATCGAAGAAGCCGGTCTGCTACTCCCACTGCCTGCCGTCGGGCCTCAAGGAGCACCCGCGCAACAAGTCCGACGAGGAACTGAAGTTCATCGCCGACCATGGCGGCTTCGTGGGCGTGACCATGTTCGCACCGTTCCTGGCCAAGGGCATCGACTCCACCATCGACGATTATGCCGAGGCCATCGAGTACACCATGAATATCGTGGGTGAAGATGCCATTGGTATTGGCACCGACTTCACCCAGGGTCACGGCAAGGAATTCTTCGAATACCTCACCCACGACAAGGGCTACGCCCGTCGCCTGACCAACTTCGGCAAGATCATCAACCCGCTGGGCATCCGCAC
>CAURYQ010000001.1:0-128761 GCA_963529135.1 uncultured Pseudomonas sp. | reverse complement strand
GCCAGCTGTTCCGCAAGCGCCTGCGCGAAGGCCAGCTGGACGACAAGGAAATCGAAATCGAGGTGGCGGACGCCGTGGGCGTTGAAATAGCTGCACCTCCCGGCATGGAAGAAATGACCAATCAGCTGCAGAGCCTGTTCGCCAACATGGGCAAGGGCAAGCGCAAGTCACGCAAGCTGAAGGTTCGCGAAGCGCTGAAGATGGTGCGCGACGAGGAAGCCGGCCGCCTGGTCAATGAAGAAGAGCTCAAGGCCAAGGCCCTGGAAGCCGTCGAACAGCACGGCATCGTGTTCATCGACGAGATCGACAAGGTCGCCAAGCGCGGCAACGTCGGCGGTGCCGATGTCTCCCGCGAGGGTGTACAGCGCGATCTGCTGCCGCTGATCGAAGGCTGCACGGTCAATACCAAGCTGGGCATGGTCAAGACCGACCACATCCTGTTCATCGCCTCGGGTGCGTTCCACTTGAGCAAGCCGAGCGACCTGGTGCCTGAGCTGCAGGGTCGTCTGCCGATCCGCGTGGAACTCAAGGCCCTGACGCCGGAAGATTTCCAGCGCATCCTGCGCGAGCCGCATGCCTCGCTGACCGAACAGTACCAGGCCCTGCTCAAGACCGAGGGGCTCAACATCGAGTTCGTCGAGGATGGCATCCAGCGCCTGGCCGAGATTGCCTACCAGGTCAACGAAAAAACCGAGAACATCGGTGCACGCCGCCTGCACACCTTACTCGAGCGCCTGCTGGAGGAGGTTTCGTTCAGCGCAGGCGACCTGGCCAGCGCCCACGATGAAGCGCCGATCCAGATCGACGCAGCCTATGTGAACAGCCATCTGGGCGAGCTGGCCCAGAACGAAGACCTGTCCCGCTACATCCTGTAACGGGCTCAGCCCAGGCTGTAAGCGGCCCTCGGCGTCGCTTGCAGCCTGGCGAAACAGGTTTTTTGCTCAAGAAGCTGGCGAGCGCTTCTTGCAGCGGGTAGCGTGCGGCGTGTAACTCCATAAGAGATCACGCCCATGGCTCGCATGCCCACCGCCATCAATTTGCATAAAGCTTCCAAGACCCTGCGCCTGACCTACGGGCCCGATGAGGTCTACCACCTGCCCGCCGAATTTCTTCGCGTGCATTCTCCCTCCGCCGAAGTTCAAGGGCACGGCAACCCCATTCTGCAGTTCGGCAAGGTCAACGTGGGCCTCGTTGGGCTGGAACCGGCAGGCCAGTACGCCTTGAAACTCACCTTCGATGACGGCCATGACAGCGGCCTGTTCACCTGGGAGTACCTGGAGCAGCTGTGCCTGCGGCAAGAGACCTTGTGGGCGCAATACCTCGAGGCGCTGCACAAGGCCGGCAAGACCCGCGACCCTTCCGAGTCCGTCGTCAAACTGATGCTCTAGGGCACTCGCTCAGCTTATCGATCGCCCCCAGGCTTGGCCCATCTGACAGGGATCGAGGCTCCCCCCTGAAGGCAGGTTGCTTCGCGCTCTAAACTCAGGTAACCAGTGCAGGTGGCCATTTACCAGTATGTTGGTGTGGGCGGCTGATACCTTCAGCACCCCCGCAAAGGTCACGGATTACCCGAGTAGCGGTATCGGGGCCACGTCGGTGCACCCCAAGGCAGCCGGTACTCGTCTCAGACAACGGAGCGTCGCGGATGAGTAATAAGAACAACGAAGATCTGCAGCAGCGGGGCCCGCTAAGTGCCTCGGGCCTGAACCCCATGGTCGGCGTTCGACGCAACGACCTGCTCGGCACCGCGCAGACCGTCCTGCGCCAGACGGTGCGTCAGCCCCTGCACAGTGCCAAGCACGCGCTTGAGTTCGGCCGAGAACTGAAAAACGTGCTGATGGGCAGGTCGAACCTGACCCCCGCCAGCGATGACCGCCGGTTCAACGACCCAACCTGGACGCAGAACCCCCTCTACCGACGCTACCTGCAAAGCTACCTGGCATGGCGTAACCAATTGCAGGCATGGATCAGCGACAGTGATCTGCCCCCTGAAGACATAAGCCGCGGACAGTTCGTCATTCACCTCATGACCGAAGCGCTGGCGCCCACCAACAACCTGTCCAATCCGGCAGCGCTCAAGCGTTTCTTCGAAACCGGTGGCAAAAGCGTGCTCGATGGCCTGGCCAACCTGGCCAAGGATGTGCTGCACAACGGCGGCATGCCCCGGCAGGTGAACATGGACGCCTTCGACGTGGGCAAGGACCTGGGCAGCAGCGCCGGAGCAGTCGTGTATCGCAACGATGTGCTGGAATTGATCCAGTACAGGCCCACCACCGAACACGTGCATGAACGGCCGTTACTGGTGGTGCCCCCGCAGATCAACAAGTTCTACATCTTCGATCTCTGCCCGGAGAAAAGCCTGATGCGCTTCTGCCTGAGCGCCCGGCAGCAGACCTTCATGATCAGCTGGCGCAACCCGACAAGGGCGCAACGGGACTGGGACCTGTCCACCTATGTGCAGGCCCTTGGCGAAGCGGTGGACGCGGTGCTGACCATCACCGGCACCCCCACCTTGAACATGCTCGGCGCATGCTCGGGCGGCATCACCTGCACAGCGCTGCTGGGCCACCATGCGGCGCGCAACGAAACCAAGGTCAATGCGTTGACCTTGCTGGTCAGCGTGCTGGACGCCACGCTCGACAATCAGCTGGCATTGTTCGTCGACGACCAGGCGCTGGAAGCGGCCAAGCGTCACTCCCAACAGGCGGGGGTGCTGGAAGGCAGCGACCTGGCCAGGCTGTTTGCCTGGATGCGGCCCAATGACCTGATCTGGAACTACTGGGTCAACAACTACCTGCTCGGCAATGAACCGCCAGTGTTCGACATCCTGTACTGGAACAACGACACCACGCGCCTGCCCGCCGCGTTCCATGCCGACCTGATCGAGATGTACAAGCGCAATCCGCTCACCCGCCCTGGCGCCCTGACGGTCTGCGGTACGCCCATCGACCTCAAGCAAGTGCACTGCGACGTCTTCAGCGTGGCGGGCAATGCCGACCACATTACGCCCTGGCCAGCCTGCTACCGCTCAGCTCGCCTGTTCGGCGGCAAGGTCGAGTTCGTGCTGTCCAACAGCGGGCATATCCAGAGCATCATCAATCCGCCAGGCAACCCGAAGGCGCGCTTCCAGGCAGGAGACGGCCAGCATGACGATCCGCTCGCCTGGCAGCAGGGGGCCGTCAGGCATGTCGATTCGTGGTGGCTACACTGGCAGGGCTGGCTGGCTGAACGGGCCGGGGGCTTGATCCTGGCGCCAGAGCATCTGGGGTGCCATACCCATCCGGCTGGTGAGCCCGCACCCGGCAGCTACGTGCACCAGCGTTGAATCATCGCGCCGTGGCGCCCTGCGCGGTGCCATGGCGTTCACCTGTTTCAGGAGCCATGCGCATGCCGTCACCCTATGTCTTCAAGACGGTTCAACTCGATGGCCTGTCCATCCGTACCGTTGTTCGCCCGGGTCATTCAGCCCTGGCGCCTTTGCTGATCTTCAATGGCATCGGTGCCAACTTCGAGCTGATATTCCCTTTCATCGAAGCCCTGGACCCCGACCTGGAAGTCATTGCCTTCGACGCCCCGGGCGTTGGCGGCTCGTCGACGCCGCACCGGCCCTATCGGTTTTCCGGCCTTGCCCGGCTCGCCGCCCGCCTGCTCGACCACCTCGACTACGGCCAGGTGCATGTCATCGGCGTATCGTGGGGCGGTGGGTTGGCCCAGCAGTTCGCCCATGATTATCCGCAGCGCTGCAAGAAGCTCATCCTGGCTGCCACCGCGGCCGGCGCCGTGATGGTACCCGGCAAGCCCAAGGTGCTGTGGAGCATGGCCAGCCCACGGCGGTACGTCGACCCCTCACATGTCATGCGCATCGCGCCGCTGGTGTATGGCGGCGGGTTCCGCCGAGATCCGCAAATGGCCCTCAAGCATGCGGCCACGGCGCGCTCGGCAGGCAAGCTGGGCTACTACTGGCAACTGTTCGCGGCGCTTGGCTGGACCAGCATTCACTGGCTGCACAAACTTGCTCAGCCCACCCTGGTGCTGGCCGGCGATGACGACCCGTTGATTCCGCTGGTGAACATGCGCCTGCTGGCCTGGCGTATCCCCAATGCGCAGCTGCACATCATCGACGATGGTCATCTGTTTCTGATCACTCGGCCTCAGGCCATAGCGCCGGTGATCATGAAATTTCTCGCCGAGCCAGCCTGAAACGCCCCGTTCGACACCGCCAGGCGAACCGGGCCGGCCTGTGAGTGTCCAGATTCAGGCAAGCGCCTTGTCCAGCGCCCGTTCGATCTCGCCCTTGATGGTGCCGCTCATCATCGACATCATCATCCCAAGCTTGAGATCGACGCGGATGCTGTCCTGGCCGATGTGCACACTGCCGTTCGCACCGCTGCGCGCCACGTCGACGCGGTCGCCGTTCCACGAGGCCTTGAGGTCATACTCGCGGCTGAGTCGATCCACCAGCGCTTCGGCCTTGGCACGGGCGGCGTCGCGCCCGAGGGTGTGTTTGCGTTCGACGCTGATCTGGGTCATGCGGGTGTTCCTGAACATGTAGACATAATCGGCATTATGCCCGCCCCCGCCCAGCGGCACACCCCGTCAAGACAAATCCGCTCGTTCGCCCTAGAATGGCGCTAATCAATTTCGGTGAAGCGATATGAACGACCAGCGCAAAGGCGACCACGCCGAACCCACTACCCATTTCGGCTACCAGGACGTGCCTGAAAGCCAGAAGGCGCGAAAAGTCGCCGAAGTGTTCCACTCGGTGGCCGCCAAGTACGACCTGATGAACGACGTGCTCTCCGGCGGCATGCACCGCCTGTGGAAGCGCTTCACCATCGAGCTGTCGGGCGTACGCAGCGGCAACCGTGTACTGGACATCGCCGGCGGCACCGGCGACCTGGCCGCCAAGTTCTCGCGCCTGGTCGGCCCGACCGGGCAAGTGGTACTGGCAGACATCAACGAGTCGATGCTCAAGGTCGGTCGTGATCGCCTGCTTGACCGAGGCGTTGCCGGCAACATCGAGTTCGTCCAGGCCGATGCCGAAAAGCTGCCGTTCCCGGACAACCACTTCGACTGCGTGACCATCGCCTTCGGCCTGCGCAACGTCACCCACAAGGAAGACGCCATTCGCTCCATGCTGCGCGTGCTCAAGCCAGGCGGCCGCCTGCTGGTGCTGGAATTCTCCAAGCCCACCAACAAGCTGATGTCCAAGGCCTACGATGCCTATTCGTTCGCCTTCATGCCCCTGGCCGGCAAGCTCATCACCAACGATTCCGAGAGCTATCGCTACCTGGCCGAGTCGATCCGCATGCACCCTGACCAGGAAACCCTCAAGGCCATGATGGTGCAGGCCGGGTTCGACCGCGTCACCTACCACAACATGACCAGTGGCATCGTGGCCGTGCACCGGGGGATCAAGCCCTGATGCTCCTGGCCGGTCTGCTCGCCAGCGCCGAACATGGCCTGAACCGCGTCCTGCGCATGGACAGCACGGCAATGCCGCGACTGGCGGCGCTGGAAGGCAAGGTCATCGAGATCGACTGCCGCCAACCGGCCATGCAGGTCTTCATCCTGCCCGACGAGCAGGGCCTGATGCTGGCCAGCGCCTGGGAAGGTGAGGTCGACTGCCGGCTGCGCGCACCAGCCGCAAGCCTGGCGCACCTGGCATTGTCTCGGCAGAAGACGACAGTCCTGCACAGCCCGCAGGTGGAGTTGCACGGCGACACCGCTGCCCTGCTCGATCTGTTCGGCATCTTGCAGGACCTGGAGCTTGACTGGGAGCACGAGCTGCAAAAGTGGCTGGGCCCAGTGGCCACTGCCCTGATCGCCGGGCACATTCGCTTGCGCACCCGCTGGACGCGCCAAGGCCTGGCGCGTTTGAGCCAGAGCTTGTCCGAGTACCTGGCGGAAGAATCGCGCACGCTGGTGGGTAAACGCGAAGCCGAGGCCGCTTTCAGCGAACTCGACGCCATGAAGGTCGATACAGAACGTCTCGAGGCACGCATCCTGCGCCTCTCCCGATCCCTTGATTCCAGCGATAACGCATGAAGCTGCTCGCCTTCCGCCGCCTTTTCCGCATCCAGCGTGTCGTCATCCGCTACCGACTGGATGACCTGCTGTTCGACTACCCGCTGCCTTGGTGGCTGATGAGCCTGCGCCTGCTGCTGCCGTGGCGCTGGCTGCCGCGCCGGGCCTCTGAGCTGAGCCGTGGCGCGCGGCTGCGCATGGCGCTGCAGGATCTGGGGCCCATCTTCATCAAGTTCGGCCAGCTGCTGTCTACCCGGCGCGACCTGCTGCCCACCGACATCGCCGACGAATTGATGCTGTTGCAGGACCGCGTACCGCCGTTCGACCCGCAGAAGGCGGTGGCGCTGATCGAAGCGCAGCTCGGGGCCAAGGTCAGTGAGGTGTTCAGCCGCTTCGACGTGGAGCCTCTCGCATCCGCCTCGGTAGCGCAGGTGCACGCCGCCCGCCTCAAAAGCGGCGAGGAAGTGGTGGTCAAGGTGGTGCGACCGGGGCTCAAGCCGATCATCGCTGCCGATATCGCCTGGTTGTTCCTGATCGCCAAGGGCGCCGAGCGCGTCTCTGCCGATGCACGCCGGCTGCACCCGGTGGACGTGGTGGGTGATTACGAAAAAACCATCTACGACGAGCTCGACCTGCTGCGCGAAGCGGCCAACGCCAGCCAGCTGCGACGCAACTTCGAGGACTCCGAGCTGATGTACGTGCCCCAGGTCTATTGGGACTGGTGCCGGCCCAAGGTGCTGGTCATGGAGCGCATCTACGGTGTGCCGGTCACCGACATGGCCACCCTCGCCGATCAGCGTACCGACATGAAGATGCTAGCCGAACGTGGTGTCGAAGTGTTCTTCATGCAAGTGTTTCGCGACAGCTTCTTCCACGCCGACATGCACCCGGGCAACATTTTCGTGAGCACGGTCAGGCCGTGGAGCCCTAAATACATCGCCATCGACTGCGGCATCGTCGGCAGCCTGACCGATGAAGACCAGGACTACCTGGCACGCAACCTCATTGCCTTTTTCAAGCGTGATTATCGCCGCGTGGCCCAGTTGCACATCGATTCGGGCTGGGTGCCGGCCAATACCAAGGTCAATGAATTCGAGGCGGCCATCCGCACCGTCTGCGAACCCATCTTCGAAAAGCCGCTCAAGGACATTTCCTTCGGGCAAGTCCTGATGCGCCTGTTTCAGACTGCGCGCCGCTTCAACATGGAAGTGCAGCCCCAACTGGTCCTGTTGCAGAAGACCCTGCTCAACATCGAAGGGCTCGGGCGCCAGCTGTACCCTGAACTGGACCTGTGGAGCACGGCCAAGCCTTATCTGGAGCGCTGGATGCGCGAGCGCATGAGCCCGAAGGCATTGCTGGGCAACCTGCATAGCCAGGTCGAGCAACTGCCGCACCTTGCCAATATGACCCGCGATCTGCTCGAGCGCCTGTCGCAACCTCACCTGCAAGACCCCAAGATGCCCGAGCGCCGTAAAGGCGACCAATGGGCCCTGCGCCTGGTCGGTGCAGGCCTGCTCGGTGGGGGCGTGATCTTGGGCGGTGTCGCCATGCAGACCGCAAGCCTGGCGGCAGCCACTGCGTGGCCAGCCTGGTTGATGCTGGCCGCGGGCCTGTACCTGATTGTGCGCCAATAGCCAGCCGCGCCCGTGGCTGGCACACTAGCGCAAAAGGCCTGCGACGCAGACGGGCCCGTTTTTGGAGTCGACGATGAAAGACTGGCTGGACGAGATCAAGTGGAACAGTGATGGCCTGGTGCCAGCCATCGCCCAGGACCACAAGACCGGACGCGTGCTGATGATGGCGTGGATGAACCGTGAAGCGCTGGCGTTGACTGCTGCCGAACAACGCGCCATCTACTGGTCGCGCTCGCGTAACAAACTGTGGCGCAAGGGCGAAGAATCGGGCCACGTGCAGAAGCTGCATGAAATGCGCCTGGATTGCGACGCTGACGTGATCATCCTCATGGTCGAGCAAGTGGGCCACATCGCCTGTCACACCGGCCGCGAAAGCTGCTTCTACCGGGTCTACGCGGACGGCCAGTGGGCCACCGTTGACCCGGTCCTGAAAGACCCGCACGCCATTTATGACGCAGGACACTGACATGAGCGACACCCTCAACCGGCTGGCCGATGTGCTCGAAGAACGCAAGCAGGCGGCGCCGGACAGCTCCTATGTGGCCAGCCTGTACCACAAGGGGCTGAACAAGATTCTGGAAAAGCTCGGCGAAGAGTCGGTCGAAACCATCATTGCCGCCAAGGATGCCGCGCTCAGCAAGGACTGCAGCGATGTCATCTATGAAACGGCCGACCTCTGGTTTCACAGCCTGGTGATGCTCAGTGCGCTGGGCCAGCACCCGCAGGCCGTGCTCGATGAGCTCGACCGGCGTTTCGGGTTGTCCGGCCATGACGAAAAAGCCGCCCGCCAGCCTTCTGCCTGATGTATGTTCAGGGCTGACGCCCGGTGACCTTCACACAATTTTCAGGAGTACGAAATGGGTATCTTTGACTGGAAACACTGGATCGTCCTGCTGGTCGTGGTCGTCCTGGTGTTCGGCACCAAGAAGCTGAAGAACCTCGGCAGCGATCTGGGCGAGTCGATCAAGGGCTTCCGCAAGGCCATGAACGAAGAAGAAACCAAGCCGGCCGAACCGACGCCGCCGCCAGCTCAGCCAGTGCCGCCTGTGCAACCGGTGCACACTACCGCTCAGCACACCCAGGGCCATACCCTCGAAGGCCAGGCCCAACCGGTCCAAGAGCCGCAGCGGAAAGACTGACTTATGTTCGGCATCAGTTTCAGCGAGCTGCTGCTCGTCGGCCTTGTCGCCCTGCTGGTGCTCGGCCCCGAGCGCCTGCCAGGCGCCGCGCGCACGGCAGGCTTGTGGATCGGCCGGCTCAAACGCAGCTTCAACAGCATCAAGATGGAAGTCGAGCGAGAGATCGGCGCCGACGAAATCCGCCGTCAGTTGCACAATGAGCACATCATGCAGATGGAGGAAGAAGCCAAGCGCATCTTCAACCCCAATGCGCCGCCCGCCCAGCCGCCTGTGACCACGGCGACCGTGCAGCCACCTGCCGGCCTGCCCGCCAAGCCCGCCGAAACCGATGCCTCTGTGCACCCTACTCCTGAACCGCCCGAGCCGCCGCGAGCCCCATGAGCGAGAATCCGGAACACGACCAGCCAATGCCGCTGGTTTCGCACCTGACCGAACTGCGCACCCGTTTGCTGCGTTGCGTTGCGGTCATCTTCCTGATCTTTGCCGGGCTGTTTTCCTTCGCCCAGCAGATCTACACCCTGGTTTCTGCGCCGCTGCGCGATCATTTGCCCGCCAATGCGACCATGATCGCTACCGACGTGGCATCACCGTTCCTGACGCCCTTCAAGCTGACCATGATCGTGTCACTGTTCCTGGCGATTCCCTTCATTCTGCAGCAGATCTGGGGCTTCATCGCGCCGGGCCTGTACCGTCATGAAAAGCGCATCGCCATTCCCTTGCTGGTGTCGAGCATCGTGCTGTTCTACGCGGGCATGGCCTTCGCCTACTTCCTGGTCTTCCCGCTGGTCTTCGGCTTCTTTGCCAGTGCAACTCCGGAAGGCGTATCGATGATGACCGACATCGCAAGCTACCTGGACTTCGTGATGACGTTGTTCTTCGCCTTCGGCGTGGCCTTCGAGATTCCGGTAGCCGTGGTGCTGCTGGTCTGGATCGGCGTGGTCGATGTGAAGTACCTGAAAAAGATCCGTCCCTACGTGATCATTGGCTGCTTCGTGGTCGGCATGGTGCTGACGCCTCCGGACATCTTCTCCCAGACCCTGCTGGCCGTGCCCATGTGGCTGCTGTTCGAGATTGGCGTGCTGTGCGGCAGCCTGATCCGCAAGCGCGGCAGCGAAGAGCAGCCTGCGGATGATCACCAGGACCAGCCACCAGCGACGCAATCGTGAACCTGCTGCTTCTCGAAGAGGCCGATTTCATCGCGGCCGACCGCGTCGTGCTGGCGGATCGTCGTTTCGTCCATATGCAGGCGGTGCACGGGGTGGCAGTAGGTGACACCCTGCGCGTCGGCCGCATCGGCGGCCTGATGGGGCTGGCGACGGTTCTGCGCCTGGAGCGCCATGAAGCCGAACTTCAGGTCAGCTTCGACCAGGCACCACCACCCAAGCTACCGGTGACGCTGGTGCTGGCGGTGCCACGCCCCAAGATGCTGCGCAGGTTGTTCCAGACGGTGGCCACCCTCGGTGTGCCTCGCTTGATTCTGCTCAACAGCTACAAGGTGGAAAAGAGCTTCTGGCAAACGCCCTTTCTTCAGCCCGACACCATCCGCGAAAACCTCGTGCTGGGGCTGGAGCAAGCGCGTGACACGGTATTGCCGGAAGTCATCATCGAAAAACGCTTCAAGCCGTTCGTCGAAGACCGTCTACCGGCCATCGCCAAAGGCACCCTTGGCCTGGTCGGTCATCCTGGCGCCTATCCACCCTGCCCTCGGGCAGTCGAACAGGCTGTAACCCTGGCCATCGGCCCGGAAGGCGGGTGGATCCCCTACGAGGTCGACCTGCTGGGTAAAGCAGGCCTTGCACCGGTGCAGCTCGGTACGCGCATCCTGCGTGTGGAGACAGCCGTCACGGCGCTGCTGTCACGCTTATTCTGACGAGCTGGTCAGCTTTTCACCATCAAGTTTCCGTTTCCCTGGCCGATGGCATTGGCAACAACAATTAATCGCGCTGCCAAGCCGCCAGGGAGTCTCTATGAATCGATGGTTAACCCAGCTTCTGGGAAACGTGAGTGTGACCCGCAAACTGGCGCTGGGCTTCGGCCTGGTGTTGCTGCTGACGCTGATCATCACCCTGACCGGGTGGCACGGCATGAACAGCATCACTGCACGGGGTGACAAGCTGGGGAATATCTCGGTCATCCAGCAGTACGCCCAAGAGCTGCGCATCGCCCGCCAGCACTATGAACGCCAGCGAGACGAAGCTTCGATCGGCGAGCTGGAGAAAGCGCTGGGTACCCTGGACCGCCAGGTCCAACTGATGCTGGGGCTGATAGACGAACCCGCCGATCATAAGCGCCTCGAGCAACAGCGCGATGCGGTGGCCGCCTACCAAGAGGCCTTCGCCCAGCTCAAGCAGGCGAACCTGCGACGCGAAGCCAGCCGGGGCGTACTGGGGGACAGTGCAGACAAGGCGGTGGAGTTGGTGGGTCTTGTCCAGCAACGTCTGCTTCAAGCGGGCGACATCACGCAGTACCAATATGCCGTCACCGTCAACAGCCTGCTTCAGCAGGCGCGATTCCAGGTCCGTGGGTACACCTACAGCGGCAACGCCGAGTACCAGCAGACCGCACTCAAGGCCATCGATCAGGCGCTGAGCGAGCTGCGCGGCCTGCCTGCCAGGCTGCCTGCCGAGTTTGCCGCAGGGCTGACTGACGCCAGCACCGCCATGGGTGGCTATCGCGACGCCGTGATCCAGTTCGGCGAGGCGCAGAGCGCCAGTGCCCAGGCTTTGCAGCGTATGGCAGATCAAGGCGTGACCTTGATGCAGACCAGCCAGGCCATGACCGTCTCGCAGACCGAGGTGCGTGACACGGCGGCCGCCCAGGCAAAAACGTTGCTGGGGCTGGCCACGGGTCTGGCCATCGTACTGGGGCTGCTGGCAGCCTGGGCGATCACCCGGCAAATCATCCTGCCGCTGCGTGAGGCGCTGCGTGGGGCTGAGCGTGTGGCCAACGGTGACCTTACCTTGAATGAAACCTCGACACGCCGAGACGAGCTGGGCCAGTTGCAGGCCAGCATGCAGCGCATGACCCAGGGCCTGCGCGAACTGGTTGGCGGCATTGGTGATGGCGTGACTCAGATTGCCAGTGCTGCCGAAGAGCTCTCGGCGGTGACCGAGCAGACCAGCGCAGGCGTTACCAACCAGAAAGTGGAGACCGATCAGGTCGCCACGGCGATGAACCAGATGACGGCGACCGTACACGATGTGGCACGCAACGCCGAGCAAGCCTCCGAAGCGGCGGTCATGGCTGACCAGCAAGCCCGTGAGGGCGACCGTGTGGTCAGCGAAGCGGTAGCGCAGATCGAGCGGCTGGCCAGTGAGGTGGCCAACTCCAGCGAAGCCATGAGCCAGCTCAAGGGCGAGAGCGACAAGATTGGTAGCGTGCTGGATGTGATCAAGTCGGTGGCCCAGCAAACCAACCTGCTGGCACTCAACGCGGCGATCGAAGCGGCCCGTGCAGGCGAGGCCGGACGCGGTTTTGCAGTGGTGGCCGACGAAGTGCGCAGCCTGGCGCAGCGTACTCAGCAATCTACCGAAGAAATCGAGGAGCTGATCGCCGGCCTGCAAAGTGGTACCCAGCGTGCAGCGAGCGTGATGGACAGCAGCTGGCAACTGACCGACAGCACCGTCGAGCTGACCCGCCGCGCAGGCAGCTCGCTGGAAAACATCACTCGCACCGTTTCGTCCATCCAGGCGATGAACCAGCAGATCGCTACGGCAGCCGAAGAGCAGACGGCCGTGGCCGAAGAGATCAATCGCAGCGTGATCAACGTGCGCGACATTTCCGACCAGACATCGGCGGCCAGCGAACAGACCGCCAGCTCCAGCGTCGAGCTGGCGCGCCTGGGCACCCACCTGCAGGGGTTGGTGGGGCGCTTCAAGCTCTGACAGACAAGACTTGTGGAGGCTATCGAGACAATGTCGGCCTATTGGCACAGGCAACCGCATGCATGCGCCGCAGCCCCGGCGTATGCAGGCGGTTGCGTGCGCACCGCTCGCGCAAGCTGACGCATAGCGGGCATTGCTAGGGGGCGGTACAACCGTAAAATATCTGACTAGATGCTCTGAATTTTCCTACGCGGATTTCAGGTCAAGTCCTACAAGTTCTCCGCCGATGGGCAGGGATGGGTTGCACGCATTGCGTGTGCACTTCATTCCTTCCACCTGCACGGAGAATCCTCATGCTCGGTTACCTCAACCGCAAGCTCGGCAACATCAGCGTCGCCGCCAAGTTGGCCCTCGGTTTCGCCGTCGTCCTGCTGCTCACCATGGTCACCACAGTCAGCGGCTGGCGCGCCTTGGACGGCGCGATCAGCCGGTCGCAGCAATTGAGTGAAATTGGCGAGATCAACGACCTGACCAAAGACCTACGCGCAGAGCGCATCACCTACCGAGTGCTCAACGATGACCAAAGCAAGGGGCGCATCGGTCGCATACTCGAGCAACTCAGCGACATGCTGACCACGCTGCAACAGCGCAGCCATGTCGAAGAATCGAGGCAGCTGTTGACCGAGAAGCTCGAGCTGCTGCAGCAATTGCGCGACGATTTCGCACAGCTGCAGCGCACCGCAGCCAGCCGCGGCACACTGCGCCAGAGCCTGCTCGCCCAGGAGCAGAAGCTGAGCACTGCCATCGATGAGCTCGAAACCCAGGCCTTGTTGAAGATGCCCGCTGATGGGCAGCAAACCAACGTGCTGGGCATGATGGATACGCTAAGCCGGCATGTCGAGAGCGCCAATCAGCAGAGCCTGGTCCCCGCCTATACCTTCTCTCCCGTCGAAGACTTCGCCAAGGTCGGTGAAAGCGCCCTGGAGGCAGCAGGCACGAGCTTGAGCCAGTTGATCAACGGCCTGACGCCTCTGGGGCTGCCGCGCGCCGTGCTCGAGCAACCGGGCGTCGAGTTGGCCCAATACCGCGCGATTCTGGATCAGTACCGTCGCACTGCCGTGCAAGCTGAGCAGCTGCAGAACACCATGGAACGCCGCGGTGACGAACTACGCTCGGTGAGCCTGGAGCTGGGCAAGCGTAAAGTCGAACAACGTGACCGAGAGGCATTGGCTGCACGCTCGTTGTTGACGACCGTGGCCCTGTTGGCGTTGGTGGTGGGTGCGGTCGCCGCGTGGTTGATCACACTGCAGATTACCCAGCCACTGCGTCAGACCCTGAATCTCGCTGCGCGCATCGCCAAGGGCGACCTTAGCCACGTGGAGCCGGTGCAACGCCGCGATGAGATGGGCAAGCTTCAGGCCAGCATGCGTGAAATGACCCTGAGCCTGCGCGAACTGATTGGTGGCATCGACCAGGGCGTCGGGCAACTCTCGCAAGCGGCGTCGCAATTGGCCACCAGCAGCGAAGACACCAAGGTACGCATCAGCCAGCAGCGTGAAGAGACCGATCAGGTGGCCACTGCCATGAACCAGATGAGCGCCACGGTTCAGGAGGTGGCGCAAAACGCCGAACAGGCATCGATGGCAGCCACCAATGCCGACCAACAGGCGCAGATGGGCGATCAGGTGGTGACCGAAGCCATCGGCCGCATCGAGCAGTTGTCCGGGCAGATGGACCATTGCCTGGCAGCCATGCAGCATCTGGCCGGTGAAAGTCAGCGCATCGGCAGTATCCTGGACGTAATCAAGTCGGTTTCCGAGCAGACCAACCTGCTGGCCCTCAACGCAGCGATAGAGGCAGCGCGGGCCGGGGAGGCAGGCCGTGGCTTCGCAGTGGTCGCCGATGAAGTGCGTGGCCTGGCTCAACGCACCTCCACCGCTACCGAGGAAATCGGTCAGTTGATCGACAGCCTGCACAATGGCACGGACGAGGTTACGCGCTTGTTGGACAGCAGCAAGAACCTCACCGAGCAGAGCGTGGAGTTGAGCCGCAGGGCGGGCGATGCGCTGAGCCAGATCACTGGGACGGTCTCGAGCATCCAGGGCATGAACCAGCAGATAGCTACTGCCAGTGAACAGCAGAGCGTGGTGGCCGAACAGATCAATCGCAGCGTATTGAACGTGCGCGATGCCTCTGACCAGACCAGCGCCGCCAGTGAACAGACGGCAGTCTCCAGCGGCGAGTTGGAGCAGTTGGGCCAGCAGCTACGGGGCATGGTGGGCCGGTTCAATATATGAAGGCCGTGTGGCGAAGCGGCTTCTTTTTTTGCGTTCAGTAGGTGAAGCGGCCTAGCCGATGCTCGCTTTGGACGGACAACGCCGCTGAAGATCACGCATTACCCTGTGGGAGTGGCCTTGTGCCACGATGGGCGGCGCAGCGGCCCTAGCATTTCAGCCGCCGTCGCAAATTGCCGGGGCCGCTGCGCGCCCTTTCGCGGCACAAGGCCGCTCTCACTGGGATTTTGCAAGCCTTTGGGTCTGGCGCAAGCCAGTTGCTCCGCTGGTTTAGCGTAGGACTGGGGTTGCGCGGTACTTGTAGAGAGACCTGACCGGTCCTGCGCCCAGCAAGACCACTTTGGACGGACAACGCCTCTGAAGATCACGCATTACCCTGTGGGAGTGGCCTTGTGCCACGATGGGCTGCGCAGCGGCCCTAGCATTTCAGCCGCCATCGCAAATTGCCGGGGCCGCTGCGCGCCCTTTCGCGGCACAAGGCCGCTCTCACTGGGATTTTGCAAGCCTTTGGGTCTGGCGCAAGCCAGTTGCTCCGCTGGTTTAGCGTAGGACTGGGGTTGCGCGGTACTTGTAGAGAGACCTGACCGGTCCTGCGCCCAGCAAGACCACTTTGGACGGACAACGCCTCTGAAGATCACGCATTACCCTGTGGGAGTGGCCTTGTGCCACGATGGGCTGCGCAGCGGCCCCGGCAATCTGAGATGCCGAGCCGCAATTCTTAGGCCGCTGCACAGCCCATCGCGCCACTAGGCCGTTTTTACAGGGGATTGGGAGCTTTCAGGCGCGGTGCAAGACGGTTACGCAGCCTCTCCACCCTACCGCGAGTTGCGCAATCAAAGCACCTGACGCAAGAACGCCTGGGCACGCGGGTCTTTCGGTGCGGCAAAGAACTCGGCAGGGGGTGAGTCTTCGAGCAGTTTGCCGTGATCGAAGAACAGTACCCGGTCGGCTACTTCGCGTGCAAACCCCATTTCATGGGTGACGCAGACCATGGTCATGCCTTCCAGGGCCAGTGTCTTCATCACATCCAGCACCTCACCTACCATCTCCGGGTCCAGCGCCGAGGTGGGCTCGTCGAACAGCATCACCTTGGGGTCCATGGCCAGCGCGCGGGCAATCGCTACCCGTTGCTGCTGACCGCCAGACAACCGTGAGGGGTACTCGTTGGCTTTCTCCGCGATCCCGACCTTCTGCAGCAATGCCCGAGCCTTGGCTTCACGGTCGGCCTTGTTGCGCTTGCGCACCACCTTCTGGGCCAGGCACAGGTTCTCGAGCACGGTCATGTGCGGGAACAGGTTGAAATGCTGGAACACCATGCCAACTTCGCGGCGATAAGCGTTGATGTCGGTCTTGGGGTTTGCCAGATCCAGGCCAGCGATGGCGACATGGCCCTCGTCGAAGTGTTCCAGGCCATTGAGGCAGCGCAGGAAAGTGGATTTGCCCGATCCCGACGGACCGAGGACCACCACCACTTCACCCTTGGCCACATGCGTAGTGACGTTGTCGACGGCCCGGACCACGTGGCCACGGGTGTCGAATACCTTCAGCAGATCGCGAACTTCAATCACTTTGCGCAAGCCTCCGCTCGAGCCGGCTGGCAATGTGTGACAGCGGCAGGTTGATCAGCAAGTACAGGCCTGCTACGCAGAACCAGATTTCGAAGGTCGAGAACGACGTGGTAATGGCTTCCCGTCCGCTTTTGGTCAGTTCGGTGATGGCGATCACCGACACCAGCGAAGTGTCCTTGACCAAGCTGATGAACTGACCGGCCAACGGCGGCAGTACCCGCTTGAATGCCTGAGGCAGGATCACATGACGCATCGACTGCCCGGCATTGAGGCCCAGCGAACGCGCGGCCTCATTCTGCCCCTTGGCGATGGACTGCACGCCGGCTCGCACGATTTCTGCCACGTAGGCGCCGGTGAACAAGGCCAGCGCAGCAACACCGGCGAACTCCCGGGACAGGTTCAACACCGTGCCGATGAAGAAATAGAAGATGAATATCTGAACCAGCAACGGCGTGCCGCGCACCAGTTCGACATAGACGGTCGACAGATCGTGCAGCGTCGGATTGGTCGAAAGACGGCACAGCCCGGCTATCAGGCCGATCAGCAGCCCCAGCGCACCGGACACTACCGAAATCCACAGGGTCGTCCACAACCCCCAGGCCAATGGACCTGCCGCCCAGTGCCGGGTCACCCCAATCTGGTCGCCCTCGGCGACATCGTCGCCACGGCTCAGCTGCAGGCTGTCCTTGGCTACGTCCAGTACCTGCAGGCCACCGTTTTCATCCTTGAGGGTGACGCGGGCATCATCGCCGGATATGACGATTTCCTGCACCGAGCCGTAGTCGGTCGCGCGCTGTATGTCCTCGGCCTGATAGGCGAAATACTGCGGTACGCGGTTCCAGCGCCACTCGTAGGAAATCATCGAGGTGGCCATGTACAGGCTGACCGCCAGGCCCACCAGGACCAGCGCAGTCAGCCCATGCCAGGGCCACTGGGCCTTTTTGTGTTTGATCACTTTGGATACTCCGGAAAACGGCAGGCCGCAAGCCACAGGCCGCAGCCTGCAGCCGACCAGGCAAGGTCGGTTACTGGTTGCGGCCTGCAGCTTGCGGCCTGAAGTTGCCTTTTATTCCATGTCCTTCAGCCAGTCCTTGTTCTTGAACCACTTGTCGTGAATACGATCGTAGGTCCCGTCATGCTTGATCTGGTGCAGGAAATTATTGATGAAGTTGATGCTGTCGTAGTCGCCTTTCTTCAGGCCGAAGGCCAGCGGCTCGTAGGTGAAAGGTTCTTCGAGGAACAGCAGCTTGCCAGCGCCAGCCTTCTCGACGGCCACCACGTTGTAGGGTGCGTCATAGACAAAGGCGTCTGCCTTGCCGTTGACCACATCCATGACCGCTTCCTGCTCATTGTCATAGCCGTGGTACTTGGCTTTGCCAATCAGCTTCTTGGCTACCATCTCGCCAGTGGTGCCCAGCTTGGAGGTCAGGCGGTACTTCTCGTTGTTCAGGTCCTTGTACGACTTGATCTCGCCGGCCAAGTCCTTGCGGATCAGCAGGGTCTGGCCCACGACGATGAAGGGCTCGCTGAAGTTCAGGCGCAGGTTGCGTTCCTGGGTCAGGGTCATGCCGCTGCCGATCATGTCGAACTTGTCTGTCAACAGGGCTGGAATGATGCCGTCGTAAGCGGTGGACACCGCTTCGAACTTGACGCCCATAGACTTGGCCATGGCCTTGAGAATATCGACCTCGAAGCCGATGATCTCGCCGCGTTTGTTGGTCATCTGGAACGGCATGTAGGTCGGGTCCATGCCCACGCGCAGCGTGCCACGCTTGACGGCCTCGTCAATGGCCCCTGCCTGGGCGGCAGACACTGCCACCAGCGCGGTCACGCCGACCAGCAGCCGCGAAAGGTATTTCTTGAACATCACCAAGTCCCCTGAAAGTAGAAGTAGCGCGTTTTCTTGTTGGCACGGCCGTGCGGGCCGCGGTGTGCTATCGGAGAGGGATGCTAACGCATGGCGCGCTGGCGATATAGCATCGGGGGGGACTTTGTTGGCCGAAATCGGCCTGCGGGTAAAAAGCTTCGCAGGCCAACCTATCCCTTGCGTACCTGCAACCCTAGGGCTGCAAGGTACGCGGGAGCGGGCTGGCCTGCGAACGGCGCCTGTCAGGAGCCGGCCAGTACCGGCTGGGCCTCGTTTTCAGGATGCAGCGGTAACAAGGGCGAATGCGGGTCGCTCTTGATCGAGGTGCGCCAGGCATCGATCCAGGCCGCGTGGTGCTGTGACCATACCTGGTCGTGCAGGCGAGTCAGCGCCACTGGATCACTGAGCAACGCCAGCCGCGTGCCCAGGTCGAGCCCATGGGGACCGGCCTCCAACGCCTTGGCGATGCGCTCGGCACGCATGGCCTCAATGGGCGCTGCCTGACCATGACGCGCAGTGGCCATGGCACAGGCCAAGGCGTTCTGCCGCGGGTCGACCACTGCGCGCACGAAGCCATCGCGCAGGGCGTGCCAGCGATTCTCGTGGGTGTACTGGTCGGTAGCCAACAGCTCCAGCGGCGTAGCGTACTCCTCTGGAATCAGGAACAGCTTCTCGTCCTTGGCGGCCAGCCCCAGGCGCGTGCGGCTGGAGATCACCGAAACAGGAATCGACAGCATCAGCGAGCCTACGATCGGGATCAGCCACCACAGGAAGCTTGGGTTCAGCCAAGCCACCAGGGCTGCCCAGGCCACGCCCAGCAAGGTCTGCGGGCCATGGCGCTTGACCGCCTCGCTCCAGGGTGTGGAATCGTCGTCGCGCTGAGGCGAGTTCCACGTTGCGGCCCAGCCCAGGAACGCTGCCAGCACGAAGCGGGTGTGGAAGATCATGCGCACCGGGGCCAGCAGCATGGAGAACAGCATCTCCATGAGCATGGACAAGGTGACTTTGATCCGTCCACCGTATTCCACCGCCCCTTTTGCCCAGATCAGGATGACGCTGAGCAACTTGGGCAGGAACAGCAGCACGATCGTGGTGGAGAACAACGCCACGGCCTTTTCCGGGTGCCACTGAGGCCACAGCGGATAAAGCTGGTAGGGCTCGATGAAGTACTGAGGTTCCATCAGGGTGTTGGTCGCCAGCAAAGCGGTGGACAGCACCAGGAACAGGAACCACAGCGGCGCAGACAGGTAGGACATGACACCCGTCAGGAACACGGCCCGGTGTACCGGGTGCATGCCCTTGACCAGGAACAGCCGGAAGTTCATCAGGTTGCCGTGACACCAGCGACGGTCGCGCTTGAGCTCGTCGAGCAGGTTGGGCGGCAGTTCCTCGTAGCTGCCCGGCAAGTCGTAGGCGATCCACACACCCCACCCGGCGCGGCGCATGAGGGCGGCCTCGACGAAGTCGTGGGAAAGAATGGCGCCGGCGAATGCACCCTTGCCTGGCAATGGCGCCAAGGCGCAGTGCTCGATGAACGGCTTCATGCGAATGATCGCGTTGTGGCCCCAGTAGTGCGACTCACCCAGCTGCCAGAAGTGCAGGCCGGCCGTGAACAACGGGCCGTACACGCGCGTGGCGAACTGCTGCATGCGTGCATACAGGGTATCCATGCCCGAGGCCTTGGGCCCGGTCTGGATGATACCGGCATCCGGGTTGGCCTCCATCAGGCGCACCAGGCTGCTCAGGCATTCGCCGCTCATGACGCTGTCGGCGTCCAGCACCACCATGTACTTGTACTCACTGCCCCAGCGGCGGCAGAAGTCGTCAAGGTTGCCGCTCTTGCGTTTCACCCGGCGCCGGCGGCGACGGTAGAAGATACGGCCGAAGCCTTTTGTTTCACGGCAAACGTCCAGCCACGCCTGCTGCTCGGCGACGGCGATGTCGGTGTCGTTGGTGTCGCTGAGCACGAAGAAGTCGAACCTGTCCAGGTTGCCGCTGGCCGCGACCGACTCGAACGTTGCGCGCAAGCCTGCGAACACACGCGGCACGTCTTCGTTGCAGATCGGCATGACCAGCGCGGTCCGCGCTTCGGGCGCGATGGGCTCGTTGCCGGCACTGCTGCCAGAGATCTTGTACTTGTCTCGCCCGGTCAACAGCTCCAGAAAGCCCATCAGGGCAGTCCAGAAGCCCGCCGACACCCAGCAGAACAGAATGCCGAAGAGAACCAGGATGGACGTCTGCAAGGCATACGGCCATACCTGCACCACCGTATCCCAGATCGGCTGCGCGAAGATTTCGTCCAGGTCGACGAACGACCAACCTTGATAAGGCAGGATGCTCTTCATGTACCAGCCAGCGATCAGTGTCTGCCCGATCATCAGTGCCAGCAGAATGTACCGACGGATCGAGCCGACCGTGCGCCAGCGCGCCGCCGGCAACTCGCGCTTGGGCGGCTGCGGTGCGTTGGTTCGACCGGTCAGACGGCGCCACACCCGGACCAGCAGGTTGGTACGCCATGGCTCGGGCACGACCTTGGTGCGCTTGATAGGCGGCGCGATCTTCAGGCACAGGCGCCCGTTACCGTCCACACCGAGCATTTCGGCCTCTTCCAGCTCGGCCGCGCTGCCTACGGTCAGGCGCGAACCCACCGAGGCCTGCACGGCCTCGGCAGGGCTGGCGTGCGGGTTAGCCGCCAGGCGTTGATGCAGTTCGCTGAACGAGGTGCAATTGGCGAGTTCCGCGCGTTGCTCATCGCTCAGTGGCAGATGGGCCAGGTATTCGCCAAGCGATACCGGCCTTGGGCTTGAGTTACTCATCGGCAGGCAACTGATAGGTCCAGGTCTCGGTCAGCACCTTCTCGGTGGTGGCCGCAGCCCCGTCGGTGGGCGCCGCGTCGGCGGCAGGTTGTTCGGCCTTGGCGGTTTTCTCGGCCTTGGCATGCTTGGCAGACGCCTTTTCCGGCTTGGCGTCCTTGGCAGGCGCAGGGGCCTCTACCGGCACATCACGCACCAGTGCAGCGCGCATTTCGGTCGACTTGTTGGTTTCCTTGACCTTCAGGCGCAGGGTCAGACGCCAGCCCTTGGTTTCAGGGTTGTAGCGCAGGTTGTTCTCGACCACCTCACCGTTGTCGCCCACGCTGATCTGGCTGCGAACGGGGGTGTCTTCGGGCAGGGCGGCAAGCGCCGGGCCCGCGAAGTCGACCAGGAAGGCCACACTGCCATCAGGCTGGCGAATCAGGTTGGATTGTTTGACGTCGCCGGTGGAGCGCAAGGTCTGCTTGACCCAACCCAGGTCAGGGGCCTGGAACTTGGGCTCATCGATGGTCCAGTGCAGGCGGTAGGCGAACTCGGCCGCTTCGCCAGGCTCCGGCAGTTTTTCCGGGCTCCAGAAGGCAACGATGTTGTCGTTGGTCTCGTCGGCCGTCGGAATTTCCACGAGGTCGACGGTGCCCTTGCCCCAATCGCCTTTCGGTTCGATCCAGGCACTGGGGCGCTTCTGGTAGTTGTCGTCCAGGTCTTCATAGTCGCTGAAGGCGCGCTGGCGCTGCATCAGGCCGAACCCGCGCGGGTTCTCGACGCTGAAGTTGCTGACCGACAGGTGCTTGGGGTTGTTCAGCGGACGCCACAGCCACTCACCGTTGCCGGCATGGATGGACAAGCCTTCGGAGTCGTGCAGCGCAGGACGGTAGTTGAGGACCTTGGACGGCTGGTTAGGGCCAAACAGGTACATGCTGGTCAGCGGCGCCACGCCCAGGCGGCTGACGTGGTCGCGCAGGTAAACGCGCGACTGCACGTCGACGACCGTGTCGTTACCAGGACGCAGGGTCAGCTTGTAGGCACCGGTGGAGCGCGGCGAGTCCAGCAACGCGTAGATCACCAGGTGCTTGTCGGCCGGTTGCGGCTTCTCGACCCAGAACTCGGTGAACCGCGGGAACTCCTCGCCCGACGGCAATGCCGTGTCGATGGCCAGGCCACGGGCGGACAGGCCATAGACATGCCCTTTGCCGACCACGCGGAAATAGCTGGCGCCAAGCAGGGTCATGATTTCATCCTGCTTGTCGGCCTTGTTGATCGGGTAGAGCACGCGGAAGCCCGCATAGCCCAGGTTTTTGGTGGCATCGGCATCATGCGGCACGTCGCCGAACTCGAAGCGGCTCGGGTCGTACTTGATTTCCTGGACCTTGGTGGCGGTGACTTCGTTGATCTTCACCGGCGTGTCGAAGTGCATGCCCTGGTGGTAGAACGACAGCTTGAACGGCGTCTTGTCGTTGGCCCACTCGGCCTTTTCCTGCAGGAAGTGGATCTTCTGGTAGTCCGCGAACTTCATGTCGCGGAACACGGCCGGCAGGTTGCTTTTGGGGGCTTCGTACTTCTGGCCGGCCAGATCCTTTGCCTTGGCTGCAACATCGTCAAGATTGAATGCCCATAGCTGGCCCGCGCTCATCAGGCCAACGATTGCCATGCTGGCCATCAGCGCCTTGCGTAGCCTGACGCCGGGGATTCTTGATGCTTTTTGGGGACTAACGATCACGAGCAACCCTCGCCGAAAACAGATCATGAAACCAACGGCCAGCGACAAATGCCGGGTTGGCGAGCACTGTTCGGACCCCGTAAGGGCGTAATGATTCCCCAAACGGCTACGGACAATGCTCGAGTCAGAGTGAAACGGGCCTGCGAACGCAGGCCTCATGCAGCGCGCGATTATCCAGCAGGTCGCGTGACAACGCATCAGGCTGCAACAACTATTTATCGTCTTGAGCCGCTTGTTTCTTCAAGAAAGCGGCTTTTTTAACCTTAAATTTGTAACAGTAGTGTTACAGGGCCATCATTGATCAGGTGTACCTGCATGTCAGCGCCAAACCGACCGGTGGCGACGTCGGCGTGGCGCGCCTTGGCTTGCGTCACCAGGTAGTCGAAAAGCTCGGCGCCGAGGGCCGGTGGCGCAGCCGTGGAAAAGCTTGGCCGCATGCCATTGCGGGTATCTGCCGCCAGTGTGAACTGCGAAACCAGCAGCAGCCCGCCGCCCACGTCTTTCAATGACAGGTTCATCTTGCCCTGCTCATCGCTGAACACGCGGTAGTTCAGCAACTTGTGCAGAAGCTTGTCGGCATGCTCGCGGGTATCGTCCGGCTCCACAGCCACCAGCACCAGCAGGCCCTGCTCAACAGCGCCAACGACCTCGCCCTGGACCTCGACCCGCGCGTTGCGCACGCGCTGCAGCAGGCCTTTCATGCTTCTTCGAGCGGCAGGTCGAGCAAGCGCCTGGCCATCTGGTCGGCCGCGCGCACCAAGGCATCGGTAATGCCCGGCTCGGAGGCCGCATGCCCGGCATCACGAATGACCTTCAGCTCACTGTTGGGCCATGCCTGATGCAATTCCCACGCATTGTCCAGTGGGCAGATCACATCATAACGCCCGTGCACGATCACCGCCGGCAGGTGGGCGATTTTGGGCAGGTCACGCACCAGCTGGTTGGGCTCAAGGAACGCTTTGTTCATGAAGTAATGGCATTCGATGCGGGCAATGGACAGTGCCCGTTGTGGCTCGGAGAACCGATCCACCACAAGCGGGTTGGGACGCAATGTCGCCGTGCGGCCTTCCCAGGTGGACCACGCCTTGGCCGCGTGCATCTGGGCAATCTGATCGGAGCCGGTCAGGCGCTTGTGAAACGCACTGACCATGTCACCGCGCTCCTCCGGCGGAATCGGCGCGATGTAATCCTGCCAGTAGTCCGGAAACAGGCGGCTGGCACCTTCCTGGTAGAACCACTGTATCTCTTGAGGCCGACACAGGAAGATGCCCCGCAGGATCAGACCATGCACACGCTCGGGGTGCGTCTGGGCATAAGCCAGCGCGAGCGTTGAGCCCCACGACCCACCAAACAGTACCCATTTGTCGATACCCAGGTGTTCGCGGATACGCTCCATGTCCTCCACCAGGTGCCAGGTGGTGTTGTTTTCCACGCTCGCATGCGGTGTGGAGCGGCCACAGCCACGTTGGTCGAAGGTGATGATGCGGTACAAGTTGGGATCGAAATAGCACCGGCTCTGGGCATCGCAACCCGCACCCGGGCCGCCATGAATGAACACCACCGGCAAACCTTCGGGCGAGCCGCTTTCATCGACATACAGCACGTGTGGCGCTTCCACGGCCAGATCGTGCCGGGCGTAGGGTTTGATCTGCGGGTAGAGGGTCTGCATTGCGCACTCCGTGTGAAGGTTGTTCGACCGTGAGCCATCATAAACCTGAATTGAGCGCAGAGCATGCTCGCACATCAACTGCTTGATCCGACGCAGGCGCTTTGACAGATATATCTACTCCCATTGCCCGCCCCCAAGCCTACAGAGTCCGTGTCCTCATCATGCCGAGGACTGCGTCATGCCAACCCCTACCAGCAGTGCCACCCCCTCACCCGGGGTTCATTATTCCACCCTCGCCACGCGTATCCCGCAGTGGTTGAAAAATAGCCCTGCTCAACTGCATCGTGCCTTGCATAACTGGCGCCAGGCACCGGCCTGGCTGGCTGCGGCCATTACGGAGCAACCAGCCATCGCGCGAGCCTGGAGCGCGGAACATGCTTTGCACCGCCAACATCAGGCGCAGGTCACTGCGCTGTTCGCGCAGTGCCCCGACCTGGAGAGCTATGCCAGAAAGGCATTGACCGAAGCCCTCGCGGAACGCTTTGGCCAACAGGTCGATGTCGACCAGAGCTACCTGGTGGACGCGCGCCTGATCGATGCAGGCAGTGCCCTCGACGGGCGACAGGCCGTGGAACGGGTAACCCGCTCACTGCTTCAGGCAGCGCTGCACAACTTCGAAGCGGACGCTGCCGTGGCGGGCGGCATGGATGCGCCGGGCGGGCTGTTGAAAAAATCGGTGATTCTCGACCATCGACGGTTCATGGGCACCGTCCCTATCACCAATGCGCTGGATATACCGGCAGAAGCCTTCGCCGACCTGTGTCGCACGTTGGATATAGGTGGCAGCTACCATGACCTCGTGCACGCGATCTACTACCCCCAGGCGACAGCCCAGCGCAGTGCTGACGAGTTGGCCCTGAATGTGTACCAGACGCTGGGGCAGGCGCAGGCATCGGCCTTGCGCCAGTCCCTGCACTACGCACGCTTGAAAGGCGATATCAGCGATACGCTGTACACCACCTTGCTGGGCGTGCCACTCGATCGCAAGCTGGACGCTGAAGGCGCGTTGGGGGTCAGCTTCAGCGAGCTCAGGCTCTGGGGATGCCTGCTGACAGGCATTGTCGTCATCGACGTGCAACTGGATGCGTCCAGTCGAATGGCGCTGTACATCCCCGATGACGAAGACACGCCCCTCAAGGAATTCGCCGACACGCAGGCCATGCACAACGCGCTGCGGGACCGGCTCCAGGCCGACATGCGCTACCTGGACAAACATGTACCCGACCGCGACAAGGCGATGGTTCGAAGACGCTTGCAGGAACGCCTGATGCCGCTGGGCTGGAGCACCCGCGGCCTGCACGAACCCGTCATCGACCCACACGCCAGGCTGTACCCCGTCGAGGCACCTTTCAGCCACGCGTTCCAAGACCTCATGGCCTACCGCAAGGTCGAACGCCACGAACAGGATGTGCTCTTCCATGCCGTTCCAACCGAGATCGTCGACCGGCGTACGGCCCAGGCACACCGTGAACTCATTGCCGGGCGCGCATTGATGGCGCTGAACATTGCCGGTTTCTTCGTGCCAGGCGTCGGTGAGGCCATGCTGTTGGTGGCTGTAACCCAACTGGCCCACGAAGTGTATGAAGGGATCGAAGCCTGGGCGGCAGATGAACGCGACATCGCCTACGCCTACCTGGTCGATGTCGTCGAGAACGTGGCGCAGATGGCGGCTCTGGCCGCTGCCGGCCACGCGCTCAAAGGCAAAGGTGAACCGCAGGTGCCCGGTTCTGGCGAACCGATTGTCGAGGAGCCCGACGACGACGTGGATGTCGAGCCCAGGTCGGTGCACACCCCATCGTTCATCGAAATGCTGGATGAGGTCGAAATGCCTGACGGCCAGGTCAGCCTGTGGAGACCTGACCTGGCGCCCTATCACGTTGAGGAACCGCTGCCGCCGGCACTGCTACCGGATGAGCGAGGCCTGTTGCAGCATGAGGGTCAGCAATGGCTGGTGCTGCAGGGTCGCCAGTACCGGGTCGCGTGCGTGCAAGGTACCGGTGAGTACCGCGTGCAGCACCCCAAGGGCGAGCACCGCTATCAGCCGCCACTTCGCCACAACGGTGCTGGCGCGTGGATACAGGTCACGGACCGCCCTGCCGCCTGGGCTGGCGCGACCCTGTTGCAGCGAATGGGGCACCTGAGCGCACACTTCGATGAGCAGACGCTGCAATGGATGCTGCACATCAGTGCCACGGATGAAGAGGCGTTGCGCAAGGCTTTGGTTGAGACCAAACCCTTGCCGGCATTGTTGCAGGACACCCTCCAGCGCTTCAAGCTGGACCAGTCCCTGCGGCAATTACCCACCTCGGCAGATCGACCTGGTGAGTTTGCCAGAGCCTATGACCGTGTAACGACCGCCCGGACCCCTTATGGCGAAACGATCCGGCGCGTGTACCCTAGCCTTCCCGGCGTCGTTGCCGACGAGTTGGCCCACGCGGCCAGCGTGGGCGAACAGGCTCAACTGGCCGCGGGCAAGGTGCCGTTACGCCTGGGCGAAGAGATCCGCGTCTACGCGCAGCAAGTCCGTCTGGCCCGGGCCTATGAAGGCTTGTACCTGGCAGGAGTGCAGAGTTGGGACAGCGACCGGTTGATCCTGCGCACCCTGGCAACGCTCGAGCGCTGGCCCGCCGATATCAGGTTGCAACTGCGCCGGGCAGTGACCTGGCCCGTTCAACACGACGCCATCGGCCCGGAGCGATCAGGACCTGGCTTGATCATCGTCCATGCCAGGGTCGGCTACTTCATCGAAGATAATGCCCAGCCCGCAGCATTGGTAATGGCGCATACGGACCTGTTCAGCGCGTTGTACCACGCGCTGCCCGACACCATGGCCCTTTTGGGTGCCAGCGACCCCCAGAGCCTGCAGCGCCTGATGCAGCAGCGCCCGCTGTTGCCCCGCGCAGAGCTGCGCGCTGCCTTGGGCATGCAGCCCATACGCCCTGGTTATCGCTCCCCCATGCGCCTGGCCGATGGTCGGGTGGGCTATCGGCTCAGCGGCGGGGGGCAGGAAACCCACGCCGTCTCCTACCCACAACTACTCGCGGCAGTGGAGGCTACCGGCCTGGCCGAGCGCACCGGACGTACCGCAGACCAGGTGATCAATACATTGACCGGCGGCGGCCGTACCCGCTTGCAGGCACTGGAACATTTGCAACGCCTGGCCGAGCAGCGTAATGAACTGCTGAGCAGGCTGGATGACTGGAGTGAAGCCATATCGCCCCCCACCGACGAGGCAGCGCGCAAGTACGATGCGCTGCGCCACGCCATCCTGCAGCACTGGTATGACACAGCGCTCGAAGACAATGTCCACCACCCGGCGGTGCTACGCCTGGAGCAGGTATCACTGGCCGATATCCCACTGACCCTTCCCGGGTTCTTTTATGAACGGGTGCGCAGCCTCAGTCTGTATGACCTGCCGTCAGGCTCGCTCGCCAGCTGGGCCCAGAACGAGCGCCTGTTGCAGCGCCTGCTTCGCCAGGTGCCGCACCTCGAAGCCTTGGAAATCAGCCGCCCTTACGCACCCAGGGCTACGCCTTCTACATTTTTGTTCAGCATCCCGACCATTCTGGAAAACACGCCACACTTGCAGCGGCTGGTATTCACCAATCAGAACGTCGCGTTATCAGCCAGCGACCTCAACATGCTGGCGGGTGCGCGCCAACTGCGCCACCTGGACTTGAGCGGAAACCGCCTGGACCCCGGTAACCGCCCGAGCTTCCATGAACTTTCGCTGGATTACCTAGGGCTCGAGCGGTTGCAACTGTCCCAGTGGCCGATTGGCATCGGCAGTGATGCCCTGATGCGTATCGGTCACCTGTCACTGCGCGACAACAATCTGCTGACCTTGCCCGCCTTTCTGCTGCACGAAACCGAAACCTTGCTGGCACCGCCAGTGATCAACCTGCAGGGTAACCCGATCAATGAAATTCATGTGCAGCGCCTGCTTTTGAACGAGCACCTGGACAGCTCCGGCATTCGCCTGGACCAGCCGCCTTCGCTCGCGCAAGGGCTCGACCGCTTGCGCGAGGAACGCGCACGCATGCGTGAAGCGCTTGAGGGCTGGGCCCAGGCGTCGAGCTCGAACAACCCCCTCACGCAAGGCGCGCTGGCCGAACGCCAACGGATCGCAACGGCAATCAACGACTTCTGGATGCAGCATGAGCAGGGCCACCGCTACCTGCGCTTGCAGTTGGAGGACGTGGCGATAGAGCACTTCCCCAGGCGCCTCCCTTCGTTTTTTGGCCAGCGTGTCCAGGCCCTGGCGCTGACTCGATTGCGGGGGACCACTGCACAGCTCGACGAACTGCTCAGCCGCTTCCCAGGCATTACTCGCTTGACCATAGACGGCCATGAAGCGGCGCAGCCCAGCCTGGCTTCGGCGCTGCTGCGCCTGCCTAGGCTGGAGCACCTGGAATTTCGCAACATGGGCCTTGAAGTCGACGAGCCAATGCTGGGCATTCTCGGTCAGCTGGCTCAGCTGACATCGCTCGATCTTTCCGGCAACCGCGTAGGCAGCATCAGCCAGATTCCTGCAGGGCTGGCAACCCGACTGCAATCACTGGTACTGAGCGACATGAACCTGCAGGCCTGGCCTAGCTGGTGCGACCAACTGCTGCCGCTCGAGTTGCTGGACCTGGGTTCGAACAACATCACCGACGTGCCGGATCACGTTCTGTCGAACCTGGACGATGCCATGCCCATTTCATCGGTTTCCCTGTTGGACAACCCGCTCGTACCTGAAACCGTGCAGAGGGTGCGCGCGTTTTCGGACAGCCATCACGGCTTCTCCTTCGCCCTGGATATTCCGAATGACCTGCTGCTCACCGACGGTTCCAGCGATGGCTCACTGGACCACCCGCACTTCCCGGCGGTGGGTGACGATACCCCGAGGATGGAATTCTGGATGCTGGGCAACGCGCTGCAGAACGAGTCGCTCCAGGCATGCTGGGAAGCGCTCGAAGGGAGCGCCCTGCTTCGCCTGGTGGGGCGTTTGCGTCACGCCGCCCCCTACGTGGAGCCAGCCACCCGCAGCAGCTTCTGCGAACGCGTGCGGCTTGCCTTGGTGGCTGCGGTCAGCAACCCGGCCGAACGGCCATTGCTGGAGAGCATCGCCGCCGCGGCGCTACCTGACCAGAGCGGAGCACAGACCTGCCATGACGGGGCTCTTCAGGAATTCAACAACATCGAACTGTACCTGATGCATCAGCGCCTGGTCATCGATGCAGGGGACAGCTTGCAGGAGATGCGCCAAAGGCTGTTGCAGTTGTTCCGCATGGAAGAGCTCGAGCGTCTGGCCCAGCATCGTTCAAGGCCAGGGGACCGGGTGTCGGTGCGCCTTGCCTACCGACGGGAACTGGCCAAGGAACTGGACCTGCCCCTGGCAGACCGCATGCGCTTTCGCAGCGCTGCCAACCTGGCGGCCGATGAGCTATCGAGCGTGCTGGAGCAAGTGCGCAAGCGTGAGCACGGCGAAGCGTTCATCGACTACCTGCTGTCCAACCCGGACTGGACACAACGTCTTCGCGGCGAATACGCCATGCGTTTCGACGACATTGAAAACCGGTACCGCCAGCGTGTGCTGGAACTGGCCAATACCGACCATCCTCTGCAGCAGGAGCTGGCCTTGCAGCAGGGGTTGCAAGTGGACCGTGAGCACGAAGAACAGGCGCTGCTGCGCGAACTCACACTCAAGGAAGTGACCAAGGGCTGATGCCCGGCAGGCGACGCGTAACGCGCGCGTCGCTTGCTCGCTCGTCGTCAGCGCCGGTAATGCTCCTGGCCCCAAGCCAATACCGTCTCGAGCAGTTGCCTCAAAACGACCTGGGTCGGCTGGGCCAAGTCTTCGCGGTAGGTGAAGGGTTCGTGCTCTTGCATGTAGGTGCTTTGCGTCAGCTCCAGCTGGACGGCGTGAACGTGCCCGGCCGGGTCGCCGTAATGACGGGTGATGTGCCCACCCTTGAAGCGGCCATTGAGCACATGATCGTAACCTTGCGCCTGTTCGCAGACGTGCGCCAGCCGCTGGGCCAGGCTAGGGTCGCAGCTCGCATCATTGAAGGTTCCGAGGTTGAAGTCCGGCAGCTTGCCCTCGAACAGCCGGGGAATGTGCGAACGAATGGAATGTGCGTCCCAGAGCAAGGCATAACCAAACGTTTCCCGCAAACGAGCCAGCTCAAGCCGGATTGCACGGTGGTAGGGTCGCCAGATCTGCTCAAGGTACTGCTTGCGCTGCGCCGGGCTCGGCGCCAGCCCCTCCTTGAACAAGGCTTCACCGCCGAAGAGCGTGTCTGGATAGAGCCCGGTCGTGGCACCGGCGTAGAGCGGCTTGTCGTCATCCGGCCGGTTGAGGTCGATGACGAAGCGCGAATATTCGGCGGTCAGCACACTGGCGCCAAGCTCCATGGCGAAATCGTACAACCGTGGGATGTGCCAGTCCGTGTCGGGCAAGCTGCGCGCCTGTTCGACCAGGCCATCGGCCACTGCCGGGGTCAGCCTGAGGCCTGCGTGGGGAATGCTGATCAACAGCGGCAAACGGCCTTGGTGAAAGCTCAGTACCTTGTCCATCTCGCCTCTCGCTCAAAAAGTAAGTTCATGGCCGCCGCGCACCACGCGCTTGGGCAGGTCACCGCCAAGCCAATAGGCCAAGTCGGCAGGGCGCTCGATGTGCCAAGCCACGAAGTCTGCGGCCTTGCCTGCTTCAAGCGTGCCATGGCTGCCACCCAGCCCCAGTGCTTGCGCCGCATGCGTGGTGACCCCGGCAAGGGCTTCTTCCGGGGTCATGCGGAACAAGGTGCAGCCCATGTTCAACATCAGCCGCAATGACAGCCCTGGCGACGTACCGGGGTTCAGGTCACTGGCCAGGGCTATCTTCACCCCGTGCCGACGCAGGGCATCCATCGGTGGGAGTTGGGTCTCGCGCAGGAAGTAGAACGCCCCGGGGAGCAATACGGCGACGGTCCCGGCCGCTGCCATGGCCGCAGCATCCTCTTGGGTCATGAATTCCAGGTGATCGGCCGACAGCGCGTGGTAGCGCGCGGCCAGGCTGGAGCCGTGCAAGCAGGACAATTGTTCGGCATGCAGCTTGACCGGCAGGCCCAACTGCTGCGCCTTGATGAACAGCCGCTCGACCTGGGCCGGCGAGAAGGCCAGGTGCTCGCAGAAGGCATCCACCGCATCCACCAGCCCTTCGGCCGCCAACGCCGGCAGCATTTCATTGCAGATGTGCGCGATGTAGTCGTCGCTGCGTTCGGCGTACTCGGGCGGCAAGGCGTGGGCTGCCAAACAGGTGGCGCGTACCGTGACACCCAGCTCGTCGCCCAGGCGCCGGGCCACACGCAGCATCTTGCGCTCGCAAGCCAGATCCAGACCATAACCGGACTTGATCTCCAAGGTCGTCACGCCGTCTTGCATCAACGCCTGGACGCGCTGCCGGGCGCTGGCGAACAGCACGTCCTCACTGGCGGCGCGGGTGGCCCTGACGGTACTGGCAATGCCACCGCCCTGCGCGGCAATTTCGGCATAGCTCACCCCTTGCAGCCGCTGCTCGAACTCGCCGCTGCGGTTGCCGCCAAACACTGCGTGCGTGTGGCAATCGATCAACCCCGGGGTCACCCAGGTTCCGCCCAGATCCACCGTGTGCAGCGTATCCTCGGCCACCCATTCGCCACGCGGGCCGATCCATTCGATCAGCCCGCCATGGGTAACGATGGCGGCGTCTTCGATGATGGAATAACGGCCTGCGGCCATGGTCGCCACATGGCAGTGCTGCCAGAGGGTTTTCATGCATGTTCTCCTTTGCTAGCGATGCAGTTCGACGGCATCGACCACGGGCGCGCCCTGCCCTGTTCGCGGCTTGCACCACAGCAGGTAGGACGCCACCAGAAATACCAGCCAGACCATGCCGACCAGCAGCGCCGCCTGGGTGTCGGGGAAATAGCCAAGCACGCCGAAGACGAACACCATGAAGGCGATGGCCAGCGCCGGGCCATAGGGCCAGAACGGTACCGGGAACCTGAGTTCGGCCATCTGCTCACGGCTCATGCTGCGGCGCATCGCCACTTGGGTGACCAGGATCATCAGCCAGACCCAGACGGTGGCGAAGGTCGCGATCGAGGCGATCAGCAAAAACACGTTCTCAGGGATGAGGTAATTGAGCAGTACCCCGACCAGCAGCGCCGCCCCCATCACCACCACCGTCATCCATGGCACGCCGTGCCTGGACAGCCGGCTGAAGCCCATGGGCGCATGGCCTTGTTGGGCCAGGCCATACATCATGCGACCGGCACCGAAGATATCGCTGTTGATGGCAGACACCGCTGCCGAGATCACCACCACGTTGAGCAACGCAGCTGCAGAACCGATACCCAGGTTGCTGAAAATCTGCACGAACGGGCTACCCTGGCTACCGATCTGCGGCCAGGGGTACAGGCACATCAGCACGAACAGGGTAAGCACGTAGAACAACAGGATTCGCAAGGGCACGGCGTTGATGGCCTTGGGGATAACGCGCTGCGGGTCCTTGGCCTCACCGGCAGTCACCCCGATGATCTCGATCCCGCCGAACGCGAACATGACCACTGCGAAAGAGGCCACCAGCCCGCCGACACCGTTGGGCATGAAGCCGCCGTGCTCGAACAGGTTGCCCACGCCCACGGCCTGCCCGCTGCCCACCTGGCTGAAACCGAACGCCATGATGCCCAGGCCCGCCAGGATCATTGCCACGATGGCGCCTACCTTGAGCAGGGACAGCCAGAATTCCAGCTCACCGAACACCTTGACGTTGCACAGGTTGAGTGCGCCGATGAAGAAGACGATGCCCAGCACCCAGATCCAGCGGGCGACCTCCGGAAACCAGAAGCCCATGTAGATACCGAATGCCGTCACGTCGGCAATGGCGACGATGACCATCTCGAATGCGTAGGTCCAGCCGAGGATAAAGCCGGCCATGGGACCCAGGTAGGTGCTGGCGTACTGACCGAACGAGCCGGCCACCGGGTTGTGTACGGCCATTTCGCCCAGTGCGCGCATGACCATGAAGACGGCGGCGCCGCCGATGAGGTAAGCCAGGAGTACTGCAGGGCCCGCCATCTGGATGGCCGATGCCGAGCCGTAGAACAGGCCGGTACCAATGGCCGAGCCGAGGGCCATGAAACGAATGTGGCGGGCTGTCAGCCCGCGCTTGAGACCTTGTGCAGGTTGCATGTCACGTCCTTGAATTGTTTTTGTGGTCGTGAGATCGAGGGGGCCGTCACCTGCGGCCCCCGAGCGCATTACAGGCTTGGCAGCACTCCCGCTGGCAGCAGCGCGGTCAGGCTGCCTTCGGCCAACAGATGCACGGCCTTTTCGATGTCCGGGGCAAAGAACCGGTCGCGGTCGTAGTGGGGCACTTCGCGGCGCAATGCCTCGCGAGCCTGTTCGAGCGTGGCGGAGGTCTTGAGCCCTTTGCGCAGGTCGAGCCCCTGGCAGGCGCCCAACCATTCGATAGCCAGAACGCCACGGGTATTCTCAGCCATTTCCCACAGGCGTTTGCCGGCAGCTGGAGCCATCGAAACATGGTCTTCCTGGTTGGCGGAGGTGGGCAGGCTGTCGACGCTGTGCGGATGCGACAGGGCCTTGTTCTCACTGGCCAGGGCAGCGGCGGTGACCTGGGCGATCATGAAGCCCGAGTTGACCCCACCGTTTTCCACCAAAAACGGCGGCAGTTGGGACATGTGCTTGTCCATCATCAACGAGATGCGGCGCTCGCTCAGCGAGCCAATCTCGGCGATGGCCAAGGCAATGTTGTCGGCGGCCATCGCTACCGGCTCGGCATGGAAGTTACCCCCGGAGATCACATCGCCCTCGGCGGCGAAGACCAATGGGTTGTCCGACACCGCATTGGCCTCGACAACGAGCACATCGGCGGCCTGGCGCAGCTGAGTGAGGCAGGCGCCCATCACTTGTGGCTGGCAGCGCAACGAGTACGGGTCCTGGACCTTGTCACAGTTCTGATGCGAGCGCGATACCTCGCTGGCGTCCCCCAGCAGGGCTCGGAAGCAGGCCGCGGTATCGATCTGACCGCGCTGGCCACGGACTTCATGGATACGGGCATCGAAAGGCGAACGCGAGCCCAAGGCCGCTTCCACGCTGAGGGCGCCGCACGTGACCGCTGCCGCGAACAGGTCTTCGCCATGGAACAGGCCGCGCAGGGCATAGGCGGTGGAAGCCTGGGTGCCATTGAGCAGGGCAAGGCCTTCCTTGGCCGCGAGGGTCAGAGGCTCCAGGCCGGCAATGGCCAGGGCTTCGGTGGCAGGGAGCCACTGGCCCTGGTAGCGCGCCTTGCCTTCGCCCAGCAGCACCAGCGACATGTGGGCCAGCGGCGCGAGGTCACCGGAGGCGCCGACCGAGCCTTTGAGCGGTATATGGGGATAGACCTCTGCGTTGACCAGCGCGATCAAGGCATCGATGACCTTGCGACGAATACCGGAAAAGCCACGGGCCAGGCTGTTGATCTTCAGCACCATGATCAAGCGAACCAGCGCATCATCGAGTGGTGCGCCAATCCCGGCGGCATGCGACAGCACCAGCGAACGCTGCAGGTTTTCCAGGTCGTGGCTGGCGATGCGGGTCGATGCCAGCAGCCCGAAACCGGTATTGATGCCGTAGGCGGTACGGTCCTGAGCGATGATCTGCTCGACGCAGGCCACGCTGGCGTCGATGGCTGGCGCGGCGCTGGCATCGAGCTTGAGCCGTACAGGGCCTGCATGGATGGCGCGCAGCTGGGGCAGGGTCAGGCTGCCGGGCTTGAGGGTAAGTTCAGTCACGTTGCTACTCCGATTCGCGAGGCATGGCGGGCGAAGCCAGCCCGCCTCTTCTTGTTGTCGAGTATCACCCTTGTGGGGTGACTTGCAGAGGAAGGTGATCAGCCGGTGATCATCGGCAGGTCCAGCCCCTGCTCGTGCGCGCACTCGATGGCGATAGCGTAACCGGCATCGGCGTGACGCATGACACCGGTACCGGGGTCATTGGCCAAGACACGGGCGATACGGGCGGCTGCCTCGTCGGTGCCATCGCAGACGATGACCATGCCTGAATGCTGGGAGAAGCCCATGCCGACACCGCCGCCATGGTGCAGCGATACCCAGGTGGCACCGCTGGCGGTATTGAGCAGGGCGTTGAGCAAGGGCCAGTCGGAGACCGCATCGGAGCCATCGCGCATGGCTTCGGTTTCGCGATTGGGGCTGGCTACCGAGCCCGAGTCGAGATGATCGCGGCCGATCACGATCGGCGCCGACAGCTCGCCGCTGCGCACCATTTCGTTGAACGCCAGCCCCAGCTTGGCCCGCAGCCCCAGCCCTACCCAGCAGATTCGGGCCGGCAAGCCCTGGAAGCTGATGCGCTCGCGGGCCATGTCCAGCCAGCGGTGCAGGTGTGCATCGTCGGGGATCAGTTCCTTGACCTTGGCGTCGGTCTTGTAGATGTCGTCGGCTTCCCCGGACAACGCGGCCCAGCGGAACGGGCCAATGCCCCGACAGAACAACGGGCGGATGTAGGCCGGAACGAAGCCTGGGAAATCGAACGCATTGACTACGCCCTCGTCCTTGGCCATCTGGCGGATGTTGTTGCCGTAGTCGAACGTGGGAATGCCCTGCTTCTGGAAGTCGAGCATGGCCTGAACGTGCACGGCCATCGATTGCTTGGCGGCCTTGACCACGGCCACCGGGTCGGTCTGGGCGCGGTCGCGGTACTGCTCCCAGGTCCAGCCGGCAGGCAGGTAACCGTTGAGCGGGTCGTGCGCACTGGTCTGGTCGGTGACCATGTCCGGCCGCACCCCGCGCCTGACCAGCTCGGGCAGCACCTCGGCCGCGTTGCCATGCAGGGCGATGGAAATGGCCTTGCCCTCGGCGGTGTATCGGGCGATGCGCGCCAGCGCGTCGTCCAGGTCAGTGGCCTGCTCATCGACATAGCGCGTTTGCAGACGAAAATCGATGCGGCTCTGCTGGCATTCGATGTTCAGCGAGCAAGCCCCGGCCAGGGTAGCGGCCAATGGCTGAGCGCCACCCATGCCGCCCAGGCCGGCGGTGAGTACCCACTTGCCCTTCAGGCTGCCGCCATAGTGCTGGCGGCCAGCTTCGACGAATGTTTCGTAGGTGCCTTGAACGATCCCCTGGCTGCCGATGTAGATCCAGCTGCCGGCGGTCATCTGGCCATACATGGCCAGGCCCTTGGCGTCGAGTTCGTTGAAGTGCTCCCAATTGGCCCAGTGAGGCACCAGGTTCGAGTTGGCAATAAGCACACGCGGGGCATTGCTATGGGTCTTGAACACACCGACCGGCTTGCCGGACTGGATCAACAGGGTTTCATCGTCTTCAAGACGCGTGAGGGTTTCGACGATCTTGTCGTAGCAGGCCCAGTTGCGAGCAGCCCGGCCGATGCCACCGTACACCACCAGCTCCTTGGGGTTCTCGGCGACTTGCGGGTCCAGATTGTTCATCAACATGCGCAACGGCGCTTCGGTCAGCCAGCTTTTGGCAGTGAGCGTGTTGCCACGCGGGGCACGGATTTCAACGTCACGGTATTTGTTGTTGTCGGTCACGGGAATGTCCTTTGCGGTCGGCTGCAGCAGATGTGTCGTGAAGCAATACAAACACATCTTTACTTGTATGTACAAGCACGGGCAAGCTAAATAGTCGGACCAAGGCGCCTATGGCCGGTGTCGTCCGAGGGTGTTACTTCATCGCGGATCGAGTTCGATTAGACAGCATCGCCCCTGCACATCCAGCGCCAGCAACGCCTCGTTGTCCTCCAGCCGAAGGCAGTCATGCAGCGCCAAGCGCACAGCCTGGTGCCCTGCCACCGTTACCTCGACCGATTGGCTGCCAGCGAACAGCAGCACGGTCGAGGCCGAGGTGCACAGGCGGTTGAGGCCTTCCAGCCACTGCAGCCGTGCCCGGTAGCGCTGGGGCGCGTAAATCAGGTTGAAATCGCGGATGGGGCCGCCGATCAGCTCGCACTCAACGGCGCTTGCGCCGTCGAAGGCAAAGGGGTCGAACGCCAGCAGGGCCCGGCTGGGATGGCCATCGACCCGCAGGCACATGCCGCCGCCCTGCAACACGGTGATGATCCGCTGGTAGCCGACGAAACTCGAGAAGCCACCCGAGGCCTGGATATCGGCAATCGACAAGCGCCAGCCAAAACCGTCCAGGCCCTCGCCCTGGTCACGCGTGACTTCTTCGGTGAAGCCACCGCCATTCTTCCAGGCCATGCGCGGGTAGTCCCGCGCCTGCAACACCTGCACTCGATTCATTTGCCAAAGCGTCCTTCCAGTCGATGGCGCGAGCCTGGATGGATCAACCGCGCGGCAGTGACCGGCTGGCGCCCTGACCACGTGCGGCGACGGATCAACAGGCACGGCTCGCCACGTTCGATCTGCAACAACTGGCATTCGTCGGGCTCGGCCAGAATCGCTTCTACCACATGCTCCCCTTCTGTCAGCGGCGCCACCTGAGACAGATAGGCGTAGGGCGTCTGACGGGTGAAGTCCTGAAGAAGGTAGTCGGGTGCCACGGCAGCGTTGACGTAGCGGTCCTCGATCTGCACAGGGGTATCGTTCTCGAAATGCACGATCAGCGAATGAAATACCCGCTGGCCTTCGCGCATGTTCAGCGCCAGTGCGCGTTCGGAACCTGCGGCTTCCTCGGCGAGAATCACGACCCGGCAGCTGTGGCGGTGGCCGCGTGCGGCGATTTCGTCCGCGATGTTGTTCACTTCGAACAACGCCGAGCGGCCCTTGGGCTCGGCCACGAAGGTGCCCACGCCTTGCATGCGTACCAGCAGGCCTTCGGCTGTAAGCTCACGCAGTGCCCGATTGATGGTCATCCGGCTGAAGCCAAGCTGGCTGACCAATTCGCTCTCCGACGGCACACGATGATGCGGCGGCCAGCTGCCATCATCGATGTGCTGCTTGATCATCTGCTTGACCCGCGCATACAGCGGCGCCGGGCCCTCGCCCATCTGGGCAACCAGCGCGTTGACAGGAGGTGTCGGCACGGTCGGAAATCCTTGTGCATAAGAAATGAGCAGTAGCTTGCCGCAGTTTACCCGGCAGGCAAACGCCTGTATATGTATATACAACCCAACGACAGCAGGAGCTTGCGATGCCCGCCTATTTTGCCCAACGTGCCTTGCTGCCTTCCGGGTGGGCCCGCGACGTGCGGTTCGACGTCGGTGCAGACGGGCACTTGGCGAGCGTTGAAGCCGGCGCGAGCGCCGACGGCGCAGAGCGTCTGGCGGGTCCCGTGCTGCCTGGCATGCCCAATGTGCACTCCCATGCATTCCAGCGCGCCATGGCCGGCCTAGCCGAAGTGGTCGGCGACCCCAACGACAGCTTCTGGACCTGGCGCGAGCTGATGTACCGGCTGGTCGGGCAGATCAGCCCTGAGCAGTTGCAGGTCATCGCCCGTCAGCTCTACATCGAGATGCTCAAGGCGGGCTTTACGTCAGTGGCGGAGTTCCACTATGTACACCATGACCAAGCGGGCAATGCGTATGCGGACCCAACCGAGTTGTCCCGTCGGATCAGCGCTGCAGCGAGCGAGAGCGGCATCGGCCTGACCTTGCTGCCGGTGCTGTACAGCCACGCAGGCTTTGGCGGTCAGGCGCCAAGCGGTGGTCAGCGCCGCTTCATCCAGTCCACCGACCAATACTTGCATTTGCAGGCCCAGCTTGCGCCATTACTGGCCGCGCATCCGGCGCAACAGCTGGGTTTGTGCTTTCACTCGCTGCGGGCCGTCACGCCTGGGCAGATCGCCGAAGTGCTGGCAGCCAGCGACACCCGGTGCCCGGTTCACATTCACATTGCCGAGCAGCAGAAGGAAGTCGACGATTGCCTGGCCTGGAGCGGCCTGCGTCCGTTGCAGTGGCTGCATGAGCATGTGAACGTGGATGAGCGCTGGTGCCTGGTGCACGCCACCCATGCCGAGCCGGATGAAGTCACGGCCATGGCCCGCAGCGGCGCCGTGGCCGGGTTGTGCCTGACCACCGAAGCCAACCTGGGCGACGGTATTTTCCCGGCCGTGGACTATCTGGCTCAGGGCGGGCGCCTGGGGATTGGTTCGGACAGCCATGTATCGCTGAGCGTGGTCGAAGAGTTGCGCTGGCTGGAATACGGCCAGCGTCTACGCGACCAGCGGCGTAACCGCTTGCATCGCCGTGATCAGCCCATGGTTGGGCGCACCTTGCTGGATGCTGCTTGGGCAGGGGGTGCGCAGGCATTGGGCCAGCCCATTGGAGCACTGGCCGTAGACAGGCGTGCCGACTGGCTGGTGCTAGACGATCAGGACCCCTACATCGCCACGGCCGATGGCGATGGCATTCTCAACCGCTGGCTGTTTGCCGGTGGCGACAGGCAGGTTCGTGATGTGATGGTGAATGGCCAATGGGTGGTGCGCCAAGGGCAGCATCCACTGCAAGAGAAAAGCCAGCTGGCGTTCGCCCAGGTGTTGCGCCAGCTGTTGGGTTGAGCGGACCTATGCCGTTTTGCAGCCCGGCGAAGCTGAGCGGCCACGCTGTACTGCAGGCCCAATGCGGACCCACGCCGGCCTGCAATGCCCCTCAATGCATCTTGACAATCTGCTGGTCGGACGCCCGCCAGATCAACCGGCTGGTGTCATAACCTTGCTGACGGGCCTTGGCCAGCAGGTGCTCACGCTCCCAGGCCGGCAGGCTTGGCGTGCGAGACAGAATCCACAGGTACTTGCGATCCGGGCTGCCGACGACTGCCGTGCGATAGCGCTCATCCACATACAAGATCCAGTATTCGCCCCTGGCCACGCCTGGCACCAGCCGGGTGAACCAGTTGTCGAACTCGACCCACAGCCTGTCGGTATGCCCTGGCTCCTCGATGTAGGCGCGGCCTTCGGCACGCAGCCACTCATCACCCAGGGTACGGCAGCGATTGAGCAGGCCGAAGGACCCATCGGGCTTGAGGTTGTAATGCGCCTCTGACTGTTCGCAGCCGGCCTGGTAGCGCATGGGCAACCGTGCAAGCTCGTACCATTTGCCCTGATACCGCTTGAGGTCCACCGCGCCCGCCGTTTTCGGTGCCAGCGGGTCATGCATCGACCCTGCGCAGCCGCCCAGCAACATCGTCAGGCAAATGCCCAACAGCATACCGATACGCCTCATTTGAGGCCCTGCCCGGAATACATCAAGACTTTGTCCGACGCATACTGCACGCTGATGAAACTGCGCTCGTCCCCCCAGGTACAGCTGCTCATGCCCAAGGCGCCTGAGCACTCCGTTGGCGTGCCGAGCAACTGCTCGACCTCGGCCTTGCTCATGCCGGCCTTGAGTTTGGAATAGTTTTCCTGATTGATCTTGCTGCAGGCGGCGAGCACGACACACAGCGACAACAGGACGAGGGAACGCAACGACATGAGGACACTCCTGGACGAGGGAGCAGGCGAGTGGCCTGCAGTGCCCTTCGACGGGAAAATGCCTCCCAGGTTCCCTGGTGACGCTGGCGCAAACCGCTACCGCTGGTCGGGTAAATGGCTTGTCCGAATGAGCCGTTGGGGTTTGGAATGTTCAATATGATGTTTTCAGGCGCTTGGGCTGTTTCTGAGCAGGAGTCAGACAGCAATACCTTTCTTGAGGTAATGTTTTTATATCTGACGCCAGTGGGGCCGCTTTGCGGCCCATCGCGGCGCAAGGCCGCTCCCACAGTTGACGGCGTGATGCTCGAATTGAGTGTTTCGCAGTGCTTGTAGGAGGCCACTTCCACACTGACCGCGTGACGCTCGAATTGAGGGTTTCGCGGTACTTGTGGGAGGCCACTTCCACACTGACCGCGTGACGCTCGAATTGAGGGTTTCGCGGTACTTGTGGGAGCGGCCTTGTGCCGCGATGGGCCGCAAAGCGGCCCCAACGGCATTAGCCTCTGGAGAGCGGTTTCAGGCGTCGGATGCCTGGCACTGCTTCAGAACCTGGACCCTGGCTCGAGCAGAAAGTCCATTTCTTCACTGGTACTGGGCCTGTCCAGCACCAGATTGCGGTGCGGGAACCGGCCGAACCGCTCGATCACGCGCTGGTGCTGCTGGGCATAGTCCAGGAACCCTTCGAACAAACGGCGGTTGGCTTCAGGCTGCTCGTCGAGCAGTACCTGGTAGCGCTCCACGGACATGTTCTGCCAGTCCAGCACTTCGGCATGCTCGAGCACCAACAGCACGAACACCCGCTGAATGGGCAGCAACTGGTAATCCCAGCCTTTCTGCAAACCTTGCAGGGCAACCACCTGCGCACGCCGATCACCTTCGAAGGCACGGGGCGTGTCACGGTAGATCATGCGTGGCAGCTGATCGAGCAACAGCAACAGCCCTAGCCAGCCCTGCGGGCTCTGCTGCCACTCATCGAGCCCGCCAGCCAAGGCCTGCTCGACAAGGTCACCGAACAGCGCCTGGGCCTCGGCGTCGTGATGCTTGCCGAACCACTGGGCGCTCTTCTCGTCAGCCACGGCCTGGGCACTGGTACCCCAACCGAACCACCATTCCAGCAAAGGCTGCCAAGGTGCGAGCATGACTTACTCCTTGTGGTACGCGGTGACGCGCTCGACCTCTTCCTTCGAGCCCAGGATCACCGACACGCGCTGGTGCAGGCTTTCTGGCTGGATGTCGAGGATGCGGTCGTAGCCGTTGGTGGACGCACCGCCGGCCTGTTCGATGATGAACGACATCGGGTTGGCCTCGTACATCAGGCGCAATTTACCTGGCTTGCTCGGCTCACGGCCATCGCGCGGGTACATGAACAGGCCACCACGGGTGAGGATGCGGTGCACGTCGGCCACCATCGAGGCGATCCAACGCATGTTGTAGTTCTTCTTCAGCGGGCCGGTCTCGCCTGCCAGCAACTCGTCCACGTAGCGCTGTACCGGGGCTTCCCAGTGACGCTGGTTGGACATGTTGATGGCGAATTCTGCGGTGCTTTCCGGAACGCGGATGTTCTCGTGGGTCAGGACGAAGCTGCCCAGCTCGCGGTCCAGGGTGAAGCCCTTGACGCCGTTACCCAGGGTCAGGATCAGCATGGTCTGCGGGCCATAGATGGCGTAGCCGGCCGCGACCTGCTCCGTGCCTGGCTGCAGGAATGCATTTTCGTTCAGGGTTTCGTTCTGGCTCAGGTATTCGTTAGGGCAACGCAGTACCGAGAAGATGGTGCCGACCGAAACGTTGACGTCGATGTTGGAGGAGCCATCCAGAGGGTCGAAGACCAGCAGGTAGGCACCTTTGGGGTAGCGGCCCGGGATCTGGTAGGCGTTGTCCATCTCCTCGGACGCCATGCCAGCCAGGTGACCACCCCACTCGTTGGCCTCGAGCAGGATATCGTTGGAGATCACGTCCAGCTTCTTCTGGACTTCGCCCTGGACGTTCTCGGTGCCCATGCTGCCCAGTACGCCGCCAAGGGCCCCTTTGGACACATGATGGCTGATTTCCTTGCACGCACGCGCCACCACTTCGATCAGGAAGCGCAGATCGGCAGGGGTATTGTTGCTGCGGGTCTGCTCAATCAGATAGCGACTAAGGGTAACGCGGGACATGTATGGCTCCAACAGGATTGGGGATGGAAAAACCCACGCAGTTTACAGGGAGAGCGCCGGGCTAGCGAGCGATGAGACTCGCCACGGCTGTCAGACGGCACAATAGATCGGGAGTTCAGCGCTCGCCAGGCCGATGGTCGGGCGCAGGCATGCCGAGCTTCAGGGGCGAAGCCCGGCAACCTGTGCTTGGCGCAGGTCGCAACGGTGGCGAGCCAGGGAAATGCTCCGCCGACTCTCCAATTGCCTCAGTCCAGCGCCTTCCAGATCTCGGTCGCATACTCACGGATGGTCCTGTCCGATGAGAACCAGCCCATGCGCGCCGTGTTCAGGACCGCCATGCGCCACCACTGCTGCGGCTTATGCCACAGGTCTTCGACCCGTTGCTGGGCGTCCCAGTAAGCATCGAAGTCAGCGCAGACCATGAAGCGGTCATAGGCAATCAGGCCGTCGATCAAGCCGGTGTAGCGCGAAGGGTCATCCGAGGAAAACACGCCGCTGCGAATGGCCTGCAACACGTCGTTCAAGCGTCCGGATGCAGCGATCGCGGCAGACGCACCAAAGTCGCCGGCGCGCTTGCGCGCTTCCACCTGCTGCGCCGTCAGCCCGAAGATGAACATGTTGTCCGCGCCCACCTGCTCGCTCATTTCCACGTTCGCGCCATCCAGGGTACCGATGGTCAGGGCGCCATTGAGCCCGAACTTCATGTTGCTGGTACCCGAAGCCTCGTACCCTGCGGTGGATATCTGCTCCGAAAGGTCCGCCGCCGGGATGATGCTTTCGGCCAGGCTGACGTTGTAATTGGGCAGGAACACCACCTTGAGCAGGCCGCGCACGGTTGGATCGTTGTTGACCACACGGGCGATGTCGTTGGCTAGCTTGATGATGAGCTTGGCCTGGTGGTAGCTGGCGGCTGCCTTGCCGGCGAATATCTTCACCCGGGGTACCCAGTGAGTGCCGGGGTCGTGACGCATGGCCTGGTACAAGGCGACGGTGTGCAACAGGTTGAGCAACTGCCGCTTGTACTCGTGGATGCGCTTGACCTGAACGTCGAACATCGCCTCCGGGTTCACCGTAACGCCCACGCGGTCCTGGATGATGCTGGCCAATGCACGCTTGCTGTGCAGCCGTTGCGCGGCGAACTGCTTGCAGAAGCTGGCCTTGTCGGCGAACGGGACGAGCCCGGTGAGCAGGCGCTCGGGGTCGTCGAGCAGTTCAGGGCCCAGTGCTTCGACCAGCATATGGGTCAGCTGAGGGTTGGACTGGTACAGCCAGCGGCGGAAGGTGATGCCGTTGGTCTTGTTGTTGATTCGCTGCGGATACAGCTTGTGCAACTCGGAAAAGACCGTGCTCTTCATCAATTGGCTGTGCAGCGCCGAGACGCCATTGACGCTATGCGAGCCCAGGAATGCCAGGTTGCCCATGCGCACGCGGCGGCCGTTGTCTTCCTCGATGAGGGACACGGCGCGCAACACGTCGAAGTCGTGCATGCCTTTGGCCCGCAGCGAATCGATGTGGTAGGCGTTGATCAAATAGATGATCTGCATATGCCTGGGCAGCATGCGCTCCATCAATGCCACTGGCCAGGTTTCCAGGGCCTCGGGCAGCAGGGTGTGGTTGGTGTAGGCCAAGGTGCCCACGGTCAACTCCCAGGCGGTGTCCCATGGGATTTGATGCTCGTCGACCAGCAGCCGCATCAGTTCGGCCACGGCGATGGAGGGATGGGTATCGTTGAGCTGGATAGCCGCGGCGTCGGGCAGGTTGAGCAAGTTGTCGTGCATGTTCAGGTGCCGCCGCAGCAGATCCTGCAGCGATGCCGACACGAAGAAGTATTCCTGACGCAGGCGCAACTCTTGGCCAGCCTCGGTGCTGTCGGCCGGATACAGCACGCGGGAAATGCTTTCCGCACGCGCCACCTCGGCAACGGCGCCCAGGTGGTCACCGGCGTTGAAGCGCTCCAGGTGCAGTTCTTCCAACGCCCGTGCACGCCACAGTCGCAGCGTGTTGACGCTCGAGCCTCGCCAGCCGACCACAGGGGTGTCGTATGCCACGGCCCGGACGGTTTCGCTGGGTGACCACACCTGCCGCTGGTTGCCGTGCGTGTCGCTGACCGTTTCGACGCTACCGCCAAAACTGATGGGGTAGATGACCTCGGCCCGCTCGAACTCCCATGGGTTGCCGAAATCCAGCCAGTTTTCGGTCTGCTCCTGCTGCCAACCGTCCACCATGGCTTGCCGGAACAGACCATGCTCATAGCGGATGCCGTAGCCATGCGCAGCAATGCCAAGGGTGGACATGCTTTCCATGAAGCACGCAGCCAGACGGCCCAGGCCGCCATTGCCCAAGGCCGCGTCGGGCTCGAGCAGGCGGATGCGCTCCAGGTCCACATCGAGGCCATCCAGGGCCTCGCGGGCAATGTCGAGCAAGCCCAGGTTGCTCAGGCTGTCGTACAGCAAGCGACCGATCAGAAACTCCAGAGAGAGGTAGTACACCCGCTTCTGGCTGCGTCGGTACGATTGCCGTGTGTGGTCCATCCAGTGATCGACCATATGGTCGCGTGCGGCCAGCGCAATGGCTTCGAACCAGTCATGATCGAAGGCATGCTCCGGGTCCTTGCCGACGGCATAGGTGAGTTTATCCAGCACTGCAGCGCGAAAATCCGCAACTTCAGCGTCACGCGCTTTGGGTTCCTGGGACATGCGTCATCCTCGAAGCAAGTAGACGAAAGCGGAAAGCAAATGTTGAGCCTAGACGCTTCGACCGGCCACGCTCCTCAGTGTTCGAGGATTTATGCGGCAGGGTGCAACCGGTCATAAAATTGTTCATAAATTGAGCAATTCCGGTATCATCGCGCGCCCTAGACCGTGATCCACCTCATAAAACGATGAAAACGACCCTGATCGCCGCTGCTGAAGTCGACCGCCTGGAGACTTGGCAGCGCTATGCCAGCCACATGTGTGGCGGCTGCCATTCAACTTGCTGCACCTTGCCAGTGGAGGTCAAGATCAAGGACCTGATCCGCATTGGTGTGGTGGATGAATTCGAGAAAGACGAGCCGCCTAAAAACGTGGCCAAGCGCTTGCAAAAAGAAGGCATCATCGAGCGCTTCAACCAGAAGTCGGGCATTTTCACCCTGACTCGCATGAGCAACGATGATTGCATGTACCTGGATCGTAAGAGCCGCTTGTGCACCATTTATGACAAGCGCCCGGACACCTGCCGCAACCATCCGAAGGTCGGGCCACGGCCGGGGTATTGTGCGTACAAGCCGAAGGTGGTTGGGCGCTGAGACCCCAATAGGGCTCGATGACCTTTCGTATTTTTACTGACTGCTGGAGCCTCGCTGCCCACCAACAGGGCAACGAGTCACCAGACAAATAAAAACGCCCCCGGCCTTTCGACCGGGGGCGTTTTCATTGCGCCTGAGCTAACTCAGTTCTTGGCTTTCTTGGCAGCGCGGGTACGCTCGCCTTCGTCCAGGATCTTCTTGCGCAGACGGATCGACTTCGGCGTTACTTCGCACAGCTCGTCGTCCTGGATGAATTCCAGGGCCTGTTCCAGGGTGTGACGTACTGGCGGTACCAAGGCGATGACTTCGTCTTTGCCCGAAGCACGCATGTTGTCGAGCTTCTTGCCTTTGGTCGGGTTCACACCCAGGTCGTTGTCGCGGCTGTTCAGGCCGATGATCTGGCCACCGTAGATTTCCTGACCGTGCTCGACGAACAGCTTGCCGCGCGCCTGCAGGGTTTCCAGGGAGTAGGTCAGGGCCTTGCCGGTTTCGACCGACACCAGCACGCCGTTCAGGCGACCGGACATCTGGCCCGACTTCATGGTGTCGTAGCGATCGAAGATCGAGGTCAGGATGCCTGCGCCGTTGGTCAGGGTCAGGAACTGGTTACGGAAGCCGATCAGGCCACGGGCTGGAATGTTGTACTCAAGGCGCACACGGCCCTTGCCATCCGGCACCATGTTGGTCAGGTCGCCCTTACGCAGGCCCATCTCTTCCATGACCTTGCCCTGGGATTCCTCAGGGATGTCGATGGTGACGTTTTCGAACGGTTCCTGCTTGGCGCCGTTCACTTCGCGGATGATCACTTCCGGACGGCCCAGGGCCAGTTCGAAGCCTTCGCGACGCATGGTTTCGATCAGTACCGACAGGTGCAGCTCGCCACGGCCCGAGACCTTGAACTTGTCTGGGGAATCGGTTTCTTCAACGCGCAGGGCCACGTTGTAGAGCAGTTCCTTGTCCAGACGGTCCTTGATGTTGCGGCTGGTGACGAACTTGCCTTCTTTGCCGCAGAACGGCGAATCGTTGACCTGGAAGGTCATGGAAACGGTCGGCTCGTCGACGGTCAGCGGCTTCATCGCCTCGACGGCAGTCGGGTCGCACAGGGTGTCGGAGATGAACAGCTCGTCGAAACCGCTGATGCAGACGATGTCGCCGGCCTGGGCTTCCTCGACGTCCACACGGTGCAGACCGTGGTGGCCCATCAGCTTGAGGATACGGCCGTTACGCTTCTTGCCGTCGGCATCGATGGCAACGACCGGAGTGTTCGGCTTGATGCGACCACGGGCGATGCGGCCGACGCCGATGACGCCGAGGAAGCTGTTGTAGTCCAGCGCGGAGATCTGCATCTGGAACGGGCCGTCACGGTCGACCGCTGGGGCAGGCACGTGATCGACGACCGCTTGGTACAGCGGGGTCATGTCTTCGGCCATGGCGGTGTGGTCCAGACCGGCGATGCCGTTCAGGGCCGAGGCGTAGACGACCTGGAAGTCCAGTTGCTCGTCGGTGGCGCCGAGGTTGTCGAACAGGTCGAAGATCTGGTCCAGAACCCAGTCAGGACGCGCGCCCGGACGGTCGACCTTGTTGATCACGACGATCGGCTTGAGGCCGGCTTCGAAGGCTTTCTTGGTCACGAAGCGGGTTTGCGGCATCGGGCCGTCTTGAGCGTCGACCAGCAGCAGCACGGAGTCGACCATCGACATCACACGCTCCACCTCGCCACCGAAGTCGGCGTGGCCGGGGGTGTCGACGATGTTGATGTGGTAGCCGTTCCAGTTGATGGCGGTGTTCTTCGCCAGAATGGTGATGCCGCGCTCTTTTTCCTGGTCGTTGGAGTCCATGACGCGTTCGTCATTGAGCTCGCCGCGCTCCAGGGTGCCGGACTGACGCAGCAGCTTGTCGACGAGGGTGGTCTTGCCATGGTCGACGTGGGCGATGATGGCGATGTTACGCAGATTTTCGATCACAACTGTATCTCGATCAGAGGATTCGGTCGCCGCCCAGTGTAGGCGGCCAATAAGAACAAACAGTGCTCAGCAGGCCCGTTGGTCGGGAGGGCGATGGCGGATACTGCCGCCATACAGCCCCGGCGTCTTATGTCGGACGATAAACACGCACATTGGCATGTCCCTCACTGAGCAGGTGATGCGCATGCAGGCGGCTCATGACGCCTCTGTCGCAATAAAGCAGGTACTGCCGGTTGGCATCGAGCTGCTTGAACCGGTTGTTGATCGCGTAGAACGGCAACGCCTGAACCTCGATGCCGTCGAGCAGCAGCGGCGCGTCTTCCTGGGCATCGGGGTGGCGGATGTCGAGGACGATCTGGCCGGGCAGCGCCTCGCCGACCTCCTCGACCGCCACGTCCTTGCCCAACTCGTCGATGACGTTGTCGATCGAGATGAAGCGGGCGCGTTCCAGGGCGCGCTCGAGCACCGCCATGTCGAATTCCTGCTCCTCACGCACCACGCGGTGCGGCTTGGCGCAGGTGGTCGGGTTCACCGAGATCACGCCGCAGTATTCGGGCATGTGCTTGGCGAACTCGGCGGTACCGATCTGGTAGGCGGTGTCGATGATGTCTTGCTTGTGGCTGGCCAGCAACGGGCGCAGGACCAGCTTGTCGGTGGCCTGGTCGATGATCGCGAGGTTCGGCAGGGTCTGGCTCGACACCTGGGAGATCGCCTCGCCGGTGACCAGCGCGTCGATCTGCAGCCGCTCGGCGATGGTGGCCGAGGCACGCAGCATCATGCGCTTGAGGGTCACGCCCATGTAGCTGTCGTCGACCTTGCCGAGGATCTCGCCGACCACTTCCTCGAACGGCACGCTGACGAACAGCACGCGCTGGCTGCTGCCGAACTTCTTCCACAGGTAGTGGGCGACTTCCATCACGCCCAGTTCGTGGGCGCGCCCACCCAGATTGAAGAAGCAGAAGTGGGTCATCAGGCCGCGGCGCATCATCTGGTAGGCGGCGACCGTGGAGTCGAAGCCGCCGGACATCAGCACCAGGGTCTGCTCCAGGGCACCCAGCGGATAGCCGCCGATGCCGGGGTGACGGGTGTGCACGATGAACAGGCGCTGGTGACGGATCTCCAGGCGCACTTCCACCTCGGGGTGCTTGAGGTCGATGCCGGCGGCGCCGCACTGCTGGCGCAGCTGGCTGCCGACGTAGCGGTCGACGTCCATCGAGGTGAAGTCATGATGCCCGGCACGCTTGCAGCGCACCGAGAAGCGCTTGCCGGCCAGCAGCGGGCCGAAATGCGCGCGGCACTTGTCGACGATGTCGTCGAAGTCGCCCAGCGGGTATTCCTCGACCTGCAGGAAATGCGCGATACCCGGCATGCAGCTCATGCGCTCGACCATCTCGCGCTGGAGCTTTTCGTCCTCGACCTGGGTGTTGACCTCGAGATTGTCCCAGACACCATCGACCGACAGCGCCGGATCCAGGTCCTTGAGCACAGTACGGATGTTCTTGCCGAGCTGGCGGATGAAGCGCTTGCGCACCGGCCGGCTCTTGATGGTGATCTCTGGGAAGACTTTGACGATAAGTTTCATTGGTTTACAGCGCGCGCAGGGCCTGCCGAAAATGAGGGGCGCGAATTATATCGGAAATTGCTCAGGATTTGACCAACTTTTGAGCAGAAGCTTGCAGAAAAGTGCAGAAAGAAGGTTTCACCCGGCGCGTTCAGGGGCCTGCGCAGGGAGATGGGCGCTGATGAACACGGCGTGTGGCAGCGCAATGCCAGCACCTGCAAAAAGCGTGATGAGAAAACAACCCAACCGCTTAGCGCACACTATTGGTGCACGGCTTGGAAAAATCGCCTCTTAAGGGTGCGTATTTCCCCATGAGGGCCCGGCCAGATGCCCATAAACGCCTCCTTCTGTCCGAACCTCGCCATTTTCGGGCACTGGCATGCAATTTGCTCCCTTGTGAGGCAGGTAAGCTTGGCCGACTATGCGGGCCCAGCGACACCCTTTTCCAGGGCAGCGGCCTACCGCGTCCTAGACCATCCGGAGGACAACATGTCGAAGTCGGTTCAACTCATCAAAGATCATGACGTCAAGTGGATTGATCTGCGTTTCACGGACACCAAAGGCAAGCAGCAACACGTCACCATGCCAGCTCGCGATGCGCTGGAAGACGACTTCTTCGAAGCTGGCAAGATGTTCGACGGCTCCTCCATCGAGGGCTGGAAAGGCATTGAAGCGTCCGACATGATCCTCCTGCCGGATGACAGCACCGCCGTGCTGGACCCGTTCACCGAAGAGCCGACCCTGATCCTGGTCTGCGACGTGATCGAGCCGTCCACCATGCAAGGCTACGACCGCGACCCACGTGCCATCGCCCGTCGCGCCGAGGAATACCTCAAGTCCACCGGCATCGGCGACACCGTGTTCGTCGGCCCGGAGCCTGAGTTCTTCATCTTCGACGAAGTGAAGTTCAAGTCCGACATCTCCGGCTCGATGTTCAAGATCTACTCCGAGCAGGGTTCCTGGATGACCGACCAGGCCGTCGAAGGCGGTAACAAGGGCCACCGTCCAGGCGTCAAGGGTGGCTACTTCCCGCTGCCGCCGGTCGACCACGACCACGAAATCCGCACCGCCATGTGCAACGCCCTGGAAGAAATGGGCCAGATCGTCGAAGTTCACCACCACGAAGTGGCGACCGCAGGTCAGAACGAAATCGGCGTGAAGTTCAACACCCTAGTGGCCAAGGCCGACGAAGTCCAGACCCTGAAGTACTGCGTGCACAACGTCGCCGACGCCTATGGTCGTACCGCGACCTTCATGCCAAAGCCGCTGTACGGCGACAACGGCTCGGGCATGCACGTGCACATGTCGATCTCCAAGGACGGCAAGAACACCTTCTCCGGTGAAGGCTATGCCGGCCTGTCCGACACCGCCCTGTACTTCATCGGCGGCATCATCAAGCACGGCAAGGCCCTGAACGGCTTCACCAACCCGTCGACCAACTCCTACAAGCGTCTGGTCCCAGGTTTCGAAGCACCCGTGATGCTGGCCTACTCGGCACGCAACCGTTCGGCTTCGATCCGTATTCCATACGTCGGCAGCCCGAAAGCCCGTCGTATCGAAGCGCGCTTCCCGGACCCATCGGCCAACCCGTACCTGGCCTTCGCGGCCCTGCTGATGGCTGGCCTGGACGGTATCCAGAACAAGATCCACCCAGGCGATGCAGCCGACAAGAACCTGTATGACCTGCCGCCTGAAGAGGCCAAGGACATCCCGCAGGTGTGCGGTAGCCTGAAAGAAGCGCTGGAAGAACTGGACAAAGGTCGTGCGTTCCTGACCAAGGGCGGCGTCTTCTCCGACGATTTCATCGACGCGTTCATCGAGCTCAAGAGCGAAGAAGAAATCAAGGTCCGCACCTTCGTTCACCCGCTGGAATACGAGCTGTACTACAGCTGCTGATCTGACCGGCGCCTGGCGCCGATGACAAGATCGAAACGGCCTCCCTCGGGAGGCCGTTTGCGTTTTGGCCTTCACGCTTTTAGGAAGCTGCCTACCCCGCACCGCTTGCCGTCGCTTTCACAATCAGGCCTCCGACCTCTGGAGGCACTCCATGCGCAATTCACTGCTTGGTCTATTTACAGCGTTCACCTTGAGCGGCTGCACCGCCCAGTCATCGCTACATCCTCCCCTTGAGCAACTGCTCGATGCCATCGAACAACGGCTGGCAATCGCCGAAGCTGTGGCCCTGCACAAGTGGGACAAACGACAACCCGTGCAAGCCAGCGCCCGTGAACGAGAGGTGCTGGCGCGCGTGCGCCGGGCCGCACCCGACCTGGGGCTGGCCCCGCAGGATGCCGAAGCCTTCTTCGCCGATCAGATCGAAGCCAACAAGCTGGTGCAGTACACCCTGCTGTTCCAATGGCACCTGTCAGGGCAGGCGCCGGACAGCCCTCGGGTAGACCTGAAGACGGTCATACGCCCAAAGCTGGACAGGCTCGAAAGCCAGCTGCTGGAAAAGCTCGCGGCATTGCGGCGCCAGGAGCTGACGGCCTGTTCGCAGCAGGTGGCCTTAGCCATTGCCAGCCGGCCCGACCTGCCCTACATGCAGCAGGCGATGATCCGGGCAAGCGGACACCTTTGCGATCCGCTGTAAAAACCCTATGCTCCAAAATGGTGCAAAGCTTTCAGGCTCGCTTACTGATTGATCCCAAAAAGAGGCACCTGAAACGTTAATGCTGCGCCTTTTGGTACGAATCTGGGCGAAAAATCATTGAAGGCTGTCGAATCTGCCTCTTTTCAGCGCCTTGGTTTGTTTCTTGCATTTCCAGATACACAGCAACCAGTGGATGTGCCGCGCGCTTAGCGTGCCTCCTTGCCAGCAAGCACCGAAAGAGGTCGACGCCGCTCCATGACGATCAGCGATGCACAACACCGTCTGCTTCTGGACAACCTGACCACGGCCACGCTGCTGCTCAATGCCGAGCTGCGGCTGGAGTACATGAACCCGGCCGCCGAGATGCTGCTGGCCGTCAGCGGCCAGCGCAGCCACGGGCAGTTCATCAGCGAACTTTTTACCGAGTCTACCGAGGCGCTCAGTTCGCTGCGCCAGGCCGTGGAGCAGGCGCACCCCTTCACCAAGCGTGAGGCCCAGTTGACCTCGCTGACAGGGCAGACCATCACGGTGGACTATGCCGTCACGCCGATCCTGCACCTGGGCCAGACCCTGCTGCTGCTGGAAGTCCACCCGCGCGATCGGCTGCTGCGCATCACCAAGGAAGAAGCCCAGCTGAGCAAGCAGGAGACCACCAAGCTGCTGGTGCGCGGCCTGGCCCACGAAATCAAGAACCCCCTGGGCGGCATCCGCGGTGCAGCGCAACTGCTGGCGCGTCAATTGCCCGAAGAAAGCTTGCGTGACTACACCAACGTGATCATCGAGGAAGCCGACCGACTGCGTAATCTGGTCGACCGCATGCTGGGCTCGAACAAACTGCCATCGCTGGCCATGACCAATATCCACGAGGTGCTGGAGCGGGTATGCAGCCTGGTTGAGGCCGAAAGCCAGGGCTGCATCACGTTGGTGCGCGACTATGACCCCAGCCTCCCGGACGTTCTGATCGACCGGGAACAGATGATTCAGGCGGTGCTCAACATAGTGCGCAATGCCATGCAGGCCATCAGCTCGCAAAACGAGCTGCGCCTGGGCCGTATCACCTTGCGCAGTCGGGCACTGCGCCAGTTCACCATCGGCCATGTACGGCATCGCCTGGTGGCGCGCGTCGAGATCATCGACAACGGCCCGGGCATTCCTGCCGAACTGCAGGACACCCTCTTCTATCCCATGGTCAGTGGTCGCCCGGACGGTACCGGCCTCGGCCTGGCCATTACCCAAAACATCATCAGCCAGCACCAGGGCCTGATCGAGTGCGAAAGCCACGCAGGTCACACCGCCTTCTCTATCTATCTGCCCCTGGAACAAGGAGCCACCGCCTCATGAGCCGAAGTGAAACCGTATGGATCGTCGACGACGATCGCTCCATTCGCTGGGTCCTGGAAAAAGCCCTGCAACAGGAAGGCATGACCACCCAGAGCTTCGACAGCGCCGAGGGCGTCATGGGGCGTCTAGCCCGTCAGCAGCCGGACGTGATCATTTCCGACATTCGCATGCCCGGCTCCAGTGGCCTCGAACTGCTGGCCCAGATACGCGACCAGCACCCGCGCCTGCCCGTCATCATCATGACTGCGCACTCGGACCTCGATAGCGCCGTGGCGTCATACCAGGGCGGTGCATTCGAGTACCTGCCCAAACCTTTCGATGTGGATGAAGCGGTTGCCCTGGTCAAGCGTGCCAACCAACATGCCCAGGAACAGCAAGGCCTTGACGTGCCGCAAAACCTGGCACGCACCCCCGAGATCATCGGTGAAGCACCGGCGATGCAGGAAGTGTTCCGCGCCATCGGGCGCCTGAGCCACTCCAATATCACCGTGCTGATCAATGGCGAATCCGGTACCGGCAAGGAACTGGTAGCCCACGCACTGCACCGACACAGCCCGCGTGCGGCGGCGCCATTCATTGCCCTCAACATGGCTGCGATTCCCAAAGACCTGATGGAGTCAGAGCTGTTTGGCCATGAGAAAGGCGCTTTCACCGGCGCTGCCAACTTGCGTCGTGGCCGTTTCGAACAGGCGGACGGCGGCACGTTGTTTCTCGATGAAATTGGTGACATGCCGGCCGACACCCAGACGCGCCTGCTTCGTGTGCTGGCCGACGGCGAGTTCTACCGGGTAGGCGGCCATATTCCGGTCAAGGTTGACGTGCGCATCATTGCAGCGACCCACCAAAACCTGGAGGCATTGGTGCAGGCCGGCAAGTTTCGCGAAGACCTGTTCCATCGCCTGAACGTCATTCGCATCCATATCCCTCGGCTGGCGGACCGCCGTGAGGACATTCCCGCCCTCGCCCGCCACTTCCTCGCGCGGGCAGCCCAGGAGCTGTCGGTAGAACCCAAGGTGCTCAGGCCCGAGACCGAGGAGTTCATCCGCAACCTGCCGTGGCCGGGCAATGTACGGCAGATGGAAAACACCTGCCGTTGGATTACGGTGATGGCTTCCAGCCGTGAAGTGTTGATCGGCGATCTGCCACCCGAGTTGTTGAACCTGCCGCAGGATGCTGCGCCGGTCACCAATTGGGAGCAGGCCTTGCGCCAGTGGGCGGACCAGGCGCTGGCGCGTGGGCAGACCAGCCTGCTGGACAGCGCCGTACCGAGCTTCGAACGCATCATGATCGAGACGGCCCTCAAGCACACTGCCGGGCGTCGCCGAGATGCGGCGTTGTTGCTGGGATGGGGTCGCAATACCCTGACGCGCAAGATCAAGGAACTGGGCATGAACGTCGCGGGTGGTGATGAAGAAGAAGGTGAAGACCACTAAGCGTCAGCTGCTGCGAAACACCTGAGAAGGGCCGCTTAGCGGCCCTTTTTGATTAGGGCGCTCGGTGCACCGTTCCTGTGCCAGACGCACCGCTCGAAGGCACGAATGGCCGCAAATGCTGGCCATTCTCCCCCTTGGGCCTGTATTACCAGGCCTAAAAAGTTGGCACGGCACCTGCAATAAGACAACTAACATCTATTTCAGGGGCCCTGGTACAGGCAGGCCGGGTGACCCCTCTTTTATTCGCTCCAACGCCCGTTTCGGGGACCTTGGTACAGGCAGGCCGGGAATCCCCTCTTTTATTCGTGCAGGTCCACCTGCACACGCCAGCGTCCAGACGCTTGTTCACTGGACCACTGGCCCTGCAGCGCACGTGCAGCCACCACCGTCAACAGCAGGCCCTCCTGGCTGTTCTGTACCCGCCAGCTGACAGGCTTGCCATGCAGGGTCAGCCTTCCTTGCTGGGGGCGGCCCTTGGCCTGAAACAGCAGCGCCACGGTGCCTTCCACATTTTCGCCATGCAGCTTGGGTTCTGCGTTGAACCACAGCACCAACCCGTCTTGCGCCACGCTTACCTGCTGCAACTCCCGCTCGACGGGCGCGGTCAGGCGGCCAATCATCAAACCGATCATTACGCCCACGATCGCCAATGAAAGCATCACCCGAGGGAAGGCTTTCGATCGCACGTCCGGTTCAGGGGTAGAATGCTCGTCATCTTCATGCTTGGAGCCGTGCATGTTTCACGTCATCCTTTTTCAACCCGAAATTCCACCCAATACAGGCAACATCATTCGCCTGTGTGCCAACAGCGGGTGCGCGTTGCACTTGATCGAACCCATCAGCTTCGAACTGGACGACAAGCGCCTGCGCCGTGCCGGCCTCGATTACCACGAGTATGCCACGCTCAAGCGCCACCCGAGCCTGGCGCACTGCCTGGAGAGCCTGGGCCAGCCACGGCTGTTCGCCTTCACGACCAAAGGCTCGCACCCCTTTCACGAAGTCGCCTACCAACCGGGTGACGCATTCCTGTTCGGGCCAGAAAGCCGTGGCCTGCCGACAGAAGTGCTGGACAGCCTGCCCGCCGAGCAGCGACTGCGGCTGCCCATGCGCCCAGGGTGCCGCAGCCTGAATTTATCCAACACGGTAGCGGTGACGGTATACGAAGCCTGGCGCCAGAACGGATTCGCAGGCAGCTGACACGGCGCAAGGCACAGCAGCGCAATGGCCCAGGGACGGCCTGGCGCCGAGAGCCGTGACGCCAGGCAAACAAAAAGCGCCCCTAGAGGCGCTTTTTCGTGATGCAGGCGATCACTGCACGGTGGGCGCTTCGCCGGCTTCCTGCATGCGCTGCATTTCTTGCGCATACAGCGCGTCGAAGTTGACCGGCGACAGCATCAGGGCCGGGAACGAGCCACGGGTTACCAGGCTGTCCAGGGTTTCGCGGGCATATGGGAACAGGATGTTCGGGCAGAACGCACCCAGGGTGTGGCTCATCGACTCGGCATCGAGGTTCTTGATCAGGAAGATACCAGCCTGCTGTACTTCGGCGATGAAGGCGACTTCGTCACCGTTCTTGACCGTCACCGACAGGGTCAGTACCACTTCGTGGAAGTCGCCTTCCAGGGCCTTCTGCTTGGTGTTCAGGTCAAGACCCACGCTTGGCTCCCAGGTCTGACGGAAGATCTGCGGGCTTTTCGGGGCTTCGAACGACAGGTCACGCACGTAGATGCGCTGCATCGAGAACTGAGGGCTGTTGTCTTCTGCAGCAGCGCCGGTGGTCTGTTGGTCAGTCATGGCAGATCCTTATCCTAATGTTTGGGAATGCAGTGCAAAAATCAGTCGGCCAGCAGTGCGTCCAGCTTACCGGCGCGCTCCAGGGCATGGAGCTCGTCGCACCCACCAATGTGGATGCTGCCGATCCAGATCTGCGGCACGGAGGTGCGGCCGGCCTTCTGGGTCATCTCGGCGCGAACCTGCGGCTTGCCATCGACCTTGATTTCCTCGAATGCCACACCCTTGCTCTCAAGCAGGTACTTGGCACGCATGCAGTAGGGGCAGTAGTCGCTGGAATAGACGATGACAGGTTTCATATCACTTCACCAAAGGCAGGTTGTCGGCTTTCCAGCTGGAAACGCCACCGCTGAGCTTGGCAGCGTTGTAACCAGCCTTGAGCAGGTCGCGGCACACGGTGCCGGCATGTTGACCCATCGCATCTACCACGATCAGGGTCTTGTCCTTGTGCTTTTCGAGCTCGGTCATGCGGGTGGCCAATTTGTCCTGGGGGATGCTCACCGCGCCGACAATGTGACCGGCCGCATATTCCTTGGCCGGGCGGATATCGATCACCAGGCCCTTGTCGGCATTGACCAGGGCGGTGAGTTGACCGTTGCTCAGGCTCTGCCCGCCCCGGCGGATTTCATTGACCAGCAATGCAGCCAGCAGAACGACGAAGATCGCCACCAGGATGTAGTGGTTTGTTGCGAATTGAATCAGGTTAGCAACCATCTGGGGTGTTCCACGCGATAGAAAATGCCGGCCAGTATACACACCAGCCGGGTGCCACCAAAGCCTGACCCGACCGCGAATCTTGAGCGTTGGACATTGCTGCGCGGGGTGCACCGGTCGGGCTGGGGGACGAATATTCGCCCACACCTGCGCATTTGCCCTAAAATGCGTGTCTTTATCATCTTTGAACAACCGTGAGTTTGATTGATGACGAGCACGCCCAAACCCCTGGTCCTGATCATCCTGGACGGCTTCGGTTACAGCGAAAGCCCTGAATACAACGCCATCCATGCCGCCAACACGCCGGTGTACGACCGTTTGCAGGCTACTCAACCGCACGGCCTGATCTCTGGTTCGGGCATGGATGTCGGCCTGCCGGACGGCCAGATGGGCAACTCGGAGGTCGGGCACATGAACCTGGGCGCCGGGCGTGTCGTTTATCAGGACTTCACCCGCGTCACCAAGGCCATCCGTGACGGCGAGTTCTTCACCAACCCTGTGCTCACCGGCGCGGTCGATGCCGCGGCTGGCGCCGGCAAGGCCGTGCATATTCTCGGCCTGCTGTCCGACGGTGGCGTGCATAGCCATCAGGACCACATCGTTGCCATGGCCGAACTGGCTGCGCAGCGCGGCGCCGAAAGAATCTATCTGCACGCCTTCCTCGATGGCCGCGACACCCCGCCGCGCAGCGCCCAGTCGTCCATCGCGCTGCTCGATGCCACGTTCGCCCGATTGGGCAAGGGCCGTATCGCCAGCCTCATCGGCCGCTACTTCGCCATGGACCGCGACAACCGCTGGGACCGTGTCAGCGCCGCCTACAACCTGATCGTCGACAGTGATGCGCAGTACACCGCCGACACCGCTCTGGCCGGCCTCGAAGCGGCCTACGCACGCGACGAAAGCGATGAATTCGTCAAAGCGACGCGTATCGGCGAAGCGGTGAAGGTGGAAGACGGCGATGCGGTAATCTTCATGAACTTCCGCGCCGACCGCGCCCGCGAACTGTCGCGAGTGTTCGTAGAGCCGGACTTCAACGAATTCCCCCGCACCCGTCTGCCGAAACTGGCGGCGTACATCGGCCTGACCCAGTATTCGGCCAAGATCCCGGCACCGGCGGCCTTCGCCCCTGCCAGCCTGCACAACGTGCTCGGCGAATACCTGGCGAACAACGGCAAGACCCAACTGCGCATCGCCGAGACCGAGAAGTACGCACACGTCACCTTCTTCTTCTCGGGCGGGCGTGAAGAGCCGTTCGAAGGCGAAGAGCGCATCCTCATCCCATCCCCGAAAGTGGCCACCTACGACCTGCAACCGGAAATGAGCGCGCCCGAGGTCACCGACCGCATCGTCGAAGCCATCGAGCAGCAACGCCATGACGTCATCGTGGTGAACTATGCGAACGGCGACATGGTTGGCCATACCGGCGTGTTCGATGCGGCAGTCAAGGCCGTCGAAGCCCTGGACGGTTGCATGGGCCGCATCGTCGAGGCGCTGGACAAGGTCGGCGGCGAGGCGCTGATCACGGCGGACCATGGCAACGTCGAACAGATGGAAGACGAATCCACAGGCCAGGCGCACACCGCGCATACTACCGAGCCGGTGCCGTTCATCTATGTCGGCAAGCGCCACCTCAAGGTCCGCCAAGGCGGTGTGCTGGCTGACGTGGCACCGACCATGCTCAAACTGCTGGGGCTGGAACAGCCTGCCGAAATGACGGGCACCTCCATTCTGATCGACGCCTGACGGCCATGCGAGACGCCACAAGAAGCGGTTGCCGATGGCGGCCCTTCCTGTGGCGTGTAGCGTGTAGCCTGCTGCTCATTCATACTAGGCCAGTCTCCATCCCCGGTATGCCAAACCCCATGCTTCGCGCCCTGATCCTTCTCGCCCTGTCTTGCCTGCTCACTCCGGCGTTTGCCGATGAGCGCGCACAGACCCAGCAGCAACTGGACGCCACCCGCCAGGACATCGCCGAGCTCAAGAAAACCTTGGGCAAGCTTCAGGAAGAAAAGGCCGGTGTGCAGAAAGACCTCAAGGCCACCGAAACCGACATCGGCAATCTCGAAAAGCAGGTGGAGGCCCTGCAACAGCAACTAAAAAAGACCGAGGGCGAACTGGAGCGCCTTGATACCGAGAAAAAAAAACTCCAGAGCGCCCGCGTCGAGCAACAGCGACTGATCGCCATTCAAGCCCGTTCGGCCTATCAGAACGGCCGTGAGGAATACCTCAAGCTGCTGCTCAATCAGCAGAACCCCGAGAAGTTCGCTCGAACGCTCACCTACTACGACTACCTGAGCAAGGCGCGCCTGGAGCAACTGCGCGCCTTCAATGAAACCCTGCGCCAGTTGGCCGGCGTCGAGCGCGACATTGGCAGCCAGCAAGAACAGCTGCTGGCCCAGCGCGCCGATCTCGACACCCGTCGTCAGGCACTTGAAGTCGAGCGAGCCAAGCGTCGCGATGTGCTGGCCAAGCTCAATGGCGATGTGAAGGACCGCGACCAGAAGTTGCGCGCCCGCGAGCAGGACCAGGCCGACCTTTCCAAAGTCCTCAAGACCATCGAGGAAACCCTGGCCCGTCAGGCCCGTGAAGCCGAGCAGGCTCGTCAGCGTGCACTGCTCGCCCAGCAGGAGGCGGAAAAACGCCGGCAGCAGGAGGCCCTCGCTGCCGCAGCCCGTAACAATGCTCCCGAGCCGGTCGAGCCGCCTCGCAAGGCCCGCGCCACCCTCGGCCCGATGGTTTCAAGCGACGGGGCCAGTTATGGCGGCGCATTTTCTGCTTCACGCGGAAAACTTCCATGGCCAGTCAATGGTCGATTGCTGGCACGCTTTGGGGATGCCCGCGGCGGTGATTCACGTGCCAAGTGGGACGGCGTGATGATCAGCGCCAACCCGGGCACCCAGGTACGGGCCGTGCATGGAGGCCGAGTGGTATTCGCGGACTGGTTGCGTGGCGCCGGTCTTCTGGTCATTCTCGACCATGGCAATGGTTACCTGAGCCTGTATGGGCATAATCAGAGCCTGCTCAAGAGCGCTGGGGACGTCGTGAAGGCGGGCGAAGCCATTTCGACGGTCGGTGATAGCGGTGGCCAGGAGGCTGCCGGCCTGTACTTCGCCATCCGCCAGCAGGGCCGGCCTTCAGACCCCTTCCAATGGTGCCGCGGCTAGTCAAACTTATGCGGCGTAGCGTTTGCTACGCCCATGCTCCGAAGGGAGCGTCTACAGGATCAGGAGTTCGTTCGACATGCTGCACTCGCCCCGTCTTACCCAGCTGGCCCTGTCCATCGCCCTGGCGGTCGGCGCGCCCCTGGCCATTGCCGCAGAGCCGGCCAAGGCGGCAGCCGTGCCGGCCACCGAGGTCACTGCCAAGGCGCCGCTGCCGCTTGAAGAGCTGCGCACTTTCGCCGAGATCATGGACCGCATCAAGGCGGCGTATGTCGAGCCTGTGGATGACAAGACCCTGCTCGAAAATGCCATCAAGGGCATGCTCAGCAACCTGGACCCCCACTCGGCCTACCTGGGCCCCGAGGACTTCCAGGAACTCCAGGAAAGCACCAGTGGCGAGTTCGGTGGCCTGGGCATAGAAGTGGGCCAGGAAGACGGCTTCATCAAAGTGGTCTCGCCCATCGATGACACCCCAGCCTCCAAGGCCGGTGTGCAGGCAGGCGACCTGATCGTGAAGATCAACGGTGCGCCGACCCGTGGCCAGACCATGACCGAAGCGGTGGACAAGATGCGCGGCAAGGTGGGCGACAAGATCACCCTGACCCTGGTCCGCGACGGAGGTACGCCGTTCGATGTGACCCTGGCCCGCGCGGTCATTCAGGTCAAGAGCGTCAAGAGCCAGTTGCTTGAGAACGACTACGGCTACATCCGCATCACCCAGTTCCAGGTCAAGACCGGGGACGAGGTGGGCAAGGCCCTGGCCAAGCTGCGCAAGGACAACGGCAAGAAGCTGCGCGGCGTGATCCTGGACCTGCGCAACAACCCAGGGGGTGTGTTGCAGTCGGCGGTGGAAGTGGCCGACCACTTCCTGACCAAAGGCCTGATCGTGTACACCAAGGGCCGGATCGCCAACTCCGAGCTGCGCTTCTCGGCTGACCCGGCGGACGCCAGCGAAGGCGTGCCTCTGGTGGTGCTGATCAACGGTGGCAGCGCATCGGCCTCGGAAATTGTCGCAGGTGCCTTGCAAGACCAGAAACGCGGCGTGCTCATGGGCACCGACAGCTTCGGCAAAGGCTCGGTCCAGACGGTGTTGCCGCTGGCCAACGATCGCGCATTGAAGTTGACCACGGCGCTGTACTTCACCCCCAACGGCCGCTCCATCCAGGCCCAGGGCATCGTACCTGACATCGAGGTTCGCCAGGCCAAGCTCACGGCCGAAGCCGACAACGAAAACTTCAAGGAAGCCGATCTGCAAGGTCACCTGGGCAATGGCAACGGTGGCGCCGACCGCCCTACCGGCAGCAGCAAGCGCAAGGAGCGGCCGCAGGATGATGACTTCCAGCTGAGCCAGGCCCTGAGCCTGCTCAAGGGCCTGAACATCACCAAAGGCGGCTGATTGCCCATGCGTTATCTGTTATGCCTGGTCTGGTGCCTGGTGGCCGGCAGCGCGCACGCGGCGCCAGCGGGCAAGGCCTACATGAGCATCATCATCGATGACCTAGGCCAGAACACCGCGCGTGACAGCCGGACCCTGGCCTTGCCAGGGCCGGTGACCATGGCGATCATGCCTGATACCCCTCATGCCACCGAGTTCGCCCGCCAGGCCCACAAGGCGGGCAAGACGTCGATCCTGCACATGCCCATGGACCCGGCAACCGGACCTTATGCCTGGCATCCGGACATCGCCATTGCAGAGCTGGCCAGCCGGCTGGATGCGGCCTTGGCAAAGGTGCCTTACGCCGCCGGCATCAATAACCATATGGGAAGCCGCATGACGGCGCAGCGTGTGCCCATGGCCTGGCTGATGGGCGAACTGCAGCAACGTCACCTGTTCTTCGTCGACAGCCGTACCAGCGCTGCTACCGTGGCAGCCGCCGAGGCCCAGCGTATTGGCCTGGCCAACGTTTCGCGGGATGTGTTCCTCGATGATGTGCGTACCACCGAGGCCATCGGCAAGCAATTGCAACAGGGCATCGCCCTGGCGCACAAGCAAGGGTCAGCGGTGCTGATCGGGCATCCTTATCCACAGACCCTGGAAGTTCTGGAGCGAGAGCTGCCCCGGCTCAAAAGCCAGGGCATCGAGTTGGTCAGCCTGCACCAGATCATTGCCGAGCGCAGCAACCAGGCCATGCAAGCGCATGGCAAGCATGGCCGCTACAGCAATCGCTGAATCAATCGAATGGGATGACGCCCTCTATCTGGTCCAGGCGCAACTCACCTCGATAGATCGCCAACAGGTCCTTGCCGCTTCCTGCCGCTAGCAACTGCGCCTTGCGCCCCAACTTGCGCTGGGACCACAGCTTGAGATGGCCTTTGCTGAACTGGCGCATGTCGGTCGTGGCGTCGCTGTAATGGAAATGCGCTTCCCAGAGCCCTACGCCAAGCTTTTCGCCCTGGCGCGGCCGGCGGCGGATTTCATAAACATCCAGGTAGTCGTTCGCGGACAGCATCTTACGCGCACCGGCGCGCTGCACGGTTACCTCCTGCTCGGCGACCAAGTACTTCAAACCCGCAGCGGTAGGGTGAGAAGTCACCAAGTACAAGCCCACCAGCAAATCGCGCTGCGTGGCGCGCAGGCGCGTCACCGCCTGGGCCAGATTGTCGGACAACTCATCCTGGGGAGTTATACGAGGCAGCCCGGCCTGGGCTTCCTGCATTTTTTCGATATGCCCTTCGATGACGGTGGATAACCCTCTGGGTTCCTCCGACTTCACGTACAAGCGCGCCAAGGCGATGACCGAATCGACCTGCTCGATCAGTTGCTGCGCAAGTTGACGCGCGATACGTGGGTCTTTGGCGGTGAACGCCGGCCGGTCAGTCGCAACCGGTGCATCCTGCTCTACCCATTCCTCCCCTTGCTTGCGGAAGGTCTTGAGCACGCCCTGGGTACGGTAGTCGCGCTGCTGCACCACAGCGACACCATCGACTTCGACCTCTACCCCGAGCACACTGCGCCCACGGCTGGTACGCACCAGGTGGCGCTTGCCTCCACGCGGCGCATGAGTTGACGGGCGAGCTTTGGGAAGCTGCTGCAGTTCCGTCTCCTTGACCGCTTCTGCCATGTCCTTTTCTGCGGCGGTCTTCAAATCGTCCAAGGTCAACTTGTACTGCGCCAACCGCTCGCTGCGAATGACCGCCCCCCCGAAGCGGGTGAGGTAATCGGCCATGCCACTTGCCTCCTCATACGCTTCCAGGATGCCGTTGAGCACCTCGATGCGCTGGGTGGCCGTCAGCTCACTGCCGGCAAGATCACCATGGGCGTTGCCAGCACTTTTGAGCGCATCGCTGCCAAGGTAATCGAAGTACTGCATCAACGTTTGCTCATCGGTCTGCGCCAGACGGTTAAGGCTCACCTCGCCAAGATCGAGCAGCAGACGGAACTTGAGATCAATGGCCGACAGGCGCCGGGTTCTGATGATGGCGGTAAGGTCCTCCTCTTTGCTGGTTCGTTTGCCTGTGGCAGTGTCCTTGTAGACGATGGACGAATCGTTCAACGTCGCTTCGAGGATCTCGTCGAACACCTTGGAAACCGCCACCAGGTCAGATTCCCATTGCACGACATGCTCCAGAGTGGCCAGGAAACGATTGTACTGCTGCACTTCCTCGTCGCCCTCGGGATAGACGGCGACTTCCACGGCGATGTCGTCCACCCCTTCGGTGTTGATCATCGAGGCCAGCTCGTTGTAGAAAACCGAGATGTTTTCGATCAGTGCTTGGCGCGAACCGCTGCGCTGCTCACGCAGTGCATCCAGCAAGGTCGGCTCGTTGATTCGCATTTCATGAAGCTGCCCGAGTATCTGGTCGTGTTCGATACCGTTTTCCACCAGCGCCTTGTATTCATAAACGATTCTTTCGTTAATCTGCTTGTGTAGGCGTTTAGTTACTTCAAGCTCTCGCTCAGTCAGCTCATCCGGCTCACTCCGGCCTTCGAGCTCGAGTATCCGGCTCTCTTTCTGGGCGAGTAGATCTTGATGGTCTTTGATGATCCTCCCCAACCTGTTGTTGTTCATTGCCAATTTGGCTTCTTCTGCGCGCAAGCTTTCAAGCTTTCGCTGGTTTGCTTCTTTCATGGCCGTGAGACGGCTTTTGGGCATGCCGCCGCGCAACCCCAATCCATGGTCGATCCGCCAGTAACGATCGATGAACGTCACCCACGGCCCAGGTTGTCCGGCTTCACCCACGATCCGCACGCCATGGGCAGTTACCTGGGCTGCATAGACGTCACCGGCAAGGGTCAGATAATCGCGACCGTCCACTGTGTACAACCCTTGCCGGGCACCGGATTCGGCGGCATGGTGGCCTTCAACAGACTGTCGCGAACGCAAGGCCAGCAGCGCCTGGCGCAGCGGCCCACTGAGCACGTTGATCCCCTGCGCGCCGCGCCACGAAAAGTCCATTTGAGTGGGCAATTCACCCAAGGCGCCCGGTAGCCCCACCTTGCCTTGGGATGGCTCTACAGGGAGCAGGTAATCGGTCATTCGCCACGTCGCCGGCTCGATGACCGGAACGGACGGTATTGGGGGGTTGGCGATCGAAGCATCGGGCAGGCGCAGATGCATCAGTGCCATGGACGCGTTGAGCACCAGGTCCACCACCGCCGCAGAGCGTTCGAACGCACTGTCGCCCTGCAAAGCAGCCAAATCGTTTTTCAGGCTGCTGATGCCTTGCACCAGCCAAGCGACCGTGGCTACAGGCCCACGCAACAGCATACTGACCACATCGAACAGCAGCCACGCTCCCTGGGTCAGAATGGCCCAGCGGCTCTCCTGGTTGGAAACCGATTGGCGATCAGCCAGCTCCACCAGCAAGTCACGATTGGCCTGATAGAGTTTCTCGTCGACACCGTGTTGCCAGAACTGCGCGTCGAATGCAGCGGGCTTTACCCTGTCAGGCAGTAGCGAGCTGTCGAAGATTGGCCGCAGCAAGTGCGGCTCCCGGAACCCGCCTCGGTCGTAGACCTTGCGCGCTTGCGGTTCGAGCCATTCCAGAATGCTGTCCTGCAGCGGGCCTTGCTCGGCGATTGCCGCCATCATGGCTTCGAGGCTGCTGAACTCAGTCAACGCAGCTGCCTGGTAAAGCGGCCGGTACAGCAGCACGCAAGCGGGCTGGGTGGAATACAGCACGTACATGCCAGCCACCAGGTCACTGGCCGATGCGTCGGGTTCGCGCTTGAAAGCCAACGGCATCAACATCTGCGCCGACTGCCGGGTGTCGACGACGCCACGGCAATAGGCAACCACGCACTGCAAGGCGGTTTCGCTGAGCGTACCGTCCAAGCGGGCGGCAAGGCCGCTGAACAACAATGAGCATCGCCATTCTCGTCCGAAGCGTTGCACCCGCCGATCACGCTGGGCTGGGTCGTCGAGGCACCTGGCCACATAGGCTGGATACTGTCCGCCAATGTCGACCTTCTGGACCAAGGACTCGACGTACGCCGGGTTCATCCAGTCCATGATCAATTGGCCATGCCGATGTTTCACGGCGCTCAACACGGCCCCCTGCAAGGAACTGAGGTTACCGATGGCGAACTCGGTCAGGCTGACGTAGCGGTGCTGGACACTGCCACCGCCCACGCCAGCCCCGGCACCGCCGGGCATGCCACGGGCGACGGTGAGCGTCAGTTCGAGGTCATCGGGGAAGTAGTTGGCCTCATCAGGGTAGTCGGCCAGCAATTGTGCTCGTAACTGCTGACGCGTGTAGGCCTGCAGGTCCAGCACTCCATCCAGGGCGCCGATCCCGTTGGACATCGCCTGCCCCAGGGCCAGGTCGAACAACGCGCATTGGCAAGCGAAGCTGTCGGCCGGGTTGGCATGCCTGAACGAAGGTGGCAGCAGCTTGCGCGCCGGTGGCTGGTCCACGCAATAGCCTGAAATGAAGGCGCCAGAGGGGTCGCTGAGGGCAGCGTAGGTTTGCTCCAGTTCGGCCACGCTCGCCAGCGGCGTACCGATAGCGCGGTCCACAGGCTCCAGCAGGGCTTCAAGCATCAGTGCGCTGAGTTGGGCGAATACATCGCCGTCCAGCTCATAGCGGTGCCAGGTGAACGCATCGAACGAACACTGCTCTGCGAGCGTATCGCGCAGCATCGAAGCCCATGCCGCGAGCGAATCGAATGCTTTGGTCGTACCGGAGGGGGAGCACCACAGGACCACGTTGCGGGTCTCGCTTTCCCCCGTGATCAACAAGTTGGGCAGCAGCTTGGGGTCACGGGCTTGACCCTGGCCCAATGCTATCTGCACTACGCTGACGCAAGGCGACTGGTTGCCACCCTGAAGCAGACCATGGATGTAGCTCTGCTGCTCGGCGTCCAGGCCTTGCAGCGGCAGATTGGCCAACAAGGCGGACTTGATCGCTTGTTGCAACCACTGGTCACGGCTCACGCCAGCACTGCATATGCCCCGCCAGTAGTCGACCTGCGCCTGGCAGAAGTACGCCGGGAGCAGCAGCAGTAAATCATTGAGCGCATCGCTCAGTGCTTCGACTCTGACAACGTCGCCTTCATTGCTCTGGAATGGCGAGGGATCGACATACAGGCGCTGCGGGACATTCAGGCTAAGACGGTAATCCATTCCCGAAACCGGCAGGAAATCCAGGCAGCGCTGGTCCAGAAAGGCCTGCAGCATATAGTCGACGAAAGGCTGGCTGCTCCAGGAGCCGTCGGCCTTGGGGATCATCATGTGCAGCGCTTCAGCGCTCGTCAGTTCAGGTCGCTTTTCGGCAAGGAGGGGGTAATGCTCGATCACCACCTCCATCAGCCGCTGGCCTGTTAGCTGGCGAAGTGTCGGACGGCTGGCGAACTGGGCGGCTACCGCCTGTTGATAGTCGGAAACGGTTGTCATCGAAAGGCTCCATGGCAAGAAAGCCATGGAGCATATGCCGCTGATTCACACCGTCCGCCCTACATATCGCTCGGTACCGAATGAAGTGTCGTCACGGTCGGAGACCGCACGCGCTTGAGGGCGAACACATTCAGCTCAGGTCAATGATGCCCTCCACATCGCTTTTCTCCAGACGTCCTCGGTGCACCCGCTGGCCGCTGGCCGCTTCGTACTGACGACCCAGCAAGCGCTGGCTCCAGAGCTTGAGGTGTGCATGGACAAAGTCGCTCAAGTGCGCCGCCTGCGAGGGCAGGTGAAAGTGGGCGGCCCACAACGCACGCCCTTTGGCAGCACCCGGGGCGCTCAACCGAATTACCTTGAACTCATCGAACGGGCTGGTGTTGGCCGACGCCTCACGGCGCACGTATTCGACCTTTAACAACTGTTGGTCATGGAGGAAGCGCAACGCGCTGGCGGTGGGATAGGACGTCTTGCTGTACAACGCCGTCAATTGTTCGATCCGGTATTGCTTCAAGCCTGCCAAGGCCGCGTCCAAAGCTGCGATAGCCTGCGGACTCGCGCCTTGTTCAGCGAAACTGACCGATGCCTGCTGCAACACCACTGCCTGGCCGTCGAGCATTCGCTCAATATGTGCGCCGTTGACGTCCTCCTGTACATAGGCCCGCACCGACGCCAACAGGTGTTCGTGGTCTGCGAGCAGTGCCTGGACTTGCACCTCGACATCGCCCGCTGCCGGTGAAACAGGCTGGGGCGGCGGAGCAGGCTCGGTGCGTTCGACCCACGCATCAGCGCGGCGCTCGAATACCTGCAGCACCCTGTCGGTGATGGGTTCACGTACCTCCAGGATGAGTTCACCATCGCGTTTTACTTCAGTTGCGATGACCAGTTGGCCGTCATTGTTGCGAATAACACGTTGAGGTTCCTGAGTGACCTGATAAGGCACGCGCGCGGCCTGCGCCCCATCCTGCTCGGCAATGGCATCGACCAGGCGCCGCCCTGCGTCTTCCTTGAGCAGGAGCATGTGCTCCCGATACCGTTGCAGCAGCACTGGATCCAGCAGGACGCCCCCTTGGGGCTCGATGTGCAGGCTGTGAACGATCGCAGCGGTATACGCGTCCCAAGCCTCTTGCAGGATGCTGATGCGATCGGCCGCCGACAGGTTGGCCTTGAGCGAATCGCCGTGCGCCGAAGACGCACGACTCAGCGCGGGGTTGACGAGCCCGTGCTTGAACCGCATCAAGCGTCGGGGCATCACGTTGGACTCAAGCCGCAAGGCTGCCTCTGCAAGGTTGAGCACGTGCTGGAAGCGCAAGTCGACCGTGGTGAACAACCGCTTCTCGATCACTTGGGCTACCGTACGCGACGCATCAGCGTCATCGGCATTCAACGTTTCGAGCGCATCGAGCAGCAGCACGTCAAGCTCACCGTACAAGGCCAATATGCGCTCGGTGACGTTGCACGACTCGATGAGCTCGCTGCGAAATTGCCGGTATCTGTCAGCGACTTCGAAGAGGTAAACGCCTTGGAACGTATCGCGCATCTGGCTGATGTGCCCGTAATCGGCCAGCAGGTAGAGCTCACCAAGCGCGAACTCCGCATGCCCAATGACAGACTCTTTGAGTGACTTGAGTTGACGGGTGTAGATTTCCACGCTGCCTGGGGTTCGCTGGCGTCCGTATTTGGGTTCGAGCAGGGTGTTGATCTGCTCGATCTGCTTGCGTTCGACGTCCACGAGCTTTTCCAATGTCGCGACCAGGGCAAGTCGGTTCGCCTTGATGCTTGCATCCAGCTCAGTCGAGCGCGCTTGATAGCGCTCCATCAAGTGATCGGAAGCGGACTGGTCGAACCCAGTGTCCCCCGACGCTTCGGCGGCGGCGCGTTGCGCCTGTTGCTGGGTCACCAGTGAGGCAAGCTTGTCGCGCTTGGTTTGGAGGGCCATCGCTTCGTCCAGCAAGGGCTTTATCTCATTGGAATGGCTGTTGTAAGCACTGCCCAGTGTTTCATACGCCGACTGGGCCTTTTTGAATTGAAACTCAAGTTTCGGCCTTGGCATCCCGCCCAGCAGGCGCAGCCGCGTGTCGATACGCCACGCCTCGCCCTCCCGAACCAGCAAGGGCCCTTGCCCACCTGCCGGGTCCAGCACGCGCACACCCTCGCCCGTGGCGCTCACGGCAAAGGTTTCACCCAACATCGATACGTAGTCCTTGTCGGCGACGCGGTAGAGGCCTGACGATTGAGCCTGCTGCCCGGTCAGGTCCACGGCTGAGCGCATGGCCATCAGCACCTTGCGTTGTTCGGGCGCCAACGCGTTGAAACCCTGATTGCTGCGCCAGCTGAAATCCAGTCGCGCTTGGCCAACGCCCACAGTATCTGGCCATACCAAGGGGCCAGCCGTGACCACCTGGCCTGGGCGCGGCTCGATCTTGAGTGCCCGGTAACTGCCGTCCTGAGCAAGCGAACCGGTGGATGCAGGGCGCACTGCGGGTGGGCGATCGCCTGTCGAGCTGGCCTGTGGCAGGCGGGTATGCAGCAGGGTCATGCCGGCGTTGATGATCAAGTCGACCGTTGCGGCATCCCGAGCAAAGCCTTCGTCCTGCGAGACCTCCTGCACGTCGTGCTGCAACGCGCCAAGGGTTTGCAGCAGCCATGCCACCGAAGCCACCGGGCCGCGCAGCGCCAGGCTGACCACGTCGAACAGCAGCCAGCCCCCCTGAACCAGCAGGTTCCAACGGCTCTGCGCGGTAGAGGTGCTCCGGGCCTCGGCCAACGATAACAACAGTGCGCAATTGGCCGCATACAACTTTTCGTCCACATCGGCGGCCCATGGGCAGGCAGCGAGCTCGGCTGGGGCCGGCCTTTCCGGTAGATCGTACGGATCAAAGCCAATGCTGCCGATATGCGGTTCGCTGAAGCCATCATGGTCGTAGATGGGCCGGGCCGCTTCCGCCATCCACGGCAGCATGCTTTGCTGAAGTGAACGTGAATCGCGTATGGCCGTCATCATGGCGTCCAGACTGGTGTATTCCAGCACGGGGTCATTCGTGCACAGAGGCCGATAAAGGAGCACCCGCGATGGCTCGGCGCAGAACAGGACGTACATGCCCTGCACCAGATCGGAAACAGTGCTCGCGGGCCGCCGCTTGAATGCCAATGGCATCAACACCCTGCTGGGCTCTGCTGGGTCCAACTGCCCGCTGCAGAAATCCACGACGCATTGAAGGCCGACTTCCGAGACCTTGCCATCGAGCTTGCCCCGTAGCGCACTGAACAGGAAGCTTTGCCGCCACTGGCGGGCAAAGCACTGTAGACGCTGCGAACGGGTAGCCGGATCGTTCAAGGCGGTTGCCACGTAGTTGGGGTAGCGAGCGCCAATGTCCACACGCTGAACCAGGCCCTTGAGATAGTCCGCGGTAAGCCAGGGCATGATCAGTTGCCCGTCACGGTGATGCACCGCTTTGATGGCAGCCCCGGCCAGTGAGCTGAGGTTGCCGATGGCAAATGCCGTCAATGTCATTTCACCGGCATCGGTCAAAGGTTCCCCACCGCCGGTGCCGGTGCCAGCGCCTCCAGGCATGCCATGCGCCACGGCAAGCGACAGCAGCAGGTCATCCGAAAAGTAGTTCGCCTCCGTTGGGTAATCTTCGAGCATCTGCTCGCGCAGGCGTTGGCGGGCATAGGTGTGGAGGTCTTCGATGGGTTCGGGCTCAGGTGTGCCTTCGAACTGCGCCTGGGCCAGCGCCATGCCCAGGAGCGCTTGCTCGAACGCAAAACTGTCATGCTGCGTTGCGCTGACCAGGCCGGGGGGCAGCGGCACGCAGGTGTCATCATCCTGAAAATACCCCCCCAGCAACCACTGCGAGGGGTCGCTGAGCTCAGCGAACAACGCCTCCATCTGGGGCACCGAGAGCCCTCGCAAGCGCGCCCTGTCGATGCGTTCGAGCATATGCGCCAACAGCAACGCCACCCACTGTGCGAACACATCGCCTTCGAGGGTATGACGGTCCCAGGCCAGGGTTTCGAAGTTGTACTCCAACGCCAATTCATCGCGCAGGGCCAGGGCGAATTCATCCAGCGAGGCAAAGGCGGTGATCTGGCTCGAAGGCCGGCACCACAGCACGACCGTTTCTTCGTCCCATTCCCCCATCACCAGCAGGCCGGGTTGCACAGCTTGCTGCCGCTCGCCATTGCGGCCCAGGTTGGCCTGCAGCACGAACACCGCAGGCTGTTCCCCACCGCCCTTGATCAAGCCGTGTATGCATGCCTGGGCTTTGGCGCCGAGGCCCTGCCGAGGCAGGTTGCTCAAGAGGGCCATTTTTAGCAGCAGTTGCAGCCACTGGTCACGGCTTTTGCCAGCGCTTCCTTGCGCCTGCCAATAGGTGACCTGTGCCTGACAGAACTGCTCGACGATATTCGTCATCACTTGCTTCAGCGACTCGGTAATGCCGCTCAGGCTGCGCGTATCGAACTCGCTGCTGGAACCTGCGAACCGGTACGCGGCCGTCAACCCAAGGTTGTAATGGCGCCCTTGCAGAGGTTCGAGGTCCAGCGGCTCATCAGCCAACATCGCTTGCAACACCACGTCGAGCAAAGGGCCCGTGGTGTAGACAGTGGTGCCGGGCACTGGGCTGTCCAGCATCAGTGGGTCGGCATCGGTGAGTGCGGGGGTAGTGAATGCCAGCCATGGCAACGCTTCCAGCAGCGTATCGAGCAACTGGGTACTGAGCACTTGGCGAAGCGTGGGACGGCTGGCGAACTGCCGCTGGACAGCGGCCTTGAAATCGAGCACTGGGGTCGAGGGAGTCATCAGGGTGGGGCCTCTTGGAGAAAGGGCCGTCACCTTGCAGCGCGTGCGTGCCTGACAGGCAGTAGATATTGCAGGCCTCATGATGCTGACCGGGCCCGGCGCTTTCGCGCCAGGCCCGGTCAGCTGGCATCATCAGCTATAGACACGGCCCAGTAGTTGACGGTGGCTTTCGAACTGGTCGAGCACATCGCGCACGATCTGCTCTGGCGCGAAGCCCATCAGGTCGTACTCCTGGCTGCCATCGTGCAGGTACACCTCGGCACGGTAGAAACGCTGACGCACCTCTGGCTCACCTTCCACGGGTGCCTCGGCCGGTGCAGCCATGTAGCCGTCCAGGCTGACTTCGTAGACGAACGGGTTACCCTCCTCCATCATCACCCGCAAGCCCATCATGCTGCGCGACTGGCCGACACGGGTCTCGACGTCGAAGCCCAGGTTCTGCAATTGCGCTGCTGCGTCTTTCAAAGCGGGGCTGACCTGCTTGTCCATGAAACGCTGTACCACGGCCTGGGTTGGCTGCAATTCAAGCTGGGTCAGACGCTCGCTGAAGCCACGACGGCCACGCGCGGCCAGCTCGGCACGCTCCTGCTCCATGGCCACGTCCTGCCTCATGGCCTTGTACAGGCCGAACATGAACAGTACCAGCACGACCGAGAACGGCAGGCCTGCCAGGACCACCATGGTCTGCATGGCTTCGAAGTTGCCGGCGAACAGCAGGCCGATGGTGACCAGGGTGATCACCACCGACCAGAACACGACCATCCAGTGTGGTGCATCCTCGTCGACCTTGCCGCCTTTGCATGACAGGTTGGCCATCATGACCGCTCCCGAGTCCGCCGGGGTCAGGAACAGCACGAAGCCGACGAATACGGCGACGCCGATCACGATCTTCGCTGCCGGGAAGTATTCCAGCAGTTGATAGATCGACATGGACGGCTGTTCGAGGGCCGTCTTGCCCAGCTCCACCGCGCCATGGTTGATCACCAGGTCCAGCGCAGTATTGCCAAAGATCGACAACCACGCCAGGGTGAAGCCCAGCGGGATCAACAACACGCCGCTGACCAGCTGGCGCACGGTACGGCCTTTGGAAATACGCGCGATGAACATGCCCACGAACGGGCCCCAGGAAATCCACCATGCCCAATAGAACACGGTCCACAGGCCCAGCCAACGCTCGGACTTGCCAGACTCGCCTTCATACACATAAAGATCGAAGGTTTTCAGCACGATGCCATTGAGGTAGTCGCCTACGTTCTGCACGAAGCCGTTGAGCAGGTGCAAGGTTTCGCCACCCAGCAACACGAAGATCAGCAGGCCGCTGAACAGTGCGATATTGAGGTTGGACAGGCGGCGGATGCCGTTCTCCACACCCGAGACCGCTGCCACCGTGGCCACCCCTGCCATGACCAGAATCACCACCAGCAGGTTGGTCTTGCTGTGGTCCATGCCGAACAGGTACTCAAGCCCCGAGGCAACCTGCATCGAGCCGATCCCAAGGTTGGTGACCAGGCCCAGCAGGGTCACGAACATGCCGAAGATATCCACAGCGTTGCCGGCAGCGCCTTTGACCCAGCGCTCGCCCACCAGCGGATACAACGCCGAACGCAAGGCCAGCGGCTGGTTGTGGCGGTAGGCGAAATAGCCCACGGCCAGGCCGACCAGGGCGTAGATCGCCCAGCCGTGCAGGCCCCAGTGCAGGAAGGTCAGCTGCAAGCCCTGGCGCGCAGCTTCGAGGCTGGCCGGCGTGCCTTCCGGCGGATTGAAGTAGTGGTCCAGCGGCTCGGATGCGCCGAAGTACAACAGCGAGATACCGATGCCGGACGAGAACAGCATGCCGGCCCAGGCGCCGTAGCTGAAGTCGGGCTTGTCTTCCTTGCCGCCCAGCTTGAGCTTGCCGTAGTCGGAAAACGCCAGGTAGATGACGAACAGCAGATAGCCGCAGATCACCAGCATGTAGTACCAGCCGAAACTGCGCGTCAGCCACTGCTGGGCGACGCCCAGCACGCGACCGGCCGTTTCAGGAACAGCGATAAGCAAGGCAGTCAGAACGAGGATCATCAACGCCGAGGTGTAGAACACCACGCGGTTGACCCGTACCCTCTCGGCGGGGGGTTTGGTTAGTGAGGCAGAACTCATTGCAAGAAGGCTCCGGGCAGTACGGCAATGGAGGCTAATCGGTGTTCCTGAGCAATTGGTGGAATACCCCCACTGCTTCAGGTGTTATAAAAGCGTTCTGGAAATCGCGGTTTCGAACCGATTCGCAGCAACACACACACCGTTATCCCTGATGCAAAACGCTTCGCACGATCAAAAGTGCGCGCATTGGTCACAGGGGTATTGCCCGATCCTGAGGCTTGTCGCAGGTTGTCCACCCTGCTGCGGCGTCTGCATCCTGAATCGCTCGCCCCCTTTAAAGCCTTGACGGCCCTGGGTTTGCGCGATTTCCTGAGGCTTCAATCCATGCCGCTCGAGCCGCCAAACAGGCTGTCAATGGCACAAATTGTCGCAGAGCTTATTCTTTATTGATTGAACGTTCAATCAAAACAAAATAGACTGGTCCTCGTCGAGACAGCGGCTTGCCGCCCGCTCGCAGGCCTGAGGAGAAGTACGAGATGCCCAAGGTCGGTATGCAACCCATTCGTCGCCAGCAGTTGATCGACGCCACCTTGACGGCGGTGGATCAGGTCGGCATGGGAGACGCCAGCATCGCGCTGATCGCCCGCCTGGCCGGGGTGTCGAATGGCATCATCAGTCACTACTTTCGGGACAAGAACGGCCTGATCGAAGCGACCATGCGCCATATCCTGAGCATGCTCAACCACGGCGTCGCACAGCGCCGTCGGGCGTTGACGGACGACAGCCCGCGTGCCCACCTGAAAGTGATCATCGAAGGCAACTTCGACGCCAGCCAGGTCACCGGACCTGCCATGAAGACCTGGCTGGCCTTCTGGGCCTCGAGCATGCACCAACCGACCTTGCATCGGTTGCAGCGAGTCAACGATCACCGCTTGTACTCGAACCTGTGCTGCCAGTTCCGCCGCGTGCTGCCGCTGGACCAGGCACGTGTCGCAGCCCGCGGCCTGGCCGCACTGATCGACGGACTGTGGCTGCGTGGTGCGTTGTCGGGCGACTCGTTCGACACCGATCAGGCGGTACGCATCGCTTATCAATACATGGATCTACAACTGGCTACCCAGCAGGACGCGGGCCACATGCCCTCCGCCGCTGGAGAACCGCGCGACGCGAACGCCAGATGGGCGGGCGCGCGACGCGGCTAGCCATTCACCCCATTGCACTTGCGAGGACACTATGGCCCGTTTCGGAACGCAAAAACTCTACATCGACGGCGGTTATGTCGACGCCAGCACCGACGCCACCTTCGAAGCCATCAACCCGGCCACGGGCGAAGTGCTCGCTCACGTGCAGCGGGCCAACGAGGCTGACGTCGAACGTGCAGTCGAAAGCGCCGAGCGCGGCCAGAAGGTCTGGGCGGCGATGACCGCCATGCAGCGTTCGCGCATCCTGCGCCGTGCCGTCGACCTCCTGCGTGAGCGCAACGACGAGCTGGCCATGCTGGAAACCCTCGACACCGGCAAGTCCTACTCGGAAACCCGCTACGTCGACATCGTCACCGGCGCTGACGTGCTCGAGTACTACGCCGGCCTGGTGCCCGCCATCGAAGGCGAGCAGATCCCCCTGCGTGACAGCTCGTTCGTCTACACCCGTCGCGAGCCGCTGGGCGTGACCGCCGGCATCGGCGCGTGGAACTACCCGATCCAGATCGCCCTGTGGAAATCCGCCCCGGCCCTCGCTGCCGGCAATGCGATGATCTTCAAGCCGAGCGAAGTCACCTCGCTGACCACCCTCAAGCTGGCCGAGATCTACACCGAAGCCGGCCTGCCTGCGGGCGTGTTCAACGTGCTGACCGGCAGCGGTCGCGAAGTCGGCAGCTGGCTGACCGAGCACCCGCGCATCGAAAAAATCTCCTTCACCGGCGGCACCACCACCGGCAAGAAAGTCATGGCCAGCGCCTCGAGCTCCTCGCTCAAGGAAGTGACCATGGAGTTGGGCGGCAAGTCGCCGCTGATCATCTGCGCCGACGCCGACCTGGACAAGGCCGCTGACATCGCCATGATGGCCAACTTCTACAGCTCCGGCCAGGTGTGCACCAACGGTACCCGCGTGTTCATCCCCGCCGCGCACAAGGCCGCCTTCGAAGCCAAGATTCTCGAGCGCGTGGCGCGCATCCGTGCCGGCAACCCGGAAGATGAAAACACCAACTTCGGCCCTCTGGTCAGCTTCCAGCACATGGAAAGCGTGCTGGGCTACATCGCCAAGGGCAAGGAAGAAGGTGCCCGCGTACTGTGTGGTGGCGAGCGCCTGACCGAAGGCGACTTCGCCAAGGGTGCCTTCGTGGCCCCGACCGTGTTCACCGACTGCCGCGACGACATGACTATCGTCAAGGAAGAGATCTTCGGCCCGGTCATGAGCATCCTCAGCTATGAGACCGAGGAAGAAGTGATCCGCCGCGCCAACGATACCGAGTACGGCCTGGCTGCCGGTGTCTGCACCAACGACCTGAACCGCGCCCACCGCATCATCCACCAACTCGAAGCAGGCATTTGCTGGATCAACGCCTGGGGCGAGTCCGCAGCTGAAATGCCAGTGGGTGGCTACAAGCAATCGGGCGTTGGCCGCGAGAACGGCATCAGTTCGCTGGCCCAGTACACCCGCATCAAGTCCGTACAGGTTGAGCTGGGCGACTACGCGTCGGTCTTCTGATCGGCTGCACTGCCCCCGCTCCATGCTGCAGGACAGTGCCGGTCGGCCATGACCGACCGGCCCCTGCAGCACTCATCCATTTGCCAGTGACGCCCAGCTGCATTCAGGTGCAGCGCGAAACTCGCAACTGCTTCCGGAGGAAGCTTCCCCATGGAATACGATTACATCATCGTCGGTGCCGGCTCAGCCGGTAACACCCTGGCCACGCGCCTTACCGAAGACGCAGGCACTACCGTGCTGCTGCTCGAAGCTGGCGGCCCCGACTACCGCTTCGACTTCCGCACCCAGATGCCCGCTGCCCTGGCCTTCCCGCTGCAAGGCCGCCGCTACAACTGGGCCTACGAGACCGACCCGGAGCCGCACATGGACGGCCGCCGCATGGAATGTGGCCGTGGCAAGGGCCTGGGTGGCTCTTCGCTGATCAACGGCATGTGCTACATCCGTGGCAATGCCCTGGACTTCGACGGCTGGGCTGAATTGCCAGGCCTCGAAGACTGGACCTATCTGGACTGCCTGCCGTACTTCCGCAAGGCCGAAACCCGCGACATCGGCCCCAACGATTACCACGGCGGTGACGGCCCGCTGAGCGTCGCCACCCCCAAGGCCGGCAACAACCCACTGTTCAACGCCATGGTCGAAGCTGGCGTGCAGGCCGGTTACCCGCGCACCGAAGACCTCAACGGCTATCAGCAGGAAGGTTTCGGCCCGATGGACCGTTCGGTGACCAAGAACGGGCGTCGTTCCAGCACCGCGCGCGGCTACCTGGACCAGGCCAAGAAGCGTCCTAACCTGACCATCGTGACCCACGCCCTGAGCGACCGCGTGCTGTTTGAAGGCAAGCGCGCCATCGGTGTGAGCTATCTGGTGGGTGACAGCGAAGAGCGTGTCGAAGCGCGCGCCCGCAAGGAAGTGATCGTCAGCTCTGGCGCCATCGCCACGCCGCAACTGCTGCAGCGTTCCGGCGTAGGCCCACGCGCCCTGCTCGAAAGCCTGGACATCCCGGTCGTTCACGACCTGCCAGGCGTAGGTGAAAACCTGCAAGACCACCTGGAACTGTACCTGCAGTACGCGTGCACCCAGCCCGTCTCGCTGTACCCGTCGCTGCTGTGGTGGAACCAGCCGGCCATCGGCGCCGAGTGGCTGTTCAACGGCACCGGCATCGGGGCCAGCAACCAGTTCGAGGCCGGCGGTTTCATTCGCTCGCGCCCTGAATTCAAATGGCCGAACATCCAGTACCACTTCCTGCCGGTCGCCATCAACTACAACGGCTCCAAGGGCGTGAAGGAACATGGCTTCCAGGCGCACATGGGCTCGATGCGCTCGCCCAGCCGCGGCCGCGTGCAGGTGAAGTCCAAGGACCCACGCCAGCACCCGAGCATCCTGTTCAACTACATGGCCAGCGAGCAGGACTGGGAAGAGTTCCGTGATGGCATCCGTCTGACCCGCGAAATCATGGCTCAGCCGGCGCTGGACCCGTACCGCGGTCGCGAGATCAGCCCAGGCGCTCACGTGCAAACCGATGAAGAGCTGGACAAATTCATCCGTGAGCACGCCGAAACCGCCTACCACCCATCGTGCTCGTGCAAGATGGGCACCGATGAAATGGCGGTGGTCGATGGCGAGGGCCGCGTGCATGGCATGCAGGGCCTGCGTGTCGTGGATGCGTCGATCATGCCGATCATCATCACCGGCAACCTCAACGCCACCACCATCATGATCGCCGAGAAAATCTCGGACAAGATCCGTGGTCGCCAGCCGTTGCCGCGTAGCACTGCCAAGTATTACGTGGCCAACGATGCGCCGGTCAAAGGTAAGCCCATGCGCGAAGTGAATCAGGGCTGATGGTCAAAGGGGGCTGCTTGGCAGCCCCCTTTTTTTGGATCAGCGAACGACGATCCCGCGCGCTGCCATGTAGGCCTTGGCCTCTGGCACCGTGTATTCCCCGAAGTGGAAGATGCTGGCGGCAAGCACCGCACTGGCATGCCCTTCCAGAATGCCATCGGCCAGGTGCTGAAGGTTACCCACCCCGCCTGACGCGATCACAGGGATGCTCAACGCATCGCTGATGGCGCGAGTGACGCCCAGGTCGAAACCGTTCTTCATGCCATCCTGGTCCATGCTGGTGAGCAGGATCTCGCCTGCGCCCAGGCTTTCCATTTTCCTTGCCCACCCCACCGCGTCCAGGCCAGTCGGCTTGCGCCCGCCATGGGTGAAGATTTCCCAGCGCGGCGCTTCACCAGGCCCCGACACCTGCTTGGCATCGATGGCCACGACGATGCACTGGGAGCCGAAACGGTCGGCCGCCTCCCCCACGAACTCCGGGTTGAACACGGCGGCCGTGTTGATCGACACCTTGTCGGCGCCGGCATTGAGCAGGTTGCGGATGTCCTGCACGCTACGCACCCCACCACCGACGGTCAGCGGGATGAACACCTGGCTGGCCATGCGTTCGACGGTGTGCAGCGTGGTGTCGCGGCCATCGACGCTGGCGGTGATGTCGAGGAAGGTGATTTCGTCGGCACCCTGCTCGTTGTAGCGCCGGGCAATTTCCACCGGGTCACCGGCATCGCGGATGTTCTCGAACTTGACGCCCTTGACCACACGGCCGTTGTCCACGTCCAGGCAAGGGATGATGCGTTTAGCTAAAGCCATGAAAGGGCTCCTGGGAAGCAACTGCAAGCTGCAAGCTTGGGGCGGCAAGGGAGACGCAACAAGCGCCTCCCTTGCGGCTGACGCTTAGCGCTGGCCAATGCTTGGGTAGTTGTCACAGAAGGCCTGGGCCTCGGCTACGTCGAGGGTGCCCTCGTAGATGGCACGGCCGGTGATGGCACCGATGATACCGGGCGCCTTGGCCTCCAGCAGCGCCTTGATGTCGCCCAGGTTGTGAATGCCACCCGAGGCGATCACCGGGATCGACGTGGCTTCTGCCAGCGCCTTGGTGAAAGGCACGTTGCAGCCCTGCATCATGCCGTCCTTGGCGATGTCGGTGTAGACGATCGCCGAGACGCCATCGGCCTCGAAGCGCCTGGCCAGGTCGATGACCTGTACCGTGCTCACTTCGGCCCAGCCGTCGGTGGCGACGAAGCCGTCCTTGGCGTCCAGGCCGACGATGACCTTGCCAGGGAACGCCTTGCAGGCCTCGGCCACGAATTCCGGCTGCTTCACGGCCTTGGTGCCGATGATCACGTAGCTGACGCCAGCCTTGACGTAATGCTCGATGGTTTCCAGCGAGCGAATGCCGCCACCGATCTGGATCGGCAGGGTCGGGTAACGCTTGGCGATGGCGGTGACCACTTCACCGTTGACCGGCTGGCCTTCGAAAGCGCCGTTGAGGTCGACCAGGTGCAGGCGACGGCAGCCACCCTCGACCCACTTGGCGGCCATGCTCACCGGGTCGTCGGAAAATACCGTGGAATCTTCCATACGGCCCTGGCGCAGACGCACGCAGGCACCGTCCTTCAGATCGATAGCGGGGATAATCAGCATCTTGGGAACCTGTCTGTTCTTGGGGTTTCAGGGCTTCTCGAGCGCCCACAGATCGCTTTCGATGCTCTCGAACCGCTCCTTGAGGTGCAGCTGAACATCGGCGATCGCCCTGTTGTAGTAATGGGGTGCAATTTCCTTGGTGAACAGCTCGAGCACCTCGGCGACCTCGAACGACCCCAGCTGCAGCTCGAAACGGTCTTCGAGAAAGCGCTTGAGCGTGTCGAGCGCTTCACGCTCCTGCTCGGGGGCCAACGTGATGATCGGCGCCTTGGTTTTCGAGCGGCTCATTTACCAGCGCCCGTCCCACGCCACGAAGTTCTGCAGCAGTTGCAGGCCGTGGGTATGGCTTTTCTCCGGGTGGAACTGCACGGCGAACCGCGAACCGTCGGCCAGCGCGGCGGCGAAATCAACGCCATAGTGGCCACGGCCCACCACCTGGCTCGGCTTGCCGGCTGCGATGTAGTAGCTGTGCACGAAATAGAAACGCGCCTGGTCGGAAATGTCGTGCCACAGGGGATGATCGACGGTCTGGCTGACTTCGTTCCACCCCATGTGCGGCACCTTCAGGTGCTCGCCATCCTCTTGCAGGCCTTTGCCGAAGAAACGGACCTGGCCGGGGAACATCCCGATGCAGTCAACGCCGTCGTTTTCTTCGCTGTGCTCAAGCAGCGCCTGCATGCCGACGCAGATGCCGAGAAAAGGGCGATCCTGGCTCACTTCGCGCACCAGGCTGTCGAAGCCCAGGCGGCGAATTTCAGCCATGCAGTCGCGGATGGCGCCCACGCCAGGGAACACGACGCGGTCCGCTTCGCGGATCACCGCTGCATCGCTGGTGACCAGCACCTTGCCAGCGCCGACGTGTTCCAGCGCCTTGGCGACCGAGTGCAGGTTGCCCATGCCATAGTCGATTACGGCTACCGTCTGCATCTACAGGCACCCTTTGGTGGAAGGCATCTGCCCGGCCATGCGCTCATCGAGGGTAACAGCCATGCGCAGCGCGCGGCCGAAGGCCTTGAACACGGTTTCGATCTGATGGTGGGTGTTGTGCCCACGCAGGTTGTCGATGTGCAGGGTTACCAGGGCATGGTTGACGAAGCCCTGGAAGAACTCCTGGAACAGGTCGACGTCGAAGCCACCGACGCTGGCGCGGGTGTAGGGCACATGCATCTGCAGGCCGGGGCGACCGGAAAAGTCGATGACCACGCGCGACAGCGCTTCGTCCAGCGGCACATAGGCGTGGCCGTAGCGGAAGATGCCTTTCTTGTCACCGATGGCCTGGGCGAATGCCATGCCCAGGGTGATACCGACGTCCTCGACGGTATGGTGATCGTCGATATGCAGGTCGCCCTTGCACTCGATATCCAGATCGATCAGCCCATGGCGGGCGATCTGGTCCAGCATGTGTTCAAGGAAAGGCACGCCGATATCGAATCGGGCCTTGCCACTGCCATCGAGGTTGATCGAGCACTTGACCTGGGTTTCCAGGGTATTGCGCTCGACGGAAGCCTTACGTTCGACCATCACCAGCTCCGCAAAATCATTAGGCGAAAAGGGCTGCATTATAGGCGCAGATGGCCGCTGCTTGGAACGCGCAAGACATATGGCAAGCCCAGCGATGACGGGCTCGGACACCCCTACAGGTCTATACAACCAGGGTGTAATGGAGGCTTGCACCGGGTGAATACCCATGAAGCTGGCCGTGACCGGACGCCCCCTTGTGACAGGTGCAGGTGGCATGCACGCCACAGGGCAGGCAGAGAAAGCCCTGTGGCGTGACCTGGGCCGGCGCGCGTCAGTGGAACAGCACGGCTGTCTTCTGCAAGGTCACCCAGACACCCCAGGCCAGTGGCACGACAACCACGGCCCAGGCCAGCAATACCAGCGGCAGGCTGCCAGGCGCAGCCTTCCACTCCAGAGCACGTGCACCATCAGCGCCCTTGTCGTGGCTCAAGGCGCGCTCGGCCGCCAGTTGCGCGTCGGTCATGAAGTGCTTGTCGGCCACCGGGCGGATCAGCATATTGCAGATGAAGCCCAGGACCAGCAGGCCGGCAAGGATGTACAGCGTCATGTCGTACGCTGCCGCACGCTCCACACCAGCGGCCAGCTGGGACTCGCGCAGGTAGGTGATCAACACAGGCCCCAGCACCCCGGCGGCAGCCCAGGCCGTCAACAGGCGACCATGGATGGCGCCGACCATCTGCGTGCCGAACAGGTCGGCCAGGTAGGCAGGCACCGTGGAGAAACCACCGCCATACATCGACAGGATAATGCAGAAGGCCGCAACGAACAGCGCCACGTTACCCAGGTGGCCCATGTTCGGGATCAGGCTGTACAGGCCAACGCCCAGGGCGAAGAAAGCGAAGTAGGTATTCTTGCGCCCGATGTAGTCGGAGAACGAGGCCCAGAAGAACCGCCCGCCGATGTTGAACAGGCTCAACAGCCCAGTGAAGCCCGCCGCGATGGCGGCAATCTGCGCCAACTGCGCAGCGTTGAGCTGGCTGAAGGTGAGCTCGTTACCCAGCAGCTTGCCGGCGAACACTTCCTGCAACAGCGGCGACGCCATGCCGAGGATACCGATACCGGCCGACACGTTCAGGCACAGCACAAGCCAGATCAAGGCGAACTGCGGGGTTTTCCAGGCCACGCTGACGTGCACATGACGATCGGTGACCATGCCGTTGCCCACCTTCTTCGTCGGTGCGGTCCAGCCTTCGGGCTTCCAGCCGGTGGGCGGTACGCGGTAGGCCAGGGCTCCGGCGGTCATGAACACGAAGTAGATCGCAGCCATGACCACGAAGCTCTGCCAGACGCCCACTTCATGCTCGTTGCCAAAGTGGCCCATCAGTGCAGTGGCCAACGGCGCCCCCACCATCGCCCCGCCGCCGAAGCCCATGATGGCCATGCCCGTGGCCATGCCGCGCTTGTCCGGGAACCACTTGATCAGGGTGGACACGGGCGAAATGTACCCAAGACCCAGGCCAATGCCGCCGATGACGCCGGACCCGAGCCACATCAGCCACAGCTGATGGGTTTTCACCCCGATGGCGGAGATCAGCATGCCGCCACACCAGCACAGCGCCGACACCAGGCCGGCCTTGCGCGGGCCGGCGTGCTCCAGCCAGCCGCCCAGCACGGCCGCCGAGCAGCCCAGGAAGACGAAGAACAGGGTGTAGATCCAGCTGAGCATTGAAATAGGCCAGTCGCACTCGGCGCTGAACAACCGGGCGACGAAGCCCATGTCCGGCGCGCACGCTACCGGGGCGGCAATGCCCAGGGCTTGCGACAACGGCAACCAGAACACCGAAAAGCCATAGGCCATGCCGATGCACAGGTGAATGGCCAAAGCAGCTGGGGGTACCAGCCAGCGGTTGAAGCCCGGCCGGGCAATGATGCGTTCCTTGGAGAGGAAGCCTGGCGCACTGACCAGGGCATCCGCCGTCACGGTACGGCTCATGGGATGATCCTTTTTATAAGTTGTGGAGGCAGGCAAAGCGGCGCAAGGGTAGCAGCATCCGATCACGTGAAAGCAATCTGATATCGCCTATCTTAGTTCGGCTGAGACGCAGGGCGCTGTAGCTGATCTTTATGAACTGGCATGATCACGGCTGTCGAAAGCCGTACCTTCTGCTGGAAATGTAGGAAATGGCCGGTATATCCAGTCGAATCAGCAGGGAAGACCGCTGCGGCGCTATACTCTCGCGCTTGAATTCAAAATCCGATATTTAAGGACTCGCCCATGAAAGCGTTCGGCAAAATCCTGGGCCTAGGGCTTCTCGGGTTGTTGCTGATCATCGTGGCGCTGGGCTTTGCCCTGACCCACCTGTTCGATCCCAACGACTACAAAGACGAGATCCGCCAGCTGGCGCGCGACAAGGCTCACGTGGAGCTGACCCTCAACGGCGACATCGGCTGGAGCCTGTTCCCGTGGCTGGGGCTTGAGCTGCATGACGCCAGCATCGCCACCCTGAACGCACCCAAGGCGCCCTTTGCCGACCTGCAGATGCTTGGCCTGTCGGTGCGGGTACTGCCGCTGCTGCGCCGCGAGGTGCAGATGAGCGATGTGCGCGTCGAAGGGCTGAACCTGACCCTGACCCGTGACAAACACGGGCATGGCAACTGGGAAGACATCGGCAAGCCTCTGCCTGACCCAGCCGGGGGCGAGGCGGCACCGCAAGGTGATGCACGTGGCCCCGACAGTGCCGATCGGCGCGCAGGCACTGCCAGCACGGACCGACCGGTCAAGCTCGACATCGACAGCCTGACCGTGAATAACGCTCGGGTGCAGTACACCGACGTCCAGAGCGGCATCAGCTACAACGCCGAAAGCATTCAGCTGAGCACCGGCGCGGTGCATGAAGGCGCCAATATCCCGCTCAAGGCCAGCGCGTTCATCAGTGCCAGCCAGCCCAACATCAAAGCCCGCACCGAATTGGCTGGCGAGCTGCGCTTCGATCGCGCACTCAAGCGCTACAACTTCGAAGACATGCGCCTGTCGGGTGAGACCTCTGGGGAGCCGACGGGCGGCAAGACCGTGACCTTCGCCGCCCAAGGCCAATTACTGCTCGACCAGGCCGCCAACGTGGCGTCATGGAACGGCCTCAAGCTCTCGGCCAACCAACTGCGCGCCCTCGGTGAGCTCAATCTGCGTGACCTGGACAAGACCCCGCAGTTGAGTGGCGGCCTGTCTGTCGCCCAGTTCGACCTGCGTACCTTCATGGACGGTATCGGCCACCCGCTGCCAGCTACCCAGGACCCGGCTGCATTTGGCAAGCTCGAGCTGGTCACGCGCTTGCAAGGCACGCCTGCCAGCCTTGCCCTGGAAGACCTGGCCGTGAAGCTGGACAGCACGGCCTTCACCGGGCGTGTCGCCCTCGAAGACTTCGCCAAGCAAGCCCTGCGCGTGCAACTGAAGGGCGATACCTTCGATGCCGATCGCTACCTGCCGGCCAAGAGCGAAGAGGCCAAGGGTGCCAGCGCTGCGCGCAAGGCCCAGGTGCAGCAGCAAGAGGCCAGTGCGGTAGCCGGTGCTGGCAGTACACCGCTGCCCGATGCCCCCACCCAGGGCGCCTGGAGCACCGACAAACTGCTGCCGGTGGACCGTCTGCGCGCCCTCGACCTGCAGGCAGACCTGAGCTTCGGTTCGCTCACGCTGGACAAGCTGCCTATCGGCGATGCCCGCCTGACCGCCAACGGCCAGGGTGGGCTGTTGACCCTGCAGACCCTGCGCGGCGACCTGTACAAGGGCACCTTCGAGGCAAAGGGTACCGTCGATGTACGCCCTGCCGTGCCGCAACTGGGGATCAATACCCGCATCCAGCGCGTGCCGGTCGAGCACTTCATCAAGACCGATGACAAGGATAAAGCGCCGCCGGTCAAAGGCCTGTTGACCCTGTCCAGCGACCTGACCGCCACCGGCAACAGCCAGAAGGCGCTGGTGGACACCCTCAACGGCACGGCCAACTTCACCATCAACGACGGCGTACTGGTCAATGCCAACCTGGAACAACAGCTGTGCCAGGCCATCGCCACGCTTAACCGCAAGTCGCTCAGCGGTGAGCCTCGTGGCAAGGACACACCGTTCCAGGAGCTGCGTGGCAGCGTGGTGATTCGCAATGGCGTGGCCAGCAACCCCGACCTGAAAGTGCGAATTCCAGGCCTGACCGTCAACGGCCATGGTGACGTGGACCTGCGGGTGCTGGGCATGGACTACAACGTTGGCGTGCTCGTCGAGGGCGACCAGCGGGCCATGCCCGACCCGGCCTGCCAGGTCAACGAGCGCTACGTGGGCGTGGAAGTGCCGCTGCGTTGCCGTGGGCCGCTGGAACTCGGCGCCAAGGCCTGCCGCCTGGACAAGGACGGCATGGGCAAGGTCGCCGCCAAACTGGCGGGCAACCGTCTCAAAGACAAGATCGACGAAAAGCTCGATGAAAAACTCGGAGACAAAGTGAGCCCGGAACTGAAAGACGCGCTCAAGGGGCTGTTCAAGCGATGACACCCGAGCAGTTTTCCAGCGCTGTGCTGGAATGGTACGACGCGCACGGTCGGCACGATCTGCCCTGGCAACAGGGCATCAACCCGTACCGCGTGTGGGTCTCTGAAATCATGCTGCAGCAGACCCAGGTCAGCACGGTGCTGAACTATTTCGACCGTTTCATGCACGCGTTGCCAACCGTGCAGGCGCTGGCCGAAGCGCCCGAGGACGAAGTGCTGCACCTGTGGACGGGCCTGGGCTACTACACCCGCGCCCGTAACCTGCAAAAGGCTGCAAAGATCGTGGTCGAGCAGCATGGCGGCGTGTTTCCGCGCAGCGTCGAGCAGCTCACCGAGCTGCCCGGCATCGGCCGCTCCACAGCCGGGGCCATCGCCAGCATCAGCATGGGCATTCGTGCGCCGATTCTGGACGGTAACGTCAAGCGGGTGCTGGCCCGCTTCACCGCCCAGGCCGGTTACCCCGGTGAACCGAAGGTTGCCAACCAGCTGTGGGCCACCGCCGAACGCTTCACGCCCCAGCACCGTGCCAACCATTACACCCAAGCGATGATGGACCTGGGCGCCACGCTGTGCACCCGCAGCAAACCCACCTGCCTGCTCTGCCCGGTACGGCGCGGCTGCCAGGCGCACCTGCACGGCGAAGAAACCCGCTACCCCGAGCCCAAGCCACGCAAGGCGCTACCCCAGCGACGTACGCTGATGCCGTTGCTGGCCAATGACGACGGCGCCATCCTGCTGTACCGCCGCCCTTCCAGCGGCCTTTGGGGTGGGCTGTGGAGCTTGCCGGAGCTCGAAGACATCGCGCAGCTCGACGACCTGGCCGACCAGCACGGCCTGCGCCTGGGCCGTAGCCGCGCCCTGGACAACCTGACCCATACCTTCAGCCACTTCCAGTTGGCCATCGAGCCTTGGCTGGTGCACGTCGACCCGGTCGGCGAGCACATGGTCGAGGCCGACTGGCTCTGGTATAACCTGGCCACCCCACCGCGCCTGGGCCTGGCCGCCCCGGTGAAGAAGCTGCTCAAACGCGCAGCCGACGAATTGATTGCAGGAGACGCCTGATGACCCGCACCGTGATGTGCCGCAAATACAACGAAGAACTGCCCGGCCTGGAGCGCCCACCTTATCCCGGGGCAAAGGGCCAGGACATCTTCGACCACATCTCGCAGAAAGCCTGGGCTGACTGGCAGAAGCACCAGACCATGCTGATCAACGAAAAGCGCCTGAACATGATGAACGCCGAGGACCGCAAATTCCTCCAGGCCGAGATGGACAAGTTTTTCGCCGGCGAAGAATACGCCCAGGCAGAAGGCTACGTACCGCCCTCGGAATGACCTCAGGGAACGTAAGCGACGGAATTAATTTAATATTTTTTTCAAAAAGTCGTTGACGAGCCGTCTGAAAGTCTATTTAATTCACCTCGTCGCCCAGATAGCTCAGTCGGTAGAGCAGAGGATTGAAAATCCTCGTGTCGGCGGTTCGACTCCGTCTCTGGGCACCACCTTCAGCTTCTGGTGGTTGCAAAGTTACCCGAAGCGACACAAGAAACCCGCCAAGTGCGGGTTTTTTGTTGCCTGTCGAAAAGTGCGAGTAGGCCGCCCTCCGTCACGGGTAGCCCTCGGGCAGCAGCACTCATCCCGGCCGGGTTGACCAACATCAAAAAGCCAGCCCCCTGTCGTCCTTAGCATTCAAGGTAAACATTCAAACGACCTTGCAAGGACCTCCATGAGCGAAGACGCCCCTCTCCAGACTTCCCCACCCCTCGAGAACGCTACCCCCAAGGCCAAGCCGCGCACTCGCCGTCCGCGCCCGCGCAAACCCGAACCTGCCATTATCGCGATCAGCCAGGCGCCCGCCGCACTGGAAGTGGCCACCGCCCCCAAGGGCAGCAGCGAAGACAGCACATCGGCGCGCTTGCCATCCGGCTACCCCTACCCGCAGCGCTTGCGTCGCCAGGAATACGAAAGAGCCAAGCACGCCTTGCAGATCGAGTTGCTCAAGGTGCAAAGCTGGGTAAAAGAAACCGGCCAGCGGGTGGTGATTCTGTTCGAGGGGCGGGACGCTGCAGGCAAGGGCGGGACCATCAAGCGGTTCATGGAGCACCTGAACCCCCGGGGCGCTCGCATCGTTGCGCTGGAAAAGCCGTCGGAGCAGGAGAAGGGCCAATGGTACTTCCAGCGCTATGTGCAGCACCTGCCCACCGCGGGGGAAATGGTGTTCTTCGACCGGTCCTGGTACAACCGCGCCGGGGTCGAGAAGGTGATGGATTTCTGCACGCCGCTGCAGTACCTGGAGTTCATGCGCCAGGCGCCGGACCTTGAGCGAATGCTGTGCAACAGCGGCATCCTGCTGTTCAAGTACTGGTTCTCGGTGAACCGTGAGGAGCAGCTGCGCCGCTTCATCTCCCGCCGTGACGACCCGCTCAAGCACTGGAAACTGTCGCCCATCGACATCAAGTCCCTGGACAAGTGGGACGACTACACTGCCGCCAAGGAAGCCATGTTCTTCCATACCGACACTGCCGATGCTCCCTGGACGGTGATCAAGTCCGACGACAAGAAGCGTGCGCGCATCAACTGCATTCGCCACTTCCTGCACTCGCTGGATTACCCCGACAAGGACTTGAGCGTGGCCTACGCGCCGGACCCACTGCTGGTAGGGCGGGCATCGCGCGGGTTCGAAGAGGATGATGCGATCGCCAGCTGACGGCCAGCCCGGCGTGCACGGCACTTGGGTTTCGCCGGCAACTGCGCTTCAATACGCGCACTTTAAAGCCCCACCCAAGGATTGCCCATGGCCACCTCTACCAAGCAACAAAAACGCGCCAAGCGCGCCGCCACCAAGGCCAAGCAGAACCGCATGGTGCGCAGCGGCCAGGCCGTGAAGGCCAGCGCAGGCGATAGCGCCAGCGTCGAGCAGGTGTTCGACAAGGCCATGGCGTCGGCCAGTTACGACCCTCTGTTCAAGAAGATGAAAGAAGCGCAGGAAGGCGGCCTGGTGCCGATGATCTCGGTGTTCCTGGTAGACCCGCTGCTGGCCTTGGTGCTCAAGGGCCACAAGGAAGAACACGCTACCGACTATATCGTGATGGTATTCACCGCCTACCGTGCATGGCTCGATGGCGCGGACGAAGACACCACCATGGCGTGGCTGGAAAGCGATGAGTTCCAGCAGGCTTACCTGGCTGCGTCCGACCTGGTGGCCAAGCAGCAGCAACAGCAGAAGCAGTTTGGTTGATTGCCGTTAGGGGCGGTTCGTTGCAGGGCGAACCGGTTCGGCAGGTAGCTGGGAGGGCTGAAGCTTTTTTGAAGGACTTCCCCGGCACACAGCTGGAAATTATCCCATCTGTGGGCCTTGGCCGGGGCGTCTGATCGGCCTTGATGGGCTGCGCAGCAGCCCCAGGATTTCAGCTTCTGAGCTGATATTGTCGGGGCCGCCTTGCGGCCCATCGCGGCACGAGGGCCGCTCCCACAAGAGCGGGTTATCCTGCAGGTACAGTTGATCCTGCAGATGCAGTGGATCCTGCAGGTGCAGTTGAGCCTGCAGGTGCAGTTGATCCTGCAGGTGCAGTTGAGCCTGCAGGTGCAGTGGATTCTGCAGGTGCAGTAGATCCTGCAGGTGCAGTGGATTCTGCAGGTGCAGTTGAGCCTGCAGGTGCAGTAGATCCTGCGAGGCAGAACGGCAAGCTGGTGAGCTGCCGGTGATCTCGATGCTGCAGAGTCAGCAGCGGTTTGCAGTGTCGACCTACCGCTGAGTCAAGAGCCTTGAAAGGCTATGGCGCTCTGCTTAAAGGAAGTGGCATGCATGGCGATGGCAGCTGCATGGGAAGTGCCAAGTAAGCAGATGCTGCTGCATGGGAAATGCCGAGTATGCCGATGGCTACTGCCTGAAGCAGATGACCTTGCTGACGCCATCTCGTGGGAGCGGCCTTGTGCCGCGATGGGCTGCGCAGCAGCCCCAGGATTTCAGCTTCTGAGCTGATATTGTCGGGGCCGCCTTGCGGCCCATCGCGGCACGAGGGCCGCTCCCACAAGAGCGGGTTATCCTGCAGATGCAGTTGATCCTGCAGGTGCAGTTGATCTTGCGAGGCAGAACGGCAAGCTGACGAACTCCCGGTGATCTCGATGCTGCAAAGTGCAGAGTCAGCAGCGGTTTGCAGTGTCGACCTACCGCTGAGTCAAGAGCCTTGAAAGGCTATGGCGCTCTGCTTAAAGGAAGTGGCATGCATGGCGATGGCAGCTGCATGGGAAGTGCCAAGTAAGCAGATGCTGCTGCATGGGAAATGCCGAGTATGCCGATGGCTACTGCCTGAAGCAGATGACCTTGCTGACGCCATCTCGTGGGAGCGGCCTTGTGCCGCGATGGGCTGCGCAGCAGCCCCAGGATTTCAGCTTCTGAGCCGATATGTCGCGGCCGGTCCGGCGCCCCGGCAAGGGCCGCTACATGGCATTGTGCAAGCTTGCAGATTTCGCGTAGCGCCGCTGCTTGCACCGGAGGGCAAGCGAGCGGTCGCCGCTGCCCTACTTGACCAAGGCCGCCCGGCCACCAGCTTCGCGCTTGCGGTGCACCAGCAACCCCGTCGCCACCACTGCAATGCTCAGCAGCGCAGTGGCGATGATCTCGATGCGGTGGTCCTCACGCAGTGCCATCACACCCAGCACCGCCACGATGAAGGCAATCGTTGCCCAGGTCAGCCCCGGGAACAGCCACATCTTGAATGCAATCTGCTCCCCGCTAGCCTCGCGCTTGGCACGCATGCGCAGTTGCGACACGGCAATCACCAGGTACACCAGCAACGCGATGGCGCCGGAACTTGCCAGCAGGAACTCGAAGACCTGCGCCGGAGCCAGGAAGTTGGCGAATACGCACAGGAACGCAGCAGCAGTAGACAGCAGCACCGCAACATACGGAGTGGCTGCCTTGGTGGTGCGCTGGGCCATGGCCGGAGCGTCGCCGCGCTTGCTCAGCGAGAACAACATGCGCGAGGAGGTGTACAGCGCCGAGTTGAGGCAGCTGGTCACCGCGATCAGCACCACGATATCGACGATCAGCTTGGCGTTGGGTACACCAATGCGGCTGAGCACGGTCTGGTAGGAGCCAAGCTCGGCCAAGGCCGGGTCATTCCAAGGCACCAGGGCTACGACCAGGAAGATCGACACCAGGTAGAACAGGCAGATACGCCAGATCACCGAATTGGTGGCGCGGCTGATCTGCTTGCCCGGGTCCTTGGACTCGGCAGCGGCGATGGTGACGATCTCGGTGCCCATGAACGAGAACATGGTCGTCAGCATCGCTGCCAGTACGGCGCCAAGACCGTTGGGCATGAAGCCTTGGGTGTCGAACAGGTGGCTGGCACCGCTGACCTGGCTGCTCGGCACCAGACCGAACATGGCCACGCAACCGACCACGATGAACGCAATGATGGCCAGCACCTTGAGCAGGGCGAACCAGAACTCGAACTCACCATAATTCTTCACGCTGAACAGGTTGGTCACGGTCAGTGCCAAGGTGATCAGCAGCGAGAACGCCCACAGGTCCACAGCCGGGAACCACGCATGCAGAATGGCTGCAGCAGCGTTGGCTTCCAGGGGAATCACCAGCACCCAGAACCACCAGTACAACCAACCGATGGTAAAGCCTGCCCAGCGCCCGATGGCGCGGTCGGCATAGGTGGAAAACGAACCGGTGTCAGGCGAAGCCACTGCCATTTCACCCAGCATGCGCATGACCAGCACTACCAGCGTACCGGCAGCCGCGTAGGCCAGCAGCACCGCCGGGCCTGCCGCAGCGATGGCATGGCCGGAACCGACGAACAGGCCGGCGCCGATGACGCCAGCAATGGACAGCATGGTGACATGCCGTTGTTTAAGCCCCTGAGCGAGGTCATTGGAATTGTTGCCGCTCATAAAACTACCTTTGCAAGGAGTAGATCACGTCGGTTGCAGATACGCGGCTTCTGGCATCAGCACGCACAGCTACAACCTTTGGTTGAATACTGGCAATAACCGCGCCATGTGCTACGCGCCTGCACCCGATACGTGCGGAAGGCCAATGATGGTGGGGGTTGGGGCATAAATGGCCATGCAATGACCGATTCGTCACCGACCTGCCTCATTACCGAAATACTCACTTACAAATGCACCACGGGTGCTCCTCGGTAACACCTTTGCACCGTTTCATGGCAAAAACGGCGCAACCCAAGGTACAACCCTGCGTAATGCGATCAGCAATAAAAGCTGCACCTGCATGCGAACGGAGGCTGCCCAAGTCGCTATTTCCACGGGGTGAATGGTCCGAAACCGCTTCCCTGAGCCGGCCAAAACTGGCACCATCGCGCCTTTTTTCATCATGGCTTTGGTGCCGGGCAACCGCCCTTGTGGACATCTGCGCGACGTTGCGCTGCAACGATGCGACAAACTGCCCCACCAATGCCCAGAGTGCCCGGCGACCCTGTTGGCCGTCATAATGCCGCTATGCTAGCTTGGCGCACGCCAGGAAGGCCGCCAACAGCTGGGAACGCACCCGAATACATGAGGACCGCACATGGCTCAGGCCACGCCCGCGCTGGAAATCCGCAACCTGCACAAACGCTATGGCGAGCAGGAAATTCTCAAGGGCATTTCGCTGACCGCACGCGACGGTGACGTGATCTCCATCCTGGGGTCGTCCGGCTCCGGCAAGTCCACCCTGCTGCGCTGCATCAACCTGCTGGAAAACCCGCACCAAGGCGAAATCCTGGTGGCCGGTGAAGCCCTCAAGCTCAAGGCCGCCAAGAACGGTGACCTGATGGCCGCCGACAACCGCCAGATCAACCGCCTGCGCAGCGAAATCGGCTTCGTCTTCCAGAACTTCAACCTGTGGCCGCACATGTCGATCCTCGACAACATCATCGAGGCGCCACGCCGCGTGCTCGGTCAAAGCAAGGCCGAAGCCGTGGAGGGCGCCGAAGCGCTGCTCAACAAGGTAGGTATCTACGACAAGCGCCACAGCTACCCCTCACAGCTTTCCGGTGGCCAGCAACAGCGCGCCGCCATTGCCCGTACCCTGGCCATGAAGCCCAAGGTCATCCTGTTCGACGAGCCCACTTCGGCCCTCGATCCGGAAATGGTCCAGGAAGTGCTTAACGTTATCCGCGCATTGGCCGAAGAAGGCCGTACCATGCTGCTGGTGACGCACGAGATGAACTTTGCCCGCCAGGTGTCCAGTGAAGTGGTCTTCCTGCACCAGGGCCTGGTCGAAGAGCAGGGATCGCCGCAGCAGGTCTTCGAGAACCCGACCTCGGCGCGTTGCAAGCAATTCATGTCCAGCCACCGCTAACGGAGCAATACATGCACACCTACAAGAAATTCCTCCTGGCCGCTGCTGCCACCCTGGTGATGTCGGCCAACGCCCTGGCCGCAGAAAAACTGCGCATGGGTATCGAAGCCGCCTACCCACCGTTCAACAACAAGGACGCCAGCGGCAACGTCGTCGGTTTCGACAAGGACATCGGTGATGCCCTGTGCGCCAAGATGAAGGTCGAGTGCTCGGTCGTCACCTCCGACTGGGACGGCATCATCCCCGCCCTGAACGCCAAGAAGTTCGACTTCCTGGTGTCGTCACTGTCGATCACCGACGAGCGCAAGCAGGCGGTGGACTTCACCGACCCGTACTACTCCAACAAGCTGCAGTTCATCGCGCCGAAGAACGTCGACTTCAAGACTGACAAGGACTCGCTCAAGGGCAAGGTCATCGGCACCCAGCGCGCCACCCTGGCCGGCACCTACCTGGAAGACAACTACAGCGGTGTGGACATCAAGCTGTACGACACCCAGGAAAACGCCTACCTGGACCTGGTCTCCGGCCGTATCGACGGTATCCTGGCCGACAAGTACGTGCAGTACGAGTGGCTCAAGAGCAAGGACGGCATGAACTACGAGTTCAAGGGCGAGCCGGTGATGGACAGCGACAAGATCGGCATCGCCGTACGCAAGGGTGACACCAAGCTGCGCGACGACCTGAACAAGGCCCTGGCCGAAATCAAGGCCGACGGTACGTACAAGAAGATCAACGACAAGTACTTCCCGTTCAGCATCGAATGATCCGCCCCGATTGGCGCGCCCCGGTGGCGCGCCACTCCCTAGAATGACCTGCCCATGAATATCGACTTGCACGGATTCGGTCCGGCCATGATGGCCGGCACCCTGATGACCGTAAAACTGGCGCTGTGCGCCTTGCTGTTAGGGCTGGTGCTGGGCCTGCTCGGCGCCCTGGCCAAGACTTCCCCGATCAAGCCGTTGCAGTGGCTCGGCGGGTTCTACTCGACCCTGGTACGGGGCATTCCCGAACTGCTCTGGGTATTGCTGATCTACTTCGGCACCGTGGGGCTGATGAACGCCCTGGGTGAAGCCCTGCACATGCCTGGCCTTGAGCTGAGCGCCTTTGCCGCTGGCGTCATTGCCTTGGGCCTGTGTTTTGGCGCCTACGCCACCGAGGTGTTCCGGGGCGCCATCCTGGCCATCCCCAAAGGCCACCGCGAAGCCGGGCTGGCGCTGGGCATGTCCAAGGGCCGCATCCTGTCGCGCATCATCCTGCCGCAGATGTGGCGTATCGCCCTGCCGGGCCTGGGCAACCTGTTCATGATCCTGATGAAGGACACGGCACTGGTGTCGGTGATCGGGCTTGAAGAAATCATGCGCCACGCCCAGATCGGCGTGACCGTGACCAAGGAGCCGTTCACCTTCTATATGGTGGCGGCCTGCATCTATCTCAGCCTGACCGTCATTGCCATGACCGGCATGCATTTCCTGGAACAACGCGCCGCTCGCGGCTTCGCGAGGGCCGAACAATGAACTGGGAAGTGATCATCAAGTGGCTGCCGCGTCTGGCCCAAGGCGCGACCCTGACCCTGGAGCTGGTGGCCATCGCCGTCGTGGCGGGCTTGATCCTGGCCATCCCGCTGGGCATCGCCCGCTCTTCACGGCACTGGTATGTACGCGCCGTGCCCTTTGGTTACATCTTCTTCTTCCGCGGCACGCCGCTGCTGGTGCAGCTGTTTCTGGTGTACTACGGCCTGGCGCAGTTCGACGCCGTGCGCACCAGCGCGCTGTGGCCGTACCTGCGCGACCCGTTCTGGTGCACCGTACTGACCATGACCCTGCACACCGCCGCCTACATCGCCGAAATCCTGCGCGGCGCCTTGCAGTCCATTCCCAAAGGCGAGATCGAGGCTGCGCGGGCGCTGGGCATGTCCCGGGCCAAGACACTGGTCTACATCATGCTGCCCCGGGCTGCCCGCATCGGCCTGCCGGCCTACAGCAACGAAGTGATCCTGATGCTCAAGGCCAGCGCACTGGCCAGTACCGTCACCCTGCTGGAACTGACCGGCATGGCGCGGACCATCATCGCCCGCACGTACTTGCCGGTGGAGATCTTCTTCGCCGCTGGCCTGTTCTACCTGCTGATTTCGTTCGTGCTGGTGCAAGGCTTCAAGCTGCTGGAGCGCTGGTTGCGGGTGGACGCCTGCCAAGGGCGCTGAGCCCTCACCGCCCCGTTGCCGGCTGGCCCCGCTCTACCAGGCATGTGAATGCATGGGTGCAAGCGGGTTTGGCCGGCAGCGAGGCCTGAACACCCTCTTTCGATACCGCCCCCAATGCCGACCTTCCTCCACAGCCATCATCTGCTCGAACGCTTTCAGGCGCTTGACCGGTTCCTGATCGAACACCAGGCGCTGTGGAAACCCAGGCCGTTCACCAGCCTGCACCTGGATTGGGAAAGCACCTACCCGGCACTCGCCCGACATCTGCGCCAAAGCACCCTGGCCGATGCCGAGGGTGACGTCGACCCACAAGTATTGCCTGCGCCTTATCCACAGCTGGCAGATGCTGCCCAAGCGCTCAGCGCCTTGGATGAGCTGCCAGCCTGTGCGCTCCCCGCCGCCGGGCACCGGCTTGACGTCAATGTGCCCGGCCGTAAATGGCAGCAGATAGAAGCCTTCGCCGGCCACCTCGCCTTCCGCGCCCCGTCCGGCCACTGGGTGGACTGGTGCTCGGGCAAAGGCCACCTGGGCCGGCGCCTGCTGCAGCCTGGCCAGCACTTGGCCTGCCTGGAATACGACGCCGAGCTGGTGGCTGCCGGCCAGGCGCTGAGTGCCCATCACCACTTGCCGGTGCAACACGCACATCAAGATGTGATGACCCCTGGCAGCGCCGAACACCTCCACGCGCACACCAGCGTGGTCGCGTTGCACGCATGTGGCGACCTGCATGTGCACCTGCTGCGCCTGGCCAGTCAGCAACGTTGCCCGCAGCTGGCCGTGGCCCCCTGTTGCTACAACCGCATTGCTACCCCGCAGTACCAGGCGTTATCCACAGCCGCCCGCGCTTCGGCCTTGCAACTGTCACTCGATGACCTCGGCCTGCCCTTGAGCGAAACCGTCACCGCTGGCGCCCGCGTACGCCGCCAGCGCGACACCTCCATGGCCCGCCGCCTGGGCTTCGACCTGCTGCAACGCCAGCAGCGCCAGACCGATCAATACCTGCCCACGCCATCGCTGCCGGTGGCTTGGCTGGCCAAGCCCTTCGAGCAGTATTGCCGTGACCTAGCGGCGCTCAAGCAATTGGAGCTGCATGGTGATATCGACTGGGCGGCCCAGGAATCGGCAGGGTGGGAGCGCTTGGCGCAGGTACGCAACCTCGAACGCCTGCGCAACCTCTTCCGCCGCCCGCTTGAGCTGTGGCTGGCGCTGGACCGTGCCCTTTTTCTGACCGAGCAGGGCTATGACGTACGTTTGGGCTTGTTTTGTGACTATGCCCTTACCCCACGTAACCTGATGATCCTCGCCGAGCGCGACAGATAGCCGCAGAACAACCTGTGGATAAGTCTGTGAACAAGCTTGGGGTTACCTGTTGGTGTACAGCCCGTTCCGGGCGCTTTGCCTTATTCCAAAATGACGCTCAAGACCAGCAAAAACAGGCATTTGCGCAAATCAGGTTTATCCCGTGGACAGTTATGCCATTGACACAAGCATTCGATGCCGCTTGTGCATAAGCATTTTTTCAGAGGCGAATTTTTGTTGATTTCAGTGGGGTTTGGTGCGTAGGAGGATGGTGTGCCATGCCAGAATTGCGGCTGTACGCCAGCCTTGGCATATGGCCTGCCATGGAAGTCTGTTTGCCTTGAGCAGTAACGCTGAACTGGGCGGGTGCCTGGGAACGGATTGCCTGTCCGCTGGCACCCTAGCCCTGTCGCCATCCATGCCGCTGCAATGTATTTCGCTAGTGGCCCTTGCCTTTGGCGATCTCAATGTCATTCATCAAGGCGTTGGCCATGTCGCACAGGTAGTCCGCGGCACCGAGCAGCTTGTGGTCATCCTCCATGTCCCCTTCACGCACTAAGTGCTTGATGTAGCCCATCAGGATGGAAACGTGTTCGTACGCAGCATCTGCCGGTATGCCGGGTTGTACGCGAAATAGATTTACCGGTGGGGCGCCGGCTTGGAGGAAGGTTTCTATGCCTGCGGTGGTGATGACGTTATCAGCCGGTGGATCAGGAACGATCGTTTTCATATGTAACCCCTATGTTCTCAAGGAGCTGCCACACTCATGCTTTCTCACGGGACAAAGGCGGCAACCGTACACGGGGTGAGAAACCGAGTGAACATAGGAAGCTCGGCCAGACCGAAGCCTGCCCGTGCACGGTCGCCATCGAGCAGCCGCTACGTTCAAAGTCGGGTTCTCACACCCGGTCGCCAAAGCGACCCCAGAACGTTATCCGTGAGCCCTTTCCCTCACAACAGCGACAATTCAGCGGCATGCGTAGGATAGGTCCGAAGCAAGGTCATACAGAACCCTTTCGCTAGTAAGTCCAGCCATTTCCTACACCAGTGCTGCGCGACCCACCCTGATCCCCTGCCTAACAAAGCATCCGAAGCCATACCTTCGGAGGCAACTGTCTCGCACAGCTCCAGAAAACACCCAAGCCCAGGGCAGTGGAGTCCATGGAGTGGGAGCGGCCTTGTGCCGCGATGGGCCGCAAAGCGGCCCCAGAATTCCAGCCCAAAACACACATTCCTAGCCTCTAGCCCCCCTACCCCACCTTATAAAAAACCACCCAACCTCCAAATCCTTGACCCACCGCACACTCCCCACCCCCTCTCAACACTAATCCCCTGCCTTACAACCGTGTATCATGCGCGCCCCAAATCATTAAAAAGTGACGTCGCGCGCTGCCTGCCAGCCCTGCGGCCATCTGGCGTTGCGCCAGATTCGACAATGGACCTGACTCTCGTGACCCAAGCCAAGCCCCTCGCCCTGCTCGCCTTCGCCCTGGCCCTCACCGCCTGCGCCAGCGGCCCCTCGCACCCCGCCCCCGGCAACCTCGGCTGGAACCACCCCGGCATGCAGCTGGGCGGCGACCGAGGCCTGCCCCTGCGCGCCGACAACACCTGCCGCAAGCGCGGTTGCGACAACGACAAGCTGTTCTTCAACCCCGGCAAGACCGAGCCAAGCGTCACCACCCTCCACCGCGGTTGGTAAGAAAATTCCCCTTTTGGGTCGGTGACTTAGGTGATTTTCAAACAATCGCAAGGAAGTGGTTTACACACGCCAAACGATCGTTATAATGACGCCCCATTGCCGGTATAGCTCAGCTGGTAGAGCAACTGACTTGTAATCAGTAGGTCCCGGGTTCGATTCCTGGTGCCGGCACCATATCCAGCTCCATCGCATTCCACCGAATGCCTTGGAAGCCCCAAAACCCGCCCTTTGGCGGGTTTTTTCGTTCCAGGACCCTCCGTCGGGATCCAACAAAATCACCCCATCCCTCAAGGCTATAGGTCATCCAGAGAAACCTTCACTCGCTGAGGGTCGGCAAGGCGCTCGCGAACGGTCGCTAGCAGCTTTTCATCCTCATTCGTCATGAGCACAGACCTGAACGGTAGCTGCCCACGCTCGGCGACGTACTGTAATGCCTGGCGCATGAGCTCCGAGGGCGTCACGCCCAGGCGCTCGAGCTCACGGTAGGCTCGGGTTTTGAGATCGTCGTCGATGCGGACGTTAATGGAGGCCATGATGGGTTGCTCGCTGTAATGACAGTGGTCGTTACAGTGACGGTGTTGTTGGCGCGGGGCAAGTGGTCTGGGAACACGGGCTTAGGTACGACAATGTCGTCACAGGCTGGGTACTTTCTTCAACACGCGGAATTTTAGAGCTGGGTATAGGATGCACCCATAAAATGGCTCAGATTCAGCAACGGGAATTACTTGCTCTGGCGGTAGTGTTTTGGGCTTGCGGGATACCCTGAAGGGGCTTCGTGTGGCTTTCAGGCTGTTGGGGCTGCTGTGCAGCCCATCGCGGCGCGAGGCCGCTCCCACCCTGGGATTCGTTAGGTTTCGAAGGCGGTGTAAGGGGGTTGCGCTGACAAGACCGCGCTTACTTAGATTCGCTGAGGTGATTCGGGCTGTTGGGGCTGCTGTGCAGCCCATCGCGGCGCGAGGCCGCGCCTACCCTGGAATTCGTTAGGTTTCGAAGGCGGTGTAAGGGGGTTGCTCTCACAGGACCGCGCTTACTTAGACTCGCTGAGGTGATTCGGGACTGTTGGGGCTGCTGCGCAGCCCATCGCGGCGCGAGGCCGCTCCCACCCTGGGATTCGTTAGATTCCGGATGCGGTGTAAGGCAGTTGGTCTTATAGGTCGGCGTTTACGCAAGATAGAGGGTGTAAATTTCAGCGAATTGAAAGCACCCGCCCAAGCCCCCTCACCCCAACCAAACCTCAAACCGTGTCCCCAACACCCCATCCGAGCACATGTTCACACTCCCCCCATGCGCCTCGGCAATCTTCTTCACGATAAACAACCCCAGCCCCACCGACCGCACGGTATCCTGGCAATCGCTGCCACGGGTCATCGGCTCGAACAACGTGGGCAGTAGCGCGTCATCGATCGCAGTACCGTGGTTATGCACAGTCACCACCGCCCCGTCATCCGAGAACTCTGTGGTCAGGGTAATGGGATAGCGAAGGTCGCCATAGGCGACAGCGTTGGCCACCAGGTTGCCGATCAGCTGCTGCAACCGGTCCGGGTCGACCTGCACCACGCGCCGGCCGCGGGCGTAATGCCGAATGTGTGCATCAGGGAACGCCACCTTCAGCTCGCTCACGGAGTAGTCCACAGCGCGCACCAGGTCCACCGGCTCGCGGCGGATGGTCATGCCGGGGCCGAGCCTGACCGAGGCAAAGTCGAGCAGGTCGACGATCATGCGCAGCGCGCGCTCGGTCGAGTTGTCGATGCCGGTCAGTAACCGCCGCGCACGGTCGCTTGGTAGATCGAGCTTGAGCATGGATGCGGCCATCTGGATGGCGGTGAGGGGGTTCTTCAGGTCGTGGCTGGCAATGGCAACCATCTGTTCGGAGAAGACGGCGCGGCGCTCGACCTCCTGATAGGCGGCGGCGAGTTCGGCCTGGGCGCGCTGCAGGGCGCTTTCGGCTTCTATCTTCTGCGCCAGCATTTCTTCGGCGCGTTGCATGGCTTCCAGGGCGGCTTTGCCACTGCTGGTGCTTTCGACCGCGCTGAACAGCGCCAGGTGGTAGCGAATGCCGTCATCGCTTTCGCGGCGTACGCCGCTGAGCAGCATGGGCAGCTTGCGGCCGTCGCGGTGGCGCAGGGCGATCTTCACTTCGGAGATGGACCCTTGCATGTTCAGCAGCGGGCCCCAGTGGGTCAGCAGGAACACGCGGCCGTCGGCGGGCAGCAGTTGGTCGAAGCTCATCGCATGCAGGGTGGCGCTGTCGTATCCCAGCCAGTCGGCCAGCGTCTGGTTACAGCGCACCAGGGTGCCGTCAGGCGTCATCACCACCAGGGCACAAGGTGCGTGCTCGAAAAAGGCGTGGGTAGACAGCAGCGCCGTGTCATCCATGCTTGAGCCCGAGGTGGGTGAAGAACTGGTCCATCGCGGCGGCACAAGCGCCCGACGCGCTCAGCTGAGGGTAGTGACCCATGTTCTCGATGATGCTCAGCTGGCTGTTCGGCAGGACGGCGTTCAAGTATTTGCCGACCGCGACCGGCACCACGGGGTCGCCAGTGCACTGCACGATCAGGGTAGGCAGTTGCAGGCCCGTCACGTCCTGGCGATGGTCGGACAGGAAGATCACGCGGGCGAAATGCCGGGCGATCTGGGCGTCGGTGCGGCTGAAGCTGCTGGCCAGTTCCTCTTCCAGGGCCGGCTGGCCGGGGGTGCCCATCAGCACGGGTGCCATGGAGCTGGACCAGCCGAGGTAGTTTTCATCGAGGGTAGTCAGCAGGGCCTGCACTTCATCGGTGGTGAAGCCGCCGGTGTAGCCGTCGCTGTCGATGTAGCACGGCGAGCCGCCGACCATGACCAGCGCCATCAGGCGCCCTGGCCGCTGGCGCTCGGCCAGGGCAGCAATCATGGCGCTGACCGAATGGGCGACCACGATGACCGGGCCCTGGGCATAGGCGTCGATGATTTCATTCAGGTCGCTGGCGTAGCCCCACAGCGTGGCGTACTTGTCGCGCCTGTAGGCGCTCTGGTCCGACTGGCCAGCCCCGACCAGGTCGTAGGTAACGACCCGAAAGCGTTCAAGAAAGTGCGGCAGCAGCAGGCGCCACATGGACTGGTCGCAGCCGAACCCATGGGACAGGACAAGGGTCACGTCACCCGTGCCGGCAACGTGGACGTTGTTACGTTCTTGCAGGGTCATACCTCTCCCGAACACCGTTCAACGTCATGCTGAGCAGTCACGATCCGTTCAAGTCCTTGATGAGAATAAGTTGAGTGAAACCCATCGCAAAGCTACCGGTGGGCAACGCGTCACCGCCCCGCTAAATGCTTAGTGGGGTATTGCGCACAAACAGTTCACGGATCGGGACGCCCACCTTACGCTAAGCAGGCAAGCGGCGTATGGATTTCTGGCCGATTTCTTCCAAACAGCTTCTGAGCCATGTCTGCGCTGTCTTTGACTTCGATCAACCCGAATACCCTCATGGGGGTTAGGCTCAGGTCATGTAGCGCCTGCCGGAGGCACCCCATGGCCAAGAAATTTCCAACTAACCCCAGCCACCCCGAGCGCATCTGCTGGGGTTGCGATCTGTATTGCCCGGCCAAGGCGCTGGCCTGTGGCAACGGTGCCGACCGGACTATGCACCCGGTGGAGTTGTTTGGCGAAGACTGGGACAGCTTCGATGATCGCTTCGAGCCGCCCGCTGTGGATAACTCCAAGCCCACGCCCCTGTGAGCGCGCTGCCAGCCTCACCCGCGAAACACGGGTGAGGCGCCCATCATGGCGATGTCGATCAGAAGGTGGTGTTGACGGTCAGCGACAGGCTGCGCGGGTCACCGTAGACAGCTCCTGCGTAGAACCCGTAGCGGGTGTAGTAATGCTTGTCGAACAGGTTATTAGCGTTGAGGGTTACGCTGGTGTCGTCGGTCACCTGGTACTTGGCCATGGCGTTCCAGATGGCATAGCCCGACCAGTTCACGTCGGTGGCACCGCTGCTCACGCCGTTGACAGGCTGGCCCGCCGGGCTGGAAATGGCGCGGATATTGGACTGCGCAGTAACGCCCGCGCCCACGGTCAGACGGTCGAGCGGGCCGCTGAGGTGGTAGGTGGTCGAGGTCTTGAACAGGTGCGAAGGATCGCTGCGGCCGTCGCTGTCGACGCGGCGGAAATGCAGGTAGGTATAGCCGGCATACACGTTCCAGTCCGGGGTCAGGGCGCCGGCGATTTCCAGATCAATACCGTCGGTTTCCTGGCCTGAACCCGCTTTGTAGGCGTCGCCACCGGTCGGGGTGGAGAGACCACCGTCCAGCACCGCCTTGTTTTCCTGCTTGGTGCGGAAATACGCTGCGGAGGCGTTGAGGCGGCCGTCGAACCATGCGCCCTTGATGCCCGTCTCGTAGCTTTGCCCGCGAATCGGCTCCACTCTGCTACCGGCGCTGGTTTCCTGGGTTTGCGGGTTGAAGATATCGGTGTAGCTGGCATACAGCGAGTAGGTGTCGTTGAGGTCGTACACCGCGCCCAGGTACGGGGTGACGACGCCGTTTTCTTCCTGGCTGGTGCGCGCGGCATCCACGCTTCGAGTGATGGCCGAGTAATCGGTGGTACGTACGCCCAGGATCACCGACAGCGGATCGGTGATGCTCAGCCGAGTCGCGGCATACATGCCCTGAAGGCGAGTGGTGGTCTTGCTGTGCTTGCCGGTCTGCGAAGCCAGCAGGTCATAGTCCCCGTTAACGCCGTTGCGCCAGTCGCTGATGGGCAAGCCGTTGTTGGCGCGGAACAGGCAGCCGACCACCGGGGCGGTAACCTTGCCGTTGCCGATCATGTTGCAGCTGTACTCCGGCGACCACTGCACGGTGCGGCTGTCGTTGTAGCCAACCATGGCCTGGTGGGTACGGCCGAACAACTGGAACGGGCCGGACAGGTCGATTTGCGCCGATTGCTGGGTCGTGTCGCTCGAGCTGTGCAGGCCATTGAGCACCGCACCGCTGCCGTCCTGATTCCAGTAGCCGCCGAACCGGCCGCGTCCTGCCGAGTTGACCTTGCCCAGGCCTCGGTGGTTAAGGGCATCGGTCGTGCTCTGGGAGGCCTTAAGGTCCAGCGACCAGTCGTTGTCGAAGCGGTGCACCAGCGAGCCGAAGGCGGTGCGGGTGGTGTACTCGCCAAAGCTCCAGCTCGGTACCAGATTAGAGCTGCGTGGCAGGTCGGTCTTGCTGCCGTCGCGGTACCAGATGGGGATGTTCGCGCCCCAACCGCCGCCCACCACCTTGTTGTATTCGTACTGGTAGCCGGCGCCTACGGTGGTGGCATCGTCCAAGTCGAACTCGAAGTTGGCCAGGGCCGCGCGTGAACGGTCGGACTGGTAGTCACGGAACGAGTTGGCATCCTGCTGAGTCACCACGAAGCGCGAGCGCAGACGGCCGTCTTCGGACAGCGGCAGGTTCAGGTCGGCGCCCAGGCGGCGTTTGTCCCAGCTGCCGTAGGTGGCGTACGCGCTGCCGCCGAAGGTGCGGGTGGGCGCTTTGCGAATCAGGTCGATCGTAGCGGACGGGTCGCCGGTACCGCCGAGCAAGCCATTGGCACCGCGGACGATGTCGATGCGCTCGTACAGGTCCATGTTCAGGGCGTTGCCGCTGCCGCTGAAGTCGGAAGCGCCGGGTGCTTGCAGGCCGTCGATCTTCCAGTTGGTGATGGAGTATCCACGGGCGCGGTAATCGGTGCGTCCGCCCACTTCGGATTTGCTGGCGGTCACCCCAGGGGTGGTTTCCAGCGCCTGCTCGATGCTGTGGATGGCGCGGTCATCCATCTGCTGGCGGGTGATGGTGGTGACCGACTGCGGCGTTTGCCGTGGGGTCAGCGCCAGGCCTGTGGAGCTGCGGGTGCTTTCGACGGTGTAGCCCAGCTGGCCGGCGGCGTCCTGAGGCAGCAGCGCGCTGTCCTCGATCTGCGTGGCATCGAGCACCAAGGGTGCACTGTCGGCGGCCATGACGCCGCTGCTGATGGCAAGGCCGATGAACAGGGCAAGCGGCTTGATTCGGCTACCGCCGCAGGTGAATGCGGTGAACGTGTTGGTAAGGCTTGAGGGATTCATTTGGGAAGGCTTCGTATTTGCAGATGATTTTTTGTTAGGATTCTAGGGATCAGTCCTCCGGGCTCTACACCCGACATGTACGGGGATGTAATGCAACGTAACGGGCGCTTACAACGCCCGCCTCACAGGTGTTTTTTCAGATGAGCACAACCCTGCTGGTTGTTGATGACGACGACGAGATTCGCGAGCTGCTGTGCGACTACCTGACTGACGCAGGCTACGGCGTATTGGCGGCTGCCGACGGCAAGCAGATGCACGAGCAACTGGCACGGCAAAAGGTGGACCTGGTGGTACTTGACCTGATGCTGCCAGGCGAGGATGGCTTGAGCCTATGCCGGCAGCTGCAGGCCTTGCCGGGGCTCGCGGTGATCATGCTGTCAGCCAAGGGCAGCGCGCTGGACCGCATCATCGGCCTGGAAGTGGGGGCCGACGATTACCTGGCCAAGCCCTTCGAGCCACGGGAGCTCATTGCCCGGATCAAGGCAGTGCTCCGGCGACCCTATCGGTTGGAGGCCGCCGTACAGGAACCGACCCAAGTCGAGGTCCATGCTTTCGCGGGCTTTCGCCTGGAACACGTCAAACGCCTGCTCACCCGCCCCGATGGGCAGACCTTGACCTTGCCACGCTCCGATTACCGCGTACTGCGGGAGTTGCTGGAAGCCAACAACCGGGTGGTGTCTCGGGATCAGTTGACGCGCAGCGCCTTCAGCCGCGACCACTTGCCCGATGACCGCTCGGTGGACATGTGCGTCAGCCGCCTGCGCCAGCATTTGCGCCATGCCCCCGGTGATGTGGCGCAGATCCTCACCATCCGTAACGAAGGTTATCTGCTGAGCATCGCCCAGCATCAGGCCACGGCCTGACATGCGCTGGGTTCGGCGGCTATGGCCGCGCACGCTGTTCGGTCAGCTGATGCTGATCATGGTGGGCGGCACGCTGGCCATCCAGCTGATGTCCAGCAGCATCTGGTTCGATGTGCGTTTCGCCCAGGTATTCGAAGCCCCTGTGCGCCTGATCGCGGCGCGCAGCGCACCGCTCATTCAGCAAGCCAGTTGTCATGTCGGCGTGCTCAAGGTTCCAGCCCATTACCAGATCCGGTGCGCCGAACAGTTGCCCTCACCACAGCAAGACAAACGCCGCGGGCGCAAGCGGGTGGAGCTGCTGCTTCATCAAGCACTGAAATACGAGCTTGGCCGTGAGCCGCAGGCGCACTTGATGAAAGTGCAACTGACCGATGAGCTGGGCCAACCCATCGTCTGGCGCAGCCTGTTCGGCCTGCGCACGGCCCAAGCCCACATTCAGTTTGCCGTGCCGCTGACAGACGGGCACTGGCTGACCATCGATGGACAGGAACTGCAAGGCTGGAGCGGCGAATCCGCCTGGCTGTTGATCAGTGATTACCTGCTGCGGGTATACGCGCTGCGCATCGTCGCCGTGCTGGTGGTGTGCCTGATTGCCGTCCGCCTGTGCCTGCGCCCCCTGCGCCGCCTGGCGGATGCCGCGCTGGCCTTGGGCAGCAACCTGGAGCGACCGCCCCTGATGCTGGACGGGCCCGACGAGGTTCGCCAGGCGGCGCAGGCGTTCAATGCCATGCAGCAACGGCTGATCGCCATGGTCAACGACAAGGCTTATTTCCTTGCCGCCGTATCCCACGACCTGCGCACCCCGTTGACGCGCATGCGCCTGCGCCTGGAACGCATGCCCGACGACGAACACCGTCGACGTCTGCGGCAGAACATCGCGCAGATGGATGACATGATCGGCCAGGTGCTGGATTACCTGCGTGCAGGCGAGCAGCAGAACCTGCAAGCGGTGGACATTGACCGCCTGGTGATACGCCAGTGCGCAGAGTTGGCCACGGCCGACGAACCCATCCCCGTGCAGGGCCATGCTGGGGTGGTCAGCGTCGATGCTCTGATGTTGCAACGCTGCTTGCAAAACCTGCTGGTCAATGCACTGCGCTATGCGAAACAGGTGAGCGTGGCCGTGGAACGCGTGGGCCCGAGGGTGCTGATCCACGTAGAGGATCGCGGCCCTGGCATCGCACCTGACATGCTGCCGACCGTGACCGAACCCTTCGTACGCGGCGAGAGCTCGCGCAACCAGGCGTCTGGGGGGTATGGGCTAGGCCTGAGTATCGTCGAGCGAATCACGACCAGCCATGGGGGGGAGCTGCGGGTCCGCAACCGTGAGGGAGGCGGTTTGCGGGTGACCATCGGGCTGCCTGCCTAGCGGGGCAGCCCTTGGGCCAGGACCACCGGCGCACGCTGTGCGAAGGTGGCCTGGGGGAGCGACCGGATCAGAAGATGCTGATCGGGTACTCGACGAATACGCGGACTTCGTTGCCGTCGTCGTTGTAACCGTTCTGGCGCACGGCATTGTTGGTACGCAGGAACGAACTGCGCAGCTTGACCGACAGGTCCTTGGCCGGGCCTTCCTGCACCACGTAGCGGATCTGGTTGAAGATCTCGCGCTCCTTGCCTTCGCCGAAGCCCTGCGGGTTGGCGACGTTGCGGGTGTTGATGTTGTCACCCACCACGTAGGCCAGCTTGTAAGTCAGGCCAGGGATGCCGTAGGCACCGAAGTCCAAGCCGTAGCCCAGCTGCCAGGAGCGCTCGTCTTCGGCATTGAAGTCGGACCAGTAGGAGTTGGCCAGGAAGATGGTCGAGCCACCGTCGCCCACGCCGCCCTGGTTCTGGTACCAGCCGTAGTTATAACCCGTGCTGCCGGTGCTGCGCTGGTGAGCGAGGGTGAACGAGTGGGCGCCGTAGGCGTAAGTGGCAGCCAGGCTCCAGATGGTGTTCGAGTCGCCGTTAAGGCCCGCCTCACGCACGTACTTGTTGTCGATGTTCGACTTGTAGCCATTGAAGTCCAGGGTCAGGGACTGATCCTTGGCGATGGCGTAGACATAGTTGAGGCCCAGGTAGTGCTTCTTCATCACGTCTTCGGTGTCGGCGGTGTACAGCGACGCGGTGAAGTTGTCACTGAACTTGTAGCTGCCGCCCAGGACGTTGATCGACTTCAGGCCACCGCCGTCACGGCGTTCGGCACTCTTGCGCGCTTCCTGAGTGAAGCGACCGGCATTGAGCTCCAGGCCTTCGATTTCCTTGGAAGTGATCAGGGTACCGGTGAAGCTTTCGGGCAACAGGCGCGCGTCATCGTACTGAAGCACTGGCAGCGCTGGCATCTGATCGCCGTACTTGAGCACGGTGTTGGAGATGCGGAATTTCACTGCGGCGCCGGCGCGGGCCAGGTTATGCGGCGAACGGGCATTGCCATCAGCGTTGGTGGTGTCATGCGGTTTGAAGAAGTCGACGCCGCCACCACCGTTGTGGCCCTTGCCACCGTCCAGGCGCAGGGCGTACAGGCCGAATGCGTCGACACCGACACCGACGGTGCCCTGGGTGAAGCCGGACGAGAAGTTGCCGATGAATGCCTGGCCCCATTCGATCTGGTCATCGGTGCCGTGCTTCTTGTCACGGTTGATGTAGGCGTTGCGCAGCAGAACGTTGGCGTGGCTGTCCTCGATGAAGCCGTTGCTGGCGGCCTGGTCATTGGCCTGGGCCTGGGTCGCGGCGATCATCGCCAGGGCGAGCAGGCTGATCCTGGTATTCAACATGTTGTTTTCCTTATTTCTTGATCGAAAACGCGCTGCGTATGACGCCATGAACCGACGCCCCTTCGTAGGTTCGACGCTATGCGGGTTCTGCCAGAAGGATGTTTGCCATCAAACGCGGCAGCCTCTGGCAGCAGCACGGCCAAACGGATTGGCCCGCAGGCGTGGCCGAATCCTAGCGGCGAGCGGTTACAAATGTCAAAAAAACGTGAAATGCAGGTTGATATAACTAAAAAAACCAGCGTTTATGAGGCATTTTCTTTAGAACTAAAGCTGTAGGTGGATATTCCTTCTTGGCAGCGAAAACTCATCTTGATCAAGGGGACAAGTTCGCCACGCCCACCAAACAATGACTAGTTACAAAGTGATACCTATGTAAGTACCAGGCGCCCAGAATCGGCAACACACTGGGCAAGGCATTCGGGGGCAGCCCGAATATCAGCAGCGGGGCTGAGGCGCGCTTTGACAGTGTGCGCATTCGCGGCTTGGAAGCTGGCAATGGTTTTTACTTGGACGGCGTGCGGGATGACAGCCAGTACATTCGTGACCTGCACAGCATCGAACGGGTCGAGGTGCTCAAAGCCCCGGCAGCAGTGTTGTATGGCCGTGGCGACCAGGGCGGTATCGTCACTGGGATGTGCGGGCGGCGCTGAGCAACCTTACTGACCGCACGTATTACAGCTCGGCAACCAGTGCAGCGCAAATTCAGGTGGGTGACCCCCGCAGCCTGGTCGTCACGGGCACTTACAGCTTCTGAATGTCAGTAGGGGCAGCCTTGGATGGCTGCCCCTACCGATGTAGTGGATGGTTTCAGAAACGTTGGACCACGGCTAACGCCACACCGCCATCAACGCATGAAGTTCCGCTTCGCTGATAAGCCCCTCGGGGTATCGCCCGGCAAGTAACCGTCGTGGGTCGGTCGTCCTGACCCCGCTGCTTCCATGGTGCCTCAACCACTTCGCCAAACGCTCCAGCGATGCATGGTCTATTGCCAATGGGCGCAATGCCGACTCACTTGCTGCATTCATTTCTACACGTACTCCTGGCCCGTGAGCAGCTAACCTACGCAAGTAGTGTTACAAGCAGATAACCCGGTTACACCGGGCTATCTATTTGAAAAACAATACAAAAGCTATGCCACAACAGGTGCCAGGCGTCGCCGGGTGGTGATGCTGGCGGGCGCCATGGGTCTCAACGATGTACAGGTGCCGGCTGCTGCTGGGTCAGGCAATGAATGTTACCGCCGCCCAACAGCAGCTCCCGCCCAGGGATCATCACCACCTCATGGTCAGGGAAGATACGCGTCAGAATGGCCTTGGCCTCGGCATCGGCAGGGTCGTCGAAGCTTGGCGCGATGATGCCGCCGTTGACGATCAGGAAGTTGACGTACGAGCCTGCCAGACGCACCGAAGGGTCCCGTTCCTGGCTACCCGACACTTGATCGACACCGGCGCATTCCTCTTCAGTGGCATACAGCGGCCCAGGGATCGGCATCTTGTGTACGGTGAAGGCACGCCCCTTGGCATCGCGGGTGTTCTGCAACACGTCCAGGGCAGCGTGGCAACGTGCGTAGTTGGGGTCGTTAACGTCGTCTGTCCAGGCCAGTAACACTTCACCGGGGCGTACGTAACAGCAGAAGTTGTCGACATGGCCATCGGTTTCGTCGTTGTACAGGCCATCGGGCAGCCATACCACGGTATCGACCGACAGATTGTCACGCAGCACGGTCTCGATCTGCTCGCGGTTCAGGTGCGGGTTGCGGTTGTGGTTCAGCAAGCACTCTTCGGTCGTGATCACCGTGCCTTCACCGTCCACATGGATCGAGCCACCTTCCAGCACAAAGCCTTCGGTGCGATAGCGCTGGCAACGCTCCATCTCCAGCACCTTGCCAGCCAACGCCTCATCCCGGTTCCAAGGTGCATACAGCCCCCCCTCGAAGCCGCCCCAAGCGTTGAAATCCCAATCCACGCCGCGCACTTCACCGTCGTCGTTGACCACGAAGGTGGGGCCGGTATCACGCACCCAGGCGTCGTCGCTGCTGATCTCGACCACGCGGATATTGGGTTGATCCAGCAGGCGGCGGGCGTTCTCGTACTGACCTGCCGAGACACCCACGGTGACGGGTTCGAATCGCGCGATCGCCTTGGCCAGGGTGACATGAGCCGCTTGTGCTGGCTTGCCGCCCAGGCGCCAGTTATCCGGGCGCTCCGGCCAAACCATCCACACCTGAGTTTGCGGGGCCCACTCGGCGGGCATGTGGAAACCATCGGCACGGGGCGTGGAAGTGAGGGTTTTCATCGTTGACCTCTGTCATGGCCCTGCCCGAAAGGGGTGGGCATAAAAAGCGTTTATAACCGATATAAATCTAGTTTTAAAGCCTGGATAACCCAGAGCGACCCACAAATATTGCTTTATAAATCGATAATAATCGGCAAATAAGAGTGTAGCCGCGTATTACTCTTACTACCTTGGACCCAGCCGACTCATTGCTACCGCCCATTGGGCAGGACAAGAACGCATCTGGCAGCTAGGGTCTAAATGCACAGCATGCAGAGTGTCTCCGATGAACGTGATACCTACTACCCTTCCCGAAGTGCTGATCATCGAACCGAAGGTATTTGGCGATAGCCGGGGGTTTTTCTTCGAGTCCTTCAACGCCCGTGAATTTGCCCGACTGACTGGCACCGAGGTGGCGTTCGTCCAGGACAACCACTCGCGCTCAGGCCGGGGCGTGCTGCGCGGCCTGCATTACCAGGTGGCCAATACGCAGGGCAAGCTGGTGCGCGTGGTGCAGGGCGAAATTCGCGACGTGGCAGTCGACGTGCGCAGGCACTCGCCAACGTTCGGTCAGTGGGTGGCGGTGCACTTGTCGGCGGACAACCATCGTCAGCTATGGATCCCGGCAGGCTTTGCCCATGGCTTTGCCGTGATGGGCGAATCGGCTGAGTTTCTGTACAAGACCACCGACTACTACAACCCTCAGGCTGATCGCTGCATCCGTTGGGACGACCCTACGCTGAACATCGACTGGGGACTGCAACAGCCCCCCGTGCTTTCCGAAAAGGACAAAGTGGGCGTGTTGTGGGCAGACGCACAAGTGCTGCCTTAACTAGCGCATAATTGCGTCAGACTTTTCTGACGCATTGATGTGATGATTGCAAAGAACACCCCTCCTCGCCGCCCCCGTTGGCGCAGCCTGGCCTTACTGGCGCTTTGCCTAGTGCCGTTGCTATGGCCGCTGCACCACCTGGCCGAGCGTTATTACCGGCAAGAACTGGCCTCGCAGAACCGGCAGACCCTGGACCTGTATGTCGCCAACCTGCTCGGCACACTGCACCGCTATGAAACTTTGCCGCAGATCCTAGGCGACCTGCCGGCCTTGCGCGGGGTGCTGGCCGATCCGTTCCGCCTGGAGGCGGTCACCAATGCCAATCGCCTGCTCAAGAACATCGTGCAGCAGACCGGCGCCGAGGTGATGTACCTGATGGATGTAAGCGGCAATACCCTGGCTGCTTCCAACTGGGATAAACACGACAGTTTCGTCGGCCGCAACTTCGCTTTCCGCCCTTACTTCAACGAGGCCATGGCCGGGCGCCTGGGACGCTTCTTCGGCCAGGGCACGACGTCTGCCAAGCGGGGCTACTTCTTCGCCGCCGCCGTGCGCGACCGCGAACGCATCGTCGGGGTGCTTGTGGTCAAGGTCGATCTCGACCACACCGAGACCTTGTGGGGACGCACACCCGAGCAGCTGCTGCTGACCGACCACAATGGCGTGGTCATTCTCACTTCGCGCCCGGAGTGGCGTTTCCGCGCGACCCGGCCGCTGACCGAAGCCGAGCGACAGGCCATCATCGCCATCCAGCCGTACCCGACCCAGGCCCCACAGCCCTTGGTGATCAGCGACGATGCCTGGATCACCCAGACCCGGGCCATTCCTGAGACCGGTTGGCAGGTCAGCATTCTTGCCCCGCGCATCCTGGTAGACCGGTCCGCGCAAACGGTGACGGCCATCGGTGCCGGCGCCCTGCTGGTTATCGTGCTGCTGACGGGCCTGGTGATGCAGCGTCGCCGTCACTATATGGACCGGATCGACTTCGAGGCCCACGGTCGCCAGCAACTGGAAAAACGCGTGGCCGAACGTACGGCCGACCTCGAGGGGCTCAACGCACGCCTCAAAAGCGCCGTGCTCGAACGCGAAAATGCCCAGCAGGAGGCCGTGCGAGCCCAGGACGAACTGGTGCAGGCAGGCAAATTGTCGGTGCTGGGGACCATGTCGGCGAGTATCAGCCACGAGCTCAATCAGCCCCTGGCGGCCATCAGAAGCTACGCGGAAAACGCCGAGATCCTGCTGGACCATCAACGGACCGAGGACGCACGCGGCAACCTGAAACTGATCGGCGAGCTGACCGGGCGCATGGCCTCGATCATTGCCCACCTGCGTGCTTTTGCACGCCGCGACCGCCACGCCCCGGAAAGCGTAGCCCTGCAACCGGCCCTGGACGATGCGCTGGCCCTGCTCGCCAAACGCCGCCGGGCGATGGCGGTGGAGCTGGTCCGCGACCTGCCGGAGGCGACGCTGTGGGTGCAGGCGGGCGAAACACGCCTGCGCCAGGTGCTGGGTAACCTGCTGGCCAATGCCCTGGATGCGCTGACCGAGAAGGCCAATCCGCGCCGCTTGTGGATAAGCGCCGAACAGCAGGACGACTGTGTCCATCTCTACATCCGCGACAACGGCCCCGGCTTTAGCCGCCAAGCCCTGGAACATGCCAGGGAGCCCTTTTTCACCACCAAGACCCGTACACAGGGGTTGGGCCTGGGCCTGGCCATCTGTGACAGCCTGATGCGCACCCTGGGGGGTGAACTGCTGCTGGCCAATCATCCCGAGGGCGGTGCAGTGCTGACGTTGAAAATGCGCGTAGCCCCACCGGGTGCCACCTTGCCCAATTCGGAGGATTCCTCGGCATGAGCCCCGACACACTGATCGACAGCCGCGTCCAGGTCATCCTGGTCGACGACGACGCCCACCTGCGCCAGGCCCTGAGCCAGACGCTGGACCTGGCCGGGCTCAAGGTCGTGGCCCTGGCCGATGCCCATGGCCTGGCCGAGCACATCCCGGCAGACTGGCCAGGCGTTGTGGTCAGCGACATTCGCATGCCAGGTATCGATGGCCTACAGCTGCTGGAGCAGCTGCATGGCCTAGACAGCGAACTGCCCGTGCTGCTGATTACCGGGCACGGCGATGTACCGCTGGCGGTACAAGCCATGCGCGCCGGTGCCTACGACTTTCTGGAAAAGCCATTTGCCAGCGACGCCCTGCTCGACAGCGTGCGCCGTGCCCTGGCCCTGCGCCAACTGGTGCTGGAGAACCGAAGCCTGCGCATGGCGTTGAGTGATCGCCAGCAACTGGCCACGCGCCTGGTGGGCCAATCGCCACCCATGCAGCGCCTGCGCGAGCAGATCGGCGCACTGGCCGGCACCCGCGCCGACGTGTTGATCCTGGGTGAAACCGGGGCTGGCAAGGAAGTGGTCGCCCGCGCCTTGCACGACCTGTCGAGCCGCCGGGAAGGGCCGTTCGTGGCCATCAACGCGGGCGCCTTGGCCGAGTCAGTCGTCGAGAGCGAACTGTTTGGCCATGAGCCAGGCGCCTTCACCGGCGCGCAAAAGCGCCGGATCGGCAAATTCGAGTTCGCCAATGGCGGAACGCTGTTCCTCGATGAAATCGAAAGCATGAGCCTGGACGTGCAGGTCAAGCTGCTGCGCATGTTGCAGGAGCGTGTGGTCGAGCGTCTGGGTGGCAATCAGCTGATACCCCTGGACATCCGGATCATCGCCGCCACCAAGGAAGACCTGCGCCAGGCCGCCGACCACGGGCGTTTTCGCGCCGACCTGTATTACCGCCTGAACGTGGCACCCCTGCGGATCCCGCCGCTGCGCGAACGCGGTGATGACATCCTGATGCTGTTCCAGCATTTCGCCGATGCGGCCAGCCAGCGCCATGGCTTGGGCGCCCACGCGCTGCAACCTGCGCAACGGGCTTTGCTGCTGCGCCACGACTGGCCGGGCAATGTGCGCGAACTGCAAAATGCGGCCGAACGCTTTGCGCTGGGGCTGGAGCTGGCGCTCGATGGCCAGGCGCCGCCAGCAAGCCATGCTCCTGCAACGGTCGCTGGCAATCTGAGTGAACAGGTCGAGCAGTTCGAACGGTCGTTGATCACGGCCGAACTGTCCCAACCCCACAGCTCGCTGCGCAGCCTGGCCGAAGCGCTGGGCGTTCCACGCAAGACGCTGCACGACAAGCTGCGCAAGCATGGCCTGAGTTTCGAGGGCGGCGGCGGTGGTCATGACGAGCATGAGGAAATCCGTTGATGAGCAATCCAACCCATCACTTGCAGACAGTGCTGCACAGCGACATTCCATTGACCCGAGAGATGGGCCTGGAAGTCCTCGACTGGCAGCAGCACACCCTGCGCCTGCAATTGCCGCTGGCCGCCAACGTCAACCACAAGAACACCATGTTCGGCGGGAGCCTGTACTGCGCTGCCGTACTGGTTGGCTGGGGTTGGCTGCACCTGCGTCTAGAGGAATTGGGTATCGATGATGGGCATATCGTCATTCAGGAGGGGCAGATCAGCTACCCGCTGCCGGTTACCGGCGCCGCCGTGGCCAGTTGCGCTGCACCGGACGAGAAGGCCTGGTTGCGATTCCTGGCAATGTATCAGCGGCGTGGGCGGGCACGGCTGACGCTGGAAACGACGGTGAACAATGTTGGCAGTGATGAAGTGGCGGTGGTATTCAGCGGGCAGTACGTGTTGCACAGGTGAGCGGCGGGTGGTCAATTGCCGGTCTTGATTGAAACCGGGAACTAGGGCCGCTTTGCGGCCCATCGCGGCACGAGGCCGCTCCCACAAAGACCGCATTTGCCTGCAGGTCCGTGCATCCAAAGGCTATCGATTTCTCGGATAGGAGCGGCCTTGCCGGGTGCCGGACCGGCCGCGATGGGCCGCAAAGCGGCCCCTTCGGTCCTCTATCCATGAACCATTTTCCACACCTAAAGCCTCACTTACCCTCGCCAATCAAACAAGCCCAAGTAAAGCCTCTCGCCAACCAGCCCCCGCCGGCAGGGCAAGGAAGTAGGGATTGAGCAACGATTCGCGCGCCGGATACCGGAAGGGTTGGCCGTCGACCTCAATCACCTCGCCCCCGGCACCTTCGACCACACCCTGAGCGGCCGCCGTGTCCCACTGGGATGTCGGGGCCAAGCGGGGGTAGCAGTCGGCGCTGCCTTCGGCCAACAGGCAGAACTTGAGCGAACTGCCCACCGACACCAACTCAAGCTCCCCCACCGCAGCCCCCAGCCCGGCCAACAAAGCTTCCTGCCGAGGGCTGGAGTGTCGGCGACTGGCAACGACGGTGAACGGCGAACCTGCGGGCGGCATGGCACGCACCTGGATGGGTTGCGCGGTCTCACCCCGCTCGGCCCGCCAGGCACCCAGCGCGCGACCACCGAAATAGCAGCGCCCTGAAGTGGGCATCGACACCACCCCGAATACCACTTCACCTTGATCGATCAAGGCAATGTTGACCGTGAACTCTTCACTACCGGCAATGAACTCCTTGGTGCCATCAAGCGGGTCCACCAACCACCAACGGCTCCACTTCTGACGCTCTGCCAGCGAGATATCGCAGTCTTCTTCGGACAGGACGGGAATGTGCGGGGCCAGTGCCTGCAAGCCGTCGACAATTACCTGATGCGCAGCCAGGTCGGCAGCGGTGACAGGGGAGTCGTCAGCCTTGTTGGTGACGGCCACATCGGCGCGCCAGAACGGCAAGATCGCCTCGCCCGCCGACAGCGCCAACCCGACCGTTTGCTGCATCAATTGCTGGTCGTTCATAGCGACAGTACCCCGCGCTGGATCAGCAGGTCTCGTGCCAGGTACAACGCCGCCAGCGCACGCCCTTCACTGAACTGCGGGTGCATGGCCAAGGCCGACAGCTCCCGCAGGTTGACCTTGTCCACGCCCATCGGCTCGGGCTCATCGCCCTCCAGCCGCTCCTCGTACAGGTCGGTGGCCAGCACCACCTGGATCTTCTGGCTCATGTAGCCCGGCGACAAGGAAAGCTCGGTCAGGTGCTCCAGTTGCCGCGCACCAAAGCCGGCTTCTTCCTTGAGCTCCCGGTCTGCCGCCGCCAGCACGTCTTCGCCGGGCTCGATCAGGCCCTTGGGTAACGACAGTTCATATTCGTCAGTACCGCCACAGTATTCTTCGACCAGTACGGCATGCTCGGCGTCGAGCATGGCCACGATCATCACCGCGCCGTAACCGTTGCCACGGCCCACCAGGCGTTCGTAGGTGCGCTCCACGCCATTGCTGAACCGCAACTCCACGGCCTCGACTCGGAACAGGCGGCTGCTGGCGACAATCTCGCGGCTGAGGACGGTAGGTTTCTGGCGCATGGGGCGGCTCCTTGGCGTGAACGGGTTACTATACCGTGGCTTGCCGACCGAACGAGAGTTTCCCATGCCTGTTCTTCCCTGGTCCGCCATCGACACCGTCCTGTTGGACATGGATGGCACACTGCTCGACCTGCACTACGATAACCGCTTCTGGCTGGAGCACCTGCCGCAGCGCTATGCCGAGCTGCACGGCGTAAGCCGGGCCATGGCGCAGCTGGAACTCGAGCCCTTGTTCGAGCGCAACGCCGGCACGTTGAACTGGTATTGCCTGGATTTCTGGAGCCGTGAACTGCGCCTGCCGATCCGCGAGCTCAAGCGCGAAATCGCCGACCTGATCGCCTTGCGGCCCGACGCCGATACTTTTCTGGCGGCGATCAGCCAGGCAGGCAAGCGGGTCATCATGATTACCAACGCCCACCGCGATTCACTGTCGCTCAAGCTGGAACGGATTGAACTGGCGCCCTACTTCGACCGCATGATCAGCTCGCATGACTACGGCTTCCCCAAGGAAAGCCCTCAATTCTGGGACGCGTTGCAGGCCGATATCAGTTTCGAGCCTGCCCGCAGCCTGTTCATCGACGACACCCTGCCCATCTTGCGCAGTGCGCGGGAATTCGGTGTTGGCCACTTGCTGGCGGTGCGTCAGCCAGACAGCCAGGCGCAGCCCCGGGACACCGCGGAGTTCGCCGCGGTCGAGGACTATCGGGAACTGCTCGAAGGCCTGTGAGGGCGAGCACTGCATGAGCTTGCCCCCGCAGACCGTGCAGCTTTACCTGACGCTCAAACCCGCGCCGTGGGCGCGGGTCCAGCTGACAAGTCCCTGAGCGGGACGGAGCCTTTACTCAGGAATACGCAGGACCTGGCCTGGATAGATCTTGTCTGGATGCGACAGCATCGGCTTGTTGGCCGCGAAGATCTTCTGGTACTTGTTGGCGTCGCCGTACACCTTCTTGGAAATGGCGCTCAGGGTATCGCCCTTTTCCACGGTCACGAAGCGCGCAGCCTGGGCCACGGGGCCGGTGACGGTGATCTGGTCGTCCACGCTGGCCACACCTTCGATGTTGCCAGCTGCCAGGATGATCTTCTCCTTCTCTTCCTGGCTGGCCACTTCACCCTTGAGGGTGACCTTGTCGCCTTCCACCGTGGCAGTGATGTTGGGGTTACCCAACCCGACGCTTTCAACATGCTTCTTCAACTGCTCCTCGGCTTTGGCATTGCCGGGGGTCAGCAGATCGATCAACTTCTCGCCTGCTTCCTTCACAAAGCTGAATAGACTCATGACGCTCTCCTTGTTGATGTGAAACCGTTGGACCGTGAAGTCTAGGCCAAGACTCAATCGGTCATCGCACTGCGACCTATCGACGCGGTCTATCACGGCATAGACCCTAGCAATTAGACGCCGCCGGCTGGCAAGCCTAGGCTTGTAGCCTCAGTAAGCCGGCGCCCAGCGCCGATCAAGAGCACGCCTCGATGAACAGCAAGCCACCGTTCTGCGCGGCCTCGTTACCCTTAGCCATGCCCGCCGCCAGCAACACCTATGATTATGTCCACCTCGACGATGGCCAGGCCAGCAGCACGCCGCTGGCCGAAGAAGTCGCCTTGGCGATCGTGTACAACGGCTTGAATCAGGCCGTCATGCTGGTCAGCCCGACCGACCTGGAAGATTTCGCCGTCGGTTTCAGCGTCGGCAGCGGCATCGTCGAAAGCACCGCCGAGATCTACGACGTCAGGTTGTCGGGTAGCGGCGCTTCGATGTATGCGGACCTGGAAATCTCAAGCCGTGCCTTCTGGAACCTGAAGAACCAGCGCCGGCAACTGGCCGGTACCAGCGGCTGCGGCCTGTGTGGCGTCGAAGCCCTGGAGCAGGCGCTGCCGGACTTGGCCAAGCTACCGGGTGCCCCGTTGCCTCCTGCGCACTGGCTGGTCGGCCTGCGCCAGCGCATCGACGCCTTCCAGCCGCTGGGCCAGCATTGCGGTGCCGTGCACGCAGCCTTGTTCATGGACCGGCAGGGGGAGTTGCTGATGGGCCGAGAAGACATTGGTCGGCACAACGCCCTGGACAAGCTCATCGGCGCGCTGCTGCGCCAAGGCATCGACAGCGACGGCGGCCTGGCCATCGTCACCAGCCGTTGCAGCCTGGAATTGATCCAGAAGGTACTGCGCGCCGGCATCCAGACACTGGTCAGCCTGTCGGCGCCCACGGGCCTGGCCCTGCAATGGGCACGCAGGCACAACCTCAATCTCATTCATTTGCCCAAACACAGTGCACCGCGGGTCTATAGCCCGGCGGCGGAGTCGTAACAGCCGTGACCTCGTATCAGCCTCTTCCGAAAAACGCCCCAGCCTCCTCACCTCGCTACAAGCCCTACCACGGCCCCGCCGGTGGCTGGGGTGCGCTGCGCAGCGTGGCCAAAGCCTGGGTCGGCAGCGACAACCCGCTGAAGAACATCCGCGCCTTGCTCAAGACCAACCAGAACGGTGGCTTCGATTGCCCTGGATGCGCCTGGGGCGACTCGCCCGAAAGCGGGATGGTCAAGTTCTGTGAAAATGGTGCCAAGGCCGTCAACTGGGAGGCCACCAAACGCCGCGTGGATGCTGCCTTTTTCGCCCGCTACAGCGTCACCTCGCTACTGCAGCAAAGCGATTACTGGCTGGAGTACCAGGGCCGGCTCACCGAGCCAATGGTGTACGACGCCGCCAGTGATCGCTATCAGCCCATCAGCTGGGAAGCAGCGTTCGCCATGATCGGCCGGGAGCTGAACAACCTGGCCAGTCCAGACCAGGCCGAGTTCTACACCTCTGGCCGTGCCAGCAACGAGGCGGCATACCTGTACCAGCTCTTCGTGCGGGCATACGGTACCAACAACTTCCCGGACTGCTCGAACATGTGCCACGAAGCCAGCGGTGTGGCGCTTGGCCAAAGTGTGGGCGTGGGCAAGGGCACCGTCACTTTCGAGGATTTCGAGCACGCCGATGCGATCTTCGTCTGGGGCCAGAACCCCGGCACCAACCACCCCCGCATGCTGGACCCGCTGCGTGATGCGGTAAAACGCGGCGCGCAGGTGGTGTGCATCAACCCGTTGAAAGAGCGTGGCCTGGAGCGCTTCCAGCATCCCCAGAACCCGTTGGAAATGCTGACCAACAGCGATCGTCCGACCAACACGGCCTTCTTCCGCCCAGCCCTGGGCGGCGACATGGCGCTGCTGCGCGGCATGGCCAAGTTCGCCCTGCAGTGGGAGCGCGAGGCGCAGGCCAAGGGCGAGACGCCGGTCTTCGACCACGCATTCATTGCCGAGCACGGTCATGGTCTGGACGATTATCTGGCTGTGGTAGACGCCACACCCTGGGCGCATATCCAGCAGCAGGCAGGCCTGACGCTGGAAGACATCGAGCTGGCCGCACGCATGTACTGCCGCAGCCAGCGCGTGATCATGTGCTGGGCGATGGGCATCACCCAGCACCGTCACTCGGTGCCGACCATCCAGGAACTGGTCAACCTGCAAATGCTGCGCGGCAACATCGGCGTGCCAGGCGCCGGACTGTGTCCGGTTCGCGGCCACAGCAACGTGCAGGGTGACCGCACCATGGGCATCAACGAGCGCCCGCCTGCCGCCCTGCTCGACGCCATCGAATCGCGTTTCGGCTTCCCGGTACCGCGCCAGAATGGGCACAACACCGTCGAAGCCATCCATGCCATGCTCGAAGGCCGCGCCAAGGTATTCATCGGCCTGGGAGGCAACTTCGCCCAAGCCACGCCCGATACCGAGCGCACGGCCCGTGCATTGCGCAACTGCGAGCTGACGGTGCACATCAGCACCAAGCTCAACCGCAGCCACCTGGTTCACGGCAAGCAGGCGCTTATCCTGCCCTGCCTGGGGCGCACCGATATCGACATGCAAGCGGACGGGCCTCAAGCGGTTACTGTCGAAGACTCATTCAGCATGGTTCACGGCTCCAACGGCCAGCTCAAGCCCCTGTCGCGGCACATGCGCTCGGAGCCTGCGGTCATCGCCGGCATTGCAGCTGCTACCCTGGGCAAGCACCCGGTTGATTGGCAGTGGCTGGTGGCCGACTATGACCGTATTCGGGCGCTGATCGCCGATACCATTCCAGGGTTTGCCGACTTCAATCAACGCATGCGACACCCTGGCGGTTTCTACCTGGGCAACAGCGCCGCCCGGCGTGAGTGGACCACGGTCAATGGCCGCGCCAACTTCAAGGCCAACTTGTTGCCCGATTCACTGATCGATGAACGTGTACGTGCCAGCGGACAAATGCCTGACCTGATCCTGCAATCGATGCGCTCGCACGACCAGTACAACACCACGATCTATGGCCTGGATGATCGTTACCGAGGCGTGCGGGGCCAGCGCGACGTGTTGTTCGCCAACGAAGCCGACATCGTTCGCCTGGGCTTCCAGCCTGGGCAGAAAGTCGACATCGTTTCGTTGTGGGGAGATGACCACGCACGTCGAGTGCGCGGCTTTACCCTGCTGGCATTCGACATTCCTGCCGGGCAAGCAGCGGCCTATTATCCAGAAGTGAACCCGCTGGTCCCGCTGGAGAGCATCGGCGACGGTAGCCACACACCGACTTCGAAGTTCATCGCCATAAAGCTGGAGCGGGCAGAGGATGACAGGCGCATCCTGTAAATGAAAAAGCCCTGGTCCGAGGTGGATCAGGGCTAGGTCACAAGAGCATAAGACCGCAGTAAAAAGATAAAGTTTCACTTATAAATCAATAAGTTGACGAATTGTGTACAACCTATGCAATTCGTCGGATATTCGTTGCCACTGGCTGCAGATAGACGCACATTCGCCTCGTCATCCCTTAGAGGCTCTCTTGAATGAAGAAGTACTCCTCGATTCTGTTGTTGTCTTTCAGCTTGCTCAGCGGCGTTGCCATGGCAGGCGGCTCCACCGAGGCCGGCATTGGCGGCGCATTGGGTGGGGTACTGGGCTCAGTCGTAGGCCAGTCCATCGGTGGTAGCACAGGCGGCGCCATCGGTGCAGGCCTGGGCGGCGCGGCAGGCAGTGCCGTTGGCGCCGACAAGCGTCAGCGCGGCGAAGCTGCCATCGGCGGTGCGTTGGGCGCCGCTGGCGGCAACGTGGTAGGCCGCACCGTCGGCGGCACCACAGGCAGCTACATCGGTGCAGCCGCTGGCGGCGGCGCTGGGGGTGCCTTGGGCAACTACATGGGCAACAAGGCCGATCAGGATGATCGCCGCGACCATCGCCGCTACCGCCGTGACTACGACGACCGTCGTCATTGGGACCGTGGCCACCACTATGGCCACCGCAAGCACGGCCGCCATCGCCACCCTTGATGGCTCAGGCTTGTCGCTGCGCAAAAGGCCCTGCCTCGAAGGCGTGATGCTGTTCACTTGATATCGTTGAGGCCGCCTCGCGGCCCGGAGTGACAGCGTTGCGCCGCGATGGCCGGGTTTTGATCAGGTCCGCTCTACAAGGGCCGCTAACCTCGCCGCCAGTTGCGCCGGTAGCGCAACGGGCTGGCCACTGGCTCGATCAATGAAGACCTGCACCACCGTCCCCGCCGCACAGGCCTGGGCTTCGCCGGGGCGATACATCGCCAGCCGGTACTCCACAGTGCTTCCCGCAAGCCGCGCAACCCCCAACGCTACTTCCAGTACGTCCGGAAACCCCGGCAAGGCATAGAAGTCTGCCGCCGAGCTGACGACGAACGCGGCCAGCTCACCGTCGCGCAGGTCCACTTCGGCTTGTTCCACCAGAAAGGCCTGGATGGCCGTCTCGAAGTAGGCGTGCACCGTCGAGCCGGCGATATGGCCATTAACGTCGTTGTCCTGCGCACGCGTCAGGATCGGATGCAGGTGGGAAAAGGCGGTGCGCTGGGGAGGTTGGATCATCAGGCAGGCTCCTGGCTTCACATGAGGATGCACAGTGAACCAGAAAACACAGCCCTTCGCCGAATCCGCGCATCGCCGCCCAAAGCGACAAGCCGCCCCTGAGGATTGATGCTGTTCACTTGAGATCGCCGGGGCTGCTGCGCAGCCCATCGCGGCACGAGGCCGCTCCCACAGGGTACGGCGTAGTTGCCCACCATCTGGAAACCAGCGTATTCCTAAACTGCACCCCACCTGAGAACCAGCGCATTTTCCCCGTGGGAGCGGCCTTGCGCCGCGATGGGGCGCGCAGCGGCCCCAGGATTTCAGCTGCATAGCTCATACTGCCGGGGCCGCTTTGCAGCCCATCGCGGCACAAGGCTGCTCCCCCAAAAAAATCGACCGCGTGAGGCTCAATCGGTGCCGCTCAGGCCATCGCGGCCAGGCTTGCCTTGGCTTGGTTCAGGCCCTTTTCGTGAAAGTCGCCACTCATGTTCAGGCCCTCGGCATGGATGAACGTGACGTCGTGGATGCCGATGAAGCCAAGCACCTGGCGCAGGTACGGTTCCTGATGGTCGCTGGTGGCCCCGGCATGAATGCCGCCGCGGGCGGTGAGCACGATGGCGCGCTTGCCGGTCAGCAGGCCTTGTGGGCCGGTGGGCGTGTACTTGAAAGTGGTACCGGCGCGCAGTACGTGGTCCAGCCAGGCTTTGAGGGTGCTGGGGATGGTGAAGTTGTACATGGGGGCTGCCAGCACCAGCACATCGGCTGCCAGCAGTTCGTCGGTAAGCACGTTGGAACGGGCCAGGGCTTCAAGCTCTGCAGCGCTGCGCTGGTCTTCGGGCTTCATCCAGCCGCCGAGCAGGTTGGCATCCAGGTGCGGTACCGGGTTGGCTGCCAGGTCACGTACCGTGATCTGGTCGGCCGGGTGCGCGGCTTGCCATTGCGCGGTGAAGTCCCGGGTCAATTGGCGGGAAATCGAGTCCTGCTGGCGGGCGCTGCTTTCGACGATCAGAACGTGGGACATGAAGGCCTCCATCGGGCAAGGGGTATCAATGCGATGGAGGGAGATTAGCGCTTGACCTATCGATAAAAAAGCGTAAATAGTGGGTTCAATTTATCGATTAATTCGTTTATTCGGCCGTGCAATTGACCGTTATGCGCAGCTTGATGATCTGCCGGTTGAACTTGGCCGTCACATCGGCACGCTTGCCAGGCGCAACGTTCACCCGCCGTACACGCGGGGCCTCGGGGCCATTGCGAAACATGACTTTGCAAGCGGCGGGCACCTGCCCGTAGTTCTCCAGGGTGATCGCACCCAGGTCGTAGGCCGTGTCGTAGGCCGTGGCATCCACCTTCACCCCGTCCATGTGCTTTTCCATGTCGATGGGATAGGCGAAGGCGGTGAACGGCAGGCATAGCAACACGGCCGCACAATATTTCTTCATGGGGCGTTCTCCTTGGGTAGAGCGCAGCTTAGGCCAACAGGAGCGAGACATGAAAGCGCCGCGCGTAACCCTAGATCAATGGCGTACCTTGCAGGCAGTGGTCGACCATGGTGGCTTTGCCCAGGCTGCCGAGGTGCTGCACCGCTCGCAGTCGTCGGTCAGTTATACCGTGGCGCGCATGCAGGAGCAGCTGGGTGTGCCCTTGTTGCGCATCGACGGCCGCAAGGCGGTGCTGACCGAGGCCGGCAGCGTGCTGCTGCGCCGTTCGCGGCACCTGGTCAAGCAGGCCAGCCAGCTCGAAGACCTGGCGCATCACATGGAACAAGGCTGGGAGGCCGAGGTACGCCTGGTGGTCGACGCGGCCTACCCCAGTGCGCGCCTGGTACGTGCCTTGGCCGCCTTCATGCCGCAAAGCCGGGGCTGCCGGGTGCGCCTGCGGGAAGAGGTGTTGTCCGGGGTCGAGGAAGTGATGCTCGAAGGCATCGCCGACCTTGCCATCAGCAGCTACAGCATCGGCGGCTACCTGGGCGCCGAGTTGAGCGCCGTGGAGTTCGTCGCCGTGGCTCACCCTGACCACAGCCTGCACCGGCTCGGCCGCGAGCTGACCTTCCAGGACCTGGAAAGCCAGTTGCAGGTGGTGATTCGCGATTCCGGCAGGTCGCAGCCGCGGGACGTGGGTTGGCTGGGGGCCGAGCAGCGCTGGACGGTGGGCAGCCTGGGTACGGCTGCCACTTTCGTCAGCAGTGGTCTGGGCTTTGCGTGGTTGCCGCGGCACATGATCGAGCGCGAGTTGCGCGATGGTGTGCTCAAGCCGTTGCCTCTGGACCAGGGGGGCAGCCGTCATCCGCTGTTCTACCTTTACGCGAGCAAGGAAAAATCCCTGGGGCCGGCCACGCAAATCCTGATCGACCTGCTGCGCAACTTCGATACCGCACCTTTGGATGTACCCTTCGCGGCGCCCGCCCAGGCGTGAGCACCGCGGCCCTGGCCGGGTGCGAACGCGGGGGCCGATTGGCTGTCCGAGCTTGGTAATTGCAGCCGGTGATTGCTCCCCGACACCTCCAGACGTTCCGCGCCGGCACCGGACACGCAAGCAGCACTGGCAGTGGCCGACGATTCACGGCAGGCTAATGCCTCGTTCCACGCGACGTTTTCCATCCGTACCGGCTGCCCTCCAACGCAGCCGCCTCGACCTTGAAGGACCTTTGCGCCCATGCTGAAAAAACTTCTGCTTACCGCCTGCTCCATGGCTTTGGCCACCAGTGTCATGGCTTCCGACAAGACGCCGCACGTTTTGCTGGACACCAGTTTCGGCCAGGTGGAAATCGAGCTCAACGCCGAAAAAGCGCCGGTGAGCACCAAGAATTTCCTGCAGTACGTGGACAGCGGCTTCTACAACAACACCATCTTCCACCGTGTGATCCCGGGCTTCATGGTGCAAGGCGGTGGCTTCACCGAGCAGATGGTTCAGAAGGACACCCAGGACCCGATCCGCAACGAGGCCAGCAACGGCCTGCAGAACACGCGCGGCACCCTGGCCATGGCCCGTACCTCGAACCCGAACTCGGCCACCAGCCAATTCTTCATCAACGTGGCCGACAACGACTTCCTCAACCCTGGCCGTGACGCAGGCTATGCCGTATTCGGCAAGGTGACCAAGGGCATGGAGGTGGTCGACCAGATCGTCAACTCGCCCACCACCGTCAAGAAGGGCATGCGCGACGTGCCAGCCGACCCGGTCTTCATCAAGTCGGCTAAACGCATCGATTGATCGCGGGTCTCACAGGGACGTGACCCGCCTGCCGGTCGGTTGAACAGGAGTTTCAACGCTGATGCTGTACCGCCGTTTCGAGCAACTGATCGACATCTTCCGTGACGCACCGAGCGAAGCGCCGCCGGGCGGTGTGTGGGCGTTCTATTACTATTACCTGCGCCAGGTATGGCCCAGCTTCCTGGCCTTGCTGGTGGTAGGCTTGATCGCGTCGCTGATCGAAGTGGCGATGTTCAGCTTCCTAAGCCGCATCATCGACCTGGCTCAGGGTACGCCCAATGCCGGTTTCTTCAGCGAGCACAGTGGCGAACTCATCTGGATGCTGGTGGTGGTGCTGTTGCTGCGGCCCTTGTTCTTCGGCCTGCATGACCTGCTGGTGCACCAGGCCATCAACCCTGGCATGACCAGCATGATCCGCTGGCAGAACCACAGTTATGTGCTCAAGCAGAGCCTGAACTTCTTCCAGAGCGACTTCGCCGGGCGCATTGCCCAGCGCATCATGCAAACTGGCAACTCGCTGCGTGACTCGGCGGTGCAGGCGGTGGATGCGCTATGGCATGTGCTGATCTACGCCATCACCTCGCTGGTGTTGTTTGCCGAGGCTGACTGGCGGCTGATGTTGCCGTTGGTGGTCTGGATACTGTGTTTCATTGCTGCGTTGACGTATTTCGTGCCGCGCGTGAAGGCGCGCTCGGTGGTGTCGTCCGATGCTCGCTCCAAGTTGATGGGCCGTATCGTCGATGGCTACACCAACATCGCCACGCTCAAGCTGTTCGCCCATACCGATCACGAGCAGCAGTATGCCCGTGAGGCGATCAGCGAACAGACCGAGAAAACCCAGCTGGCGTCGCGGGTGATCACCAGCATGGACGTGGTCATCACCACGTTGAACGGTTTTCTGGTCGTCGGCACCACCGGGCTTGCGCTGTGGTTGTGGAGCCAGTCGTTGATCACGGTGGGGGCCATTGCCCTGGCCACGGGGTTGGTCATCCGCATCGTGAACATGTCCGGCTGGATCATGTGGGTGGTCAACGGCATCTTCGAGAACATCGGCATGGTGCAGGACGGCCTGCAGACCATCGCCCAGCCTGTCACGGTCACCGACCGCCCTGCCGCCCCGGCCTTGAAAGTGACCCAAGGCGCGGTGCGGTTCGAGGACGTGCGCTTTCATTATGGCGAAGCGCGGAATGTGATCGAGGGGCTGGACCTGGCGATTCGGCCGGGTGAGAAGATTGGGCTGATCGGCCCATCTGGCGCGGGGAAGTCGACCTTGGTGAACTTGCTGCTGCGCCTGTATGACCTGCAGGGCGGGCGTATTCTGATCGATGACCAGGACATCGCGCAGGTAAGCCAGGCGAGTTTGCGGGCGCAGATCGGCATGATCACCCAGGACACGTCGTTGCTGCACCGCTCGATTCGCGAAAACCTGCTGTACGGCCGGCCCGATGCCAGTGATGCCGAGTTGCAGGAAGCGGTGCGCCGGGCCCGCGCCGATGAGTTCATCCCTCAGTTGTCCGACGCTCAGGGCCGTACGGGCCTGGATGCGCATGTGGGTGAGCGTGGGGTGAAGTTGTCCGGTGGCCAGCGCCAGCGCATCGCGATTGCGCGGGTACTGCTGAAGAATGCGCCGATTCTGATCATGGATGAAGCCACTTCGGCGCTGGATTCGGAAGTGGAAGCAGCGATTCAAGAGAGCCTGGAAACGCTGATGCAGGGCAAGACCGTAATCGCCATCGCCCACCGCCTTTCAACTATCGCCCGCATGGACCGGCTGGTGGTGCTGGACAAGGGGCGAATCGTGGAGGTGGGCAGCCATGCCGAGTTGCTGGAGCAGCGCGGGTTGTATGCGCGGCTGTGGCATCACCAGACGGGTGGCTTTGTTGGGGTTGATTAAGGGGGGCGCTGGGCGGGGGTGTTGTCGGGTTGAGGACAAGCCTTGATCGTCGGTGCCTGCTCGAAAGCCGGGGCCGCGCTGCGGCCCATCGCGGCGCGAGGCCGCTCCCACCCGGAACTTCACTCGCCTATGAGAGTGGTGCGGGACAGTTGCCCTTCTGGACCGTTGTTAACTCCCTTAGCACCTGAAGGCTGGCAGACATCCGGGTGGCAGGCTTGATCATCCGTGTCTGCTCAAAAGCCGGGGCCGCGCTGCGGCCCATCGCGGCGCGAGG